>CAJQSI010000023.1 GCA_905612515.1 uncultured Opitutales bacterium | reverse complement strand
AAGGAAGAGGGTCGCGCCGGTTTAACGAGCGGTTCAAAGGCCCAGTGCCCTTCCCATTCGGCCCCTCCTTCGATCCAGCTGCGAAAAAGCGCCTTCTCCTTAGGGTTGAGAGATAGATGCGAATCTGGCGGAGGCATCATTTCATCCACATCATCAGACAAGATCCTGGCAATCAACTCGCTCTCATTCGGCTGCCCTGGAACAATCGCCTGATAGCCACCAAGATCGGCCAGTGCACCTTCGCGAGTATCCAGCCGAAGATCTGCTTTGCGCTTTTTTTCATCCGGCCCGTGGCATGCATAACAGCGATCAGAAAGAATCGGGCGTATATCCCGATCAAACGATGGAACATCCGCTGCGCACACGCCGCCGAAACAAACAACAGAGATATTGCTTTACCGAAAATCCGCTTTCCCGTCAGTGCAAAACTAGAGGCAAAAACAGTTAAAAAAATGAACAGACTTTTCATAGTGATCCCATTTGTTGTCGTTTCGACCGGACAAGCAAAGCGTGAATAATTCATCCTGGAACTGCAGCTCCAACGGCCGTACCATAAACCGGCACGGGTCGTTCCCGCTGAAGCACCATGTGGTCGCCGAAGACACCGGAGAGTTGAACTTCTGCCTGTGTGGTCAAGGCCGCCAGGAGGATAATAGCAACACATGCGAACACTCGTTTGATCATCATTTGGCCAATTATTAATAGAGAAGTTACCGCACTTCAATTTCGGTTAGACCCGATCTGGCTTTTCCCTTGTGAGTAAAGACCACGCGTATCCTGGTTGAGGTCTGCGGGGGAAAGGTGGCTGTATTCTCTGAACTGCCCCTGAGTTCTGCCGGGCTTTTATGGATGTTCTGCACATCGGTCCATTCCGTTCCTTTGAGGGTTTGGATGGTGTAACTGCTGGGGGTTTGTACGCCTCCATGATCATCGTAAATATGCAGAACCACTTTTTTGAATACCTTCTCCTCGCCAAAGTCGACTTCCAGCCAATCTGTTTTGTTAGGGGACCCATACGAGGTCCAGCGGTTGACCGGGGCCCTTTGAAACCTGATTTTTCCATCAATGGTGCTTTTGGCGACTCCGCCGTATCGGTCTGAAAAGGAGGCCGTTGCTTTCGGGTAGCCTTTGTTGGTGGGATTGAAGGCCATATTTCCTGGTGGAGGACGGGGCGGGGTATAGGGGAGACGTCCCGGTCCCCAGGCCTGAAGTTCAGTGAGACCGGAGCCGGAGTCGGGCGCATTTTGAAAAACAAAACGAAGTTTCCTTACCATGAGTGCCGGAAAGGTGAGGGTGTTCGCTCGTTTGCCTGCGGCCTTTTCTGGAAATCGCTTTTGACCTGGCAGTGTCACCCATTTCTCATCTTTCCAGTACTCGCATGTGAAGGAAAGCGGTGCCAGCACCTCCTTGCCATCGTCGATGACGTAGAGTTTCAGCGTGTCCAGGGTTCTGGCTTCTCCAAGGTCACAAATAAGCCAATCTTGTTTCTGTTTAGACCCATAGCTGGTCCAGCGGTTTGCGGGCTGTCTGTCATACACGTACTCGCCATCATAAATTTTGCTGAGGGACGTACCCTTCGCGATGAATGACGCTTTGTAACGCGGGTAATAGTCGCCATCGTTGTTAACGGCATAGTTGAAGCGAATGGTTTTATCCATGGGGACTTCCTGTACGGATGGTAGAGCTATCGTCACTTTTCGAGGGGACTGAGTGCTTTTGGTTTTTTTGCCATCGATAAAAACATGAAAGCCTTTGCCTGCCCCATAGCGATCGCCTGTTTTATCCCAGAGAACACTGATCATATGACCTTTGTAGGGAATGGAATCCATGGCAAAATAATCCCACGACTCTGGAGCCAGAGGATCAATGACAAAGCTGATGTCACTTGCGGGTTGTAGCCCAATCAAGCCGGTGATGATCTGGTCATTGAAACTCGAGTGGAAGTAGTGTTCGCTCCGATTGCGCATATCGTGACCGCGCCACGAGCCATCGTCGGGGTTCAGTGCTTCTGCGATATAGGGTTTGCCGTCTTTTCGTTGAGAGATGGCAAAGGTGTGCAGCACCGTCAGGTAGTCCTTCTTACTAATCTGATCCTGTTCATAAAATTGCAGCAGATTGCCCATCGCCTTGAGTGTCTGGGCTGTGGCAAATGGCCAGGACTGCCCACTCCACCAGCAACAGCCGGTTTTGAGTACGTACAAAGGATCGTTCACCTCAGTGGTTCTGGGTCCGAAAGGGGCGTAGAAATACTCCGGATCCATCAAGTACTGCCAGGCAACGGCAAAGGCAGGGTCGGGAATATTGAAGGCCCATGGTACATAGCCATGTAGTTCACGGCCATGGGGGTTGCCTGCGAATTTCCCACTTTGATAGGTGAGAGTGTGTGCTTTGACAATATTCCCCTCTTTATCTGTTTCCTCCCGACTCGACATCGGAAAGAAAAAGTTTCGTTTGGGATCCCAGAGTTTTTCCTGGATTTGTTTTTTTAGATTCGCGGCGATGGCCAGATATTCCTTTTCCAACTCCTTGTCCTCATCCAATGCCGAGATTTTGGCCAGGGCAGTGGCGTCGGCCCACATGTAGGAGTTGAATGAAGGACGGAATGCCCGGTCGCCTCTGAGGATGTCCTTCGTTTGACGACTGTTGATGTTGAACTCCATGCCATCGTCATGTCCGGTCTGCCAGAACATGTTCATTTCCTTGACCCAATGTCGAGCTTCCCAGCCTTTGAAGTTTTTGACCAGGTCCGGGAAAAGATCGATGATGAAGGCCTTGTTGGGATGAACCTGATGAACCGCCCAGGCAGAGTCAGCCAACCACGATGAATATTTTCTGGGTTGGGCGCCTTTCGTTCTAAACCAATAACGGAGATAGTCGCGCGCAACGCGTGGGTTGTGCATCCAGCGTATTTCGTTGAATTGGTGTCCCGATGGACAAGCGATTGCCCCATAGGCGCCAGACCAGGAAGGTCGATTAGCAAATTCAGTCAGTGAGTACCCGCTGTTGGGGGAGCCATAACAGATGTGGCGAGTGACCAGTTCCCAGCGGTAATAGTAGGTCGCGTCAATTTCTTTGTCCGGCGTTTCCAGAAAGGGAATATTGGCCTTGTACCAATCGAAGTCTTGGTTTTGCAACCAATCCATGGACTTCAGGATCTTGTCTTTGTCTACCAAAGACTCAGCCCCTGAACTTTCTGAAACAAGACTGCCAAAATTGAACAGCGCCAAAAGGCCGATGAAAAGACTTTTGTTTGTCTTCGATTTTCGCGTGGATGAAACTCTTCTGGATATCATGATTATTTCCTGTGGTTTAGTAAGAAGTACATTTGTCCCGGAGGGTTACGACTGTCCGTCGGTACGCGAACAGGTTGGGGGTTCCGTTGTCGCGTAGTTCCAGGATGATGTGGACGGTTCGCCCCGGTTCGTTCGGAGCTTTGAATGTGATCTTGCTGGTTTCTTGTCCCACGATATCGGTGCGGCTGGCGGTGCCCGCCTCCAGGTATTGAAACCATCTGTAAGTGATCTTGTTGCCATCAGGATCGGATGAGCCTGCGGCGCTGAGTGTGAGAGTTTGGCCGGGACTGGCGGTTATCGCGATGATGCTCTTGCCCTCGGCGCCGTTGACAACCGCCACAGGATGGTGATTGGCGTCTGGGCGATTGCCTGCGATGCACCAATCCATACGGGCGGCGAAATCGTTCTGGTAGGCCTCCCGCCATCGCCACACGGTTGCATGCGGGCTGGTATAGGATTTCCCCTCTACCGTGAGCGTGTCAGGGCTGTTGGTCCAGATCGGGCGGGATTCGCCTGAAGGTTTTCGGAGCTTGTATCGTCCGCCCCAACCGCCGTGGCTGGGGCTTATCTCGCCGGCCAGCCCGTTGTCGATCAGGTTTAGAAACGCCGGCGTGTCGCCTTCCATGATGTACTTCCACTTCGGATAAAGTGCCCCAAGTGGACCGTGACCCTGGATGACGTTCTGGCTCAACCATGCGTTGCTGATCCAGGCGAAATAACTCGGCGGCGCGGCAAACTTGTACCGGCGTTCACCTGAGATGCCCGTCCATGTGGCCAGGTGGTATTCGTGATGTGATTGTTTGCTCGGCGTGACAATATAGAAAAGCCCGGGGAACTGCTTGCGCAGCCAGGCGCCAGTGTCGTCCTGATCGCTGATGGTATAGACGCGGATCTTTGCGACGAATTTGGCCAGGTCCGCCTTGCTCCGGGTGTTGCGTACTTTCCACAGAGCCTGGGCCAGGCAGTTGCCTCCGCCCCAGACAGTCACCCAAACGGGGCGAGGGTCGGGCTTGTCGACGACTGCGATGAGCAGGTTGGAACCGGGGCTGTCCTTTCCATCACCCACGCCGCTCATGCCGTAGAGCGGTAAGTGAGCACGGGTGACCGACAACAGGTATTTGGCGGACGGGTAACGGGAGTCGTGTTTGATCAGATTCGGATAGACTTTCGCGTAAGCGCGGATCTGGGCCTGGATTTTTTCGGGGCGTACTTTCTTCCTCAGCCACGTGGAGGTCGTGGCAATCAGCGCCTCGACGTCGTAGTCGCTGGAACTGACGAGAAAACGCACCAGCGATTCTTCATCATCTGGCTCATTGGTAATGTCGGTCAGGACGACGACCCGCGGGCGTTCCGATTTAGCGGATGCCTGCGACGGCGGCGCGGCGTTGAGCAGCGGTAGTGCAAAAGCCAGGCCGCCTATCCAGCAGAGGATTCCATTCATCGCGTTTACTCCCACAATGTTAGGGCAGGATCATTATTGACCATGATTTACGTTGGATCTGAGTGAATGATTTGATGATAGTCCTCGTGTCTTATTAGAATTTCAGATCGACGCGTTGACCCGTGTATTGAATCTTCTTGGTCACGCCATCAGGAATAAGTTCAACCTGGAACGTGCGCGTGGCCGTCTGCTTTGACGCCGGTTCGAGGCTCAGCGTTTTGGCTGCATCGTCCCACTTGATCAGTGTCTGGACTGAATCGCCTTGGAGGTAATCAAGGCTGATGCCGTCGTCGTCGTACAGCGTGTAGTTACCGTTGGCGCCTCGGTAGATCTTGAGTGTCGTGGGCTCGTCGACCTTTTGTCCGGTGTATTGACGGATGGGGTCGACCGGCACGATCGCGCCTCCGCGAACATAGATCGGCATCGTGGCTAGATCTACGGAGCGCTCAGCGGTGCGGCCGCCGGTCTCGAGCTTGCCGGTCCACCAATCGTACCATTTTCCTGCTGGAAGATAGACCTCTCGGGCCGTCGCGCCTTTCTTATACACTGGTGCGATGAGCAAGTCGCGCCCCCAGAGGTACTGGTCGCCTACCCCCCTCGCCTTCTTGTCGTCCGCATAGTGCAGCCACATCGATCGCATCATGGGCATTCCCGTCGCCCGGGCTTCCCAAGCCAGCGTGTAGTTGTAGCTCAGCAATTGGTAGCGCAGTTCGGCGTACTTTTTGGCGATCGGTTCGATCTTGGGATTGTTAAGCTCCGATTCTAAGGGAGGCGTCCCGCTCTCTTTCGGCCCCATGTTGTCCAGGCCCCACCCCCAAGGTAGTCGCATCTGCCAAGTTCGTCCGTGTCCGCGGAACGATGAGGTAAAGGCGGCGAACTGAAACCACCGGGCGTAGAGCTCACCGGTCAGATCCTGAGTGGGATAGAAACCGCCGATGTCCGAGCCCCAGAAGGGTGAAAGGCTCAGCGAGTGGTTGATGCCCACGGCGATCTGCGCTTCGAGGGTTTTGAACGAAGCGTGCGTATCGCCCGACCAGATCCACCCGCCGTAACGCGCCACGCCCAGATGGCCGTTACGATGCAGAGACCAGGGGCGAACGTTCGGTATTTTGGAGAGGGGGCCTTCGTAATAGAGCTGATGGCGCTTCATGCGTTCGTGGAAGCTGAACCAGTCGCCCTCGTCGGGCCACCACGCATCGACGCCGGTGTCGACCAGCGCGTTGTGCTCTTTCCAATAAGAATCGATGTGGTGGCTGTCGACTGTCTCGCCGGACTTGGGCGGAATGGATCCGTGCAGTGTTTCCAGACGCCCGCGATCCCATGGGATCATGTGGACGACGACTTTGGCATGGCGCGCGTGCAGATCGGAGAGCACGTCCTTGGGTTCACGCTTGAACACACCGCGATTGAATTCGAACGAGGGCTGATGTGTATTCCAGCCCCGTGGCGTGAAGCCGGTGCCGAGGTAGATTACGGCGTCGACTGGGATTTGTTTTTCACGAAAGGTATCGAGGATGCCGACCATCTGCGCGTCATCTTCCAAGGTCCGGTGCGATTGCATGTAACCCATCGCCCAACGCGGCGGCAGGACGGCCGGTCCCGAGATCGTCGAAACGTCTTTCATGAACGCGGCCGGTTCGTGCGCATCAAAGACAAACACGTCGTAGACGTCCGTTTTCCAAGCGGCTGGGGGCAAGCCGATGCGACCCTGGCGCTGCTGCTTTCGAGAAACCACGGTGCCCGGTACAATGGGGACGGCGGGTGTAAAGGTTCCGGTTTCTTTGGACGTCAGATCAATGTCGCCCCAGGGCGTGGCAACAAACAATCCCCAGCCGCCCGTGCCGACGAGCAGCGCCACGGGACTTCGTGAGCCATAGGCCATGGTGTCATAGCGAGGTTGCAGAACGTGCGCCCGACCGCGTCGATCGAACTCAACCTTGTCGTCCCGCCATTTGCCGCTCTGCTTCGGGCCGCCTTCGCCCAGACCCAGAACCGGATGACCGTCCAGGGCGAAGGACATTTTCCCATCGGGCGTAAAGGTGATCTTCTGCACGGGCTTGTTGTCCGACGTGGTCACCAACACGGTCAGTGGCTTGGCTGTCACCTCGACGGTTAAATGGCCCACCTTTGCTTTGCGTGGTTTGAAGTTCGAATCGAGTTTCTGTAGCGTGATGACCGGCTTGGCATACTCCCGTTGAATCAAAGCAGGCGTGTAAGGAAACTCCTGTTTAGAATCGATCGGCCGAATCGTGACGCGAACTGCCGCCTCACCAGCGGCACGGATATCTAGCCGCGCCCCGGCAAGGCTGAAGGGGGTCGCCTTCCACTTCCTGTCGACACCGCGAAACTCTGCCACCGATCCGGTGGCCGTCTTGGCGGCGCTGTTTTTCACGTCTCCGTCAAGCTTCCACCAGCCGACGATGCCGTCGACGGTGGCCTTTCCATCAGCCAGGGCCATCGTCTTGATTTCGCCTGTGGACAAGGCGCGGTTATAGATCCGGACATCGTCGATCCCGCCCTTGAAAAACTCACCCTTCCCCATGTACGAGCCGATATAGGCCGGGGCTTCGCCGTGCGTGTCAATCGCGCCGCTTGCCTTGGTGTTAGCGCCGATTTCCTGACCGTCTGCGTAGAACTTCATTGCCTTGCCATCAAACGTCACGCTGACCAAGTGCCATTTCCCGTCGAGCAACTTGGCGGGCTCAAGCGGTGCGCCCTGTTCGACGAATTTCCCGCCGATCCCCAGTCCGAAGCAGAGACTGTGCTTCTTCTCGCGCTCGCCAATCGCCATGAGGGCTCGGGCGTTGCCATCCTCTTTCCTGTAAATCTCCTGCCACTGCCAACCGCCTTTGCCGACGCGCTCGGGTTTGATCCACGCGGAGATCGTGATCGCCTTGCCCGGTTTGAGTCCGGCGTAGTGGGGTATTTTGACGGTGTGCGAACTACCGTCGAGGATCAAACCCTTGCCGAGTTTGCCGTCCGCGTAGTCGCCTCCTGCAGCCGTATCGACGACTGCGAAGAAAAGAAAGATAAGCGAAGAGAATATCGCCACGTTTAGTTTCAGGATGTTCATGTTATTACCTCGGATGTGAATTGATTTTGCGTTGTGGGTAGTGAGTTTCAACCTAATTCCAAGCTTTCACTGTGCCGATGGTATCCCCAGCGTTGATCAGTCCAATACTGCCGCTAGCATTGGCTGGCAGTGCGAAGCTTTCGATCAGGATATCGTCAAGATAGAATTCCATTAACGATCCTCTGACAAGTAAGCGAAATGCTGCCGGGCTATCGAACGTCATCTCCCGGTCGACGCGCTTCTCCATTTTGAAACCTGTGCCGTCCGCGTTCATCAGGCCCAACTCAGCGACCCCGCTGCTGTCAATCAACAGGCCAGCTCCAAAATTATTCGTGCATTCAACGTACACCCCGCAGCGTGGCGAATCCTTTGTCTTCGGCAGCCGCAGGACTCCTTCAATAATAAGTCCCTGTTTCGTATCGAAGGTATTGCCGAGCAAGGCGACAGCGGCGTTGGAATCAAGCGGATTTTTAACGGCGACTGACCGGTGTTTCATCTTCTCGTTTCCTTTCCACCACCCGAACCGCAGCGTTCCCTCGTCATCGATACGCACGTCCTTTATTGGTGCGAATGAGACCTGTACGTCCCGAGCCTGGGTGAAATGACAGGCCAGCATGCCCTCGGGGTGACGGAAGAAGCGAGAGAAGTAGGTATGCCCTGTTAAGACCTTGTAATTCTTCTTTGCCTTGCGAAAGGGGCCTTCGGGTCGATCTGCAACAAGTGTCGTCATGGCGGGATAGTGGCCGAACAACATGTAGTACTTGTCACCGATCTTCTCCACCGCGCCGACCTCTCCACTGTTCTCATCATCGATAACACTGGGAGGCGCAAGTGCTTTCCAGTTCACGCCATCGAGCGACTCACCGAAGCCGAATAGCCCGTCAGCGGCGTCCTTCTTCGAGCGATCCGGATTTGCGGTCCAGTAACCGTAGAGTCCGCCCCCTGGCTTGGGAGTGGTCCAAATGCAGTCCCAGCGACCCTTCTTCGTGTACCATTGTTCGTTCTGTACGAATCGGTATTCTTCCCCCTTTAAGCGGCTCCAGTGAAGGAGGTCCGCGGATTCGGCAAAATAGATGTTCTGAGGTTCGCCGGGCATCTGCTCGGAGAAATTCATATAGAATTTGCCGTCCTTTTCGAAGGTCGGTGACTTCCAGCTCGAACCCGTACCCATCCCCTTGGCTCCCGGAGTCTTTTTTAGGATCGGACCCCTTTCAGTCCAGTGTACGCCATCAGGCGACGTGGCCATGGAAATATTGTCCCAGCTCCAGCGGTATGTGCCGACGTTTGCGAGGTAGTACAGGTAGTATGTGCCTTCATGATATTGGAGCCAAACGTCCCACATGTTACCGGTTTCTTGGTGGTGTGCTTTGTAGAACATCGATTGCAACTTCTTGTCTGAAACCGATCCATTGCTGTCACCGTCCGACTTCCTCGATACACCCTTGGATGTATAGATAGAATTCATTTTCCATGAGGTGATCGACTTAACCTTAACATCGCCCCCCTGGCTGAATAGATTTACATAGATGTCTTTTGGGTCATATTCATGCCACGCCACCGCGGCCTGCCTGTCATTGGCGAACACCTCGATCATGCTTTTATCGATGAATATCCGCAAGGTCAGGTCTTCTCCCGTTTTCAATTCAAAAGGTGGCTGGATATACCCGACGTTCAAAACCTTACTCGCTTTGCCAGAAGAGATGGTGAAGCCGCCGCTCCCGTCTTTGGCGCACAAGACCTTGACACCAAAGTCATTGGCGGCGGGGTTGCTAAAGGTCACTTCCAACTCAAGCGTGTCACCGGCCATTTTCTTGACGGTGTAAGCGGTATCGCTTTTTATCTGAATATCTTTCTCTTGCTTCTTGTTGGAACGAAGTTTTTCCAATTCGCGTAAAGGTTTGATGCGCAACACGCCATCCTCTGGAAGGCTGAGCTCGCGAGGCAAAGACTGTATACCCCGCTGAATTTTCTTGTCCCCTTCCATCAGCGAAGCGAGATCACTTGTTTTACCTTTCTGCCCCCAGGCCTTAATGGGCGGTGTACACCATGACCACATCACACGTCGACCATCTGGAGTCAAAAGTGACTCCGGGGCAAAAAAGTCCCCCCCCCCCCAGTTCATCATGGCGTGATGATCGGGAAGGAATTTTTCATCTTTAAAATCACCTAGGTAATAACGAGCCCCCAGCTTGTGGCTGATACACAGGAGCATCCACTTGTCGCCGATTTTGAACATGTTGGCGCAGGAGATATCTTCGCCTTTAGGCACGCCCAGGTCTTTGGGGAAATCCGGATGCAGCAGTTCGCCGAGAAACTCCCAGGTTTTGAGATCTTTTGATTTTGCCAGCGTCGGGTTTTGCCCCCCACCAAGCGCGTAATAGGTGTCGTTCATAACCCAACAATCAGGGTCCCAATGGCGCATTTTTTCTGCTGGTTTACCGTCGGCTGTTTTGGGCTCCACTGTAAATGGATTTGACCACTTGTTGAGCTTATCATCCTGTGCAAAAGCGATCTGGTTTCTTTTGGAACCCTCACCGTGATAGATGATGGCCGGTTTACCTTCTCTGGTAAGGAAAGCAGTACCACTGTACATACCATGCCCAGTTTTGAACGGCGCGAGAACACTGGGTTGCCACTCCCAATGCACCATGTCCTTGCTTGTTACATGTGCAAAAGAGTGCCCTCTGTTTTGATAGATATAGTGAAGATGATAAAGACCGCCATAATAGATGGCACAGTTTGGATCTGCGGGCCTGGCATTGTCTGGACCGGGATGCGCAAGATGGTAAGTAAGCCACGAGCTTGGCAGGCTCTTCGGCATGACGGGAGTGTGTGTGCCTTCCAGTGTTGCAAGCAAGTTCTTCGGCGCATCCGCGGCGCTGTTCTTAAGGTCACCATCGAACGTCCACCAGCCGACGATTCCGTTGACAGCGGCCTTGCCGTCAGCCAGGGCCATCGTCTTGATTTCGCCTGCGGACAGAGCGCTGTTATAGAGTCGCACATCGTCGATGCCGCCCTTAAAAAACTCACCGCTCCCTTTATACGAGCCGATATAGGCCGGGGCTTCACCACCTGTATCAATCGATCCGGTGACCGTCTTGGCGCCAATTTCCTGACCGTCTGCGTATAATTTGATGGCCTTGCCGTCAAACGTCACGCTGACCAAGTGCCATTTCCCGTCGAGCAACTTGGCGGGCTCAAACGGTGCGCCATGGTCGACGTACTTCCCGCCGATCCCCAAGCCGAAGCAGAGGCTGTGCTTCTTCTCGTACTCGCCAATCGCCAGGAGGGCTCGGGCGTTGCCATCCTCTTTCCTGTAAATCTCCTGCCAATCCCACTCGCCTTTGCCGACTCTTTGCGGCTTGATCCACGCGGAGATCGTGATCGCCTTGTCCGGTTTGAGTCCGGCGTAGTGCGGGATCTTGACGCTGGACGCGTTGCGGCCGAGGGTCAGCGCCTTGCCGAGTTTGCCGTTAACGTAGTCGTCTCCTGCAGCCGTATCGACGACTGCGAAGAAAAGAAAGAGAAGCGACGAGAAGACCGCCACGTTTAGTTTCAGGATGTTCATGTTATTATTTCCTACTTGTGTAAATAGAATTCATTTTCCATGAGGTGATTGATTTAACCTTAACATCGCCTCCCTGGCTGAACAGTTTTACATAGATGTCTTTTGGGTCATATTCATGCCACGCCAATCTTATTGCCGGGACCCATGTCGAAGGTAAACCAGTGTCCGTTGACAAGCACGCACGCGACGGTGTTGCCGAGCTTGTTCATGGAGAGTCTGGCGTGGATCCGCGCGTCAGTATTGCGGAAACCCGCACCGGCATAGACAAACTCATACAGGCCATTCAGCACGAAGGCCTTGCCGTCTTTCCCGTCGCCTGCTCGAGTGAACCGGCCAACAATCGCCCCGTGCCTGGTCAGCTTACCATCCCTGATGATGTCATATTCCGTCCCAAAGCCGGTCTCTGGAAATGCGACGAATAAAAGGCCGGCAAAGATAATCGTCCACGAGCAAAGCAACGCCCTATTCACCCAGCATTTCCTTTAGATCGGCCGCAATGGCTTCGGCCCAGACTTCGTGCCCCTTCTCGCTCGGATGCGTGGTATCGGGCATCATCTCTTCTGACAAGAAACCCTTCTCATCAAGAAAAGCGGGACCGATATCCTTGAATGTTACCCCCTTCATACCCTTGAGCAGATCCGGCAGATAGGAGTTGAGCTCGTTTATCTGTTTGCGATGCGGATGGTCGAGATTACGTCTGCGCGGCAATACGCCAAGCACCAGGACCTTCATATCGGGATAGATCTCTTTCAGTTTCCCGGCAACCGCCTGGACGCCTTCGGCGGCCTGCTTCGGTGTGTCACTGCCCCAGCAGATGTTGTTCGTGCCGATGAGTACAACAGCGCCCTTCGGCGCCTTTTTTAAGACGGGAAGATGATCCAATCGCCAAAGCACGTGCTCCGTGCGATCACCGCCAAAACCCAAGTTGATGGCCTTGAGCGGCACAAAGTATTTTCCCCATGCCTTCAAACCAACTTTTTCATTTTCATAATTGTTCGTAATGGAATCGCCTACCATCAACAGATCGAACTCTCCCTTGCTCATCAGGCCGATTTTTTCCGCCTGGCGGGCGAACCACCAATCGGCGATCCGAGGCGCAGGGTTGACCGATTGGTGCTTCGGCGCCGACGTGGCCGGTTCAACCTGCGGCTCGACGCCATGTGCCGGCGCGCCCAAAAGGACGGTCAGGGCAAGACTCACGCTCAGGCTCACGCCAACGATTCCCAGGTGTCTTTGAATATTCATAATCAGTTTTCCTTATCCATCTACGTGTGATTCAAAACTTCTCGACGGTTCAACCGGGTCGGGCATCGACGTAACGATCCGCGTTTGCTCCACCGTTTCCCCGGACCAGGTAGACGGGAACCCAATGCTGGTCGACATCCACCGTCACGGTGTTCGCATTGGCATACCGCATGGTGTAGGCGGCACGCCGTCGGTCACTGGTATTGGCATCGCTCCCATGAACCACGTACGAGTCATGAATCGAAAGGCTTCCGGCTTTCATCTCCAGGGCGACGGAGGATTTCGTCATCTCTTCCGATACCTCCACGGTCAGGCCAAGCAGATCATTTTTTCCGGTGCTGACCTTTTCCATTGCGGGGTACCCTTCGTGGGTGCAGGGAATGACCTGCATGCATCCGTTCGACACGTCGGCGTCGTCGATGGCCAACCACACCGTCACCACATCCGTCCCGTCAATCGAATGCCAGTAGGTGTTGTCCTGATGCCAGGCCACCGGGAGACCATCCTCCGGGGGCTTCACGATCAAATGCGACATGATCAGAATCAAATCCGGCCCCAACACTGCTTCCACCGCGTCGAGTACGCGTGGATGCCGGCACAGGTCTAACCAGTATGGATTTTTCGGATGCGGTTCCGTCATGTACTCCGGCCGAGCATCCACCTCCCGATCCTCGCCGTCCTTGTAGACGACCTGCTTCTCCGGGAGGTTTGCAATGGCCTGATCGAGCTCGGTCCGTATTCCGCCAATCTCCTCGGACGTCAGCACATCTCGAAAAAGGCAGTACCCATCCTGACCAAAACGTGTGGGATTCGTGTTCATCACGAATCTATTTATCGGTCAGATTCGACGTCATGATCCTGCAGCCAAAAATGCCGCCCGCCATGGCGCCCGGGTGAGCCTGGAATTTAACCGTCACCCGCTGTTTACCTTTCGTCAGGTCGGAAGGAATTTCATAGGTGACATCCATAAACTGTCCCGGCTTGGGGGCGTTGAGCTCCTGGGTGGCGATCTTGCGGTCATCAACCAGAATGTCGAATATCCGGTTGTTCGAGTCACCGCCCCAATACCTGACCCGGGCAAAAACCGGCTGATCCGTCAGGACTTTCATGTCGTAGGAGAACCATCCCCCTCCCCTCGCATCTCTCCATTGGCCTCCGAAAGCGCTCCCGGAATAGGTGTTCTCTCCCTTTTGATTGTGGGATTTCTCAAGTTTTGTGCCGGGTGTGACCAAGTCGATCGTCGCCTCTTCGATTACTTTGAGTCGCCGCTGCTCCGCTTCCTGCAAGGCCAGCTTTTCTTTCCATGCGTCCCCGGACAGGAACTGCCAATAGACGGTGTAGCGTTGGTGGTGCAAATCAGAGAGAGGGATCAAGGTCACATCGTTCGGCTTGCCCGCGCCGACCGTTTTGAATCGAAGGGTCTCGCCGGGAACTCGCTTGAGCCAAGAGGAGGGGTCTTTGTTCGCATCGACCAGAAACACGGGAACCGGGGGATCGACGGCGCCACTGTGTGCCTTCTGGTTTGAGGAGACATCGTTCGGCATTCCTTCGCTGCCGAGTTCGCCCGCAAGCACAACCGGACCATACATAATGGTGATCAAATCCTTTTTGTCCCGTGCCGGGCGCAGGTGAAGATTCATCGGCAAGCGGACCGCGATTTTATCGCCGTCCTTCCACTGCCGCGACAAGGTCAGGTAACTCTCGGGAGTTGATTTCAGGTTCTGCTTCTTGCCATTGATGGTGACTTCGGCCCCTTGGGTCGCCCAATACGGAACGCGAATCTTGAGGTCGAGTTCCTGAGCTTTTTTGGTGTTCACCGTGAGCGTGATGATGTCCTCTGCCGGGAATTTGGTCTCCATGCGAACGCGGACATCCTTCTCCTGCCAGTCGAGCACCGAGGGGATGAAGAGGTTGACCCAGAGGGTGTCGGCATGGTGAGCGTAAATGGTGTCGGCATACTTTGCATGGTTCTCGATTCCTGAGCCCACACAGCACCACATGGCATCAAACGGCGTGCTGTAGATTTTAAAGTGACCCGGCTTGAGGTTGTAGAAGTAGGTCATGCCACCGCTGTCGGGGTCTTGTGAGCCCAGGATCTGGTTGTAAAGCGCTCGCTCGTAGTAGTCCATCGTGGCGGCTGAAGGGTTCCAACTGAACACCGAGCGGGTCAGCTTCAACATGTTGTAGACCGAGCAGGTTTCGCTGCTGTTCCAGTGGAGGTGCTCCGACTCGCTGCCCGCTTCGTAAAAGTGCTCGCGAAGATCGACGCCGCCGGGGGCCATCGAGCGGGTGTTGATCACCCGATCCCAGAGGAAATTGACAGCCGTTCCATAACGCGGGTTGCCGGTCAGTTCGTAGAGGCGGGCGGCGCTGAGAATCTTGGGGAGTTGTGTGTTGACGTGGTAGCCCGCCAACTTGTCTTCTTTCTTCTCCAGCGGATCAAGAATCTCTTTGTGGTCAAAGCGCTGGGCAAGGGTGAGATACTCCTTATTGCCGGTGATGGCATAAAGATGTGCGAGCGACTCGGACATCCCGCCGTGCTCCGCCCGGAGCATGTCCTGGAACTGCGCTTCGTCCAGGTTACCAGTCCCCTTCCTGGCCCAGTCGGCGAGCTTGAGCACCACCTTCAGGGCTTGCTTGTTGTCGGTGTGGATATAGGCATCGATCAGGCCGGCGAAGGTTTTGTGCATGACGTACCACGGGACATAGCCACCGCCGACCCCCCATTTGTGAGCCTTCAAGTCGCCACTGTAGACCTTTTCCCAAACCTCGGTGCGGACGGGGCCGGTGTAGCCATCGCCATGCTTCTGCTGGGCGTTGGCGATTTCGCTGACCATGTAATCGACACGTTCCTTGAAGCGTTGCTCGCCAGAACTGGCGTACATCAGGGACAGGGCGCTCATGTAGTGGCCGCTGATCTGGCCCACGACGTCCTTACGTGCCCAGCCGCCATAGCGCTCGCCTTTGATCGGCAGGCCGGCGCGTTCGTGATACGGCCAGAGCATCCGGTCGGCGTCGAGATCCAGCAGGTACTTCTGGTTGACCTTCATCGCTCTCTCGAATGCGCTCGGGAGCAGTTTCACTTGGCCGAGATCGAAAGGATAGGCCTTCACTTGCGCTTTGGGGGCAACCTTCGTCTTTCCGTAATAGCCGTCGCCCTCGGCAGCTGCCCAGGGCAGGCCGATCATCAAGGTTGCGAGAAGTAGCGCCATGCGTTTCATCATCTTTATTTCCTTTTTCTGCAGATTGATCATCCTAACAAAACGATCCTATCCACCTTACTTCAACGTCAATATGTAGGCCAACACATCGGCCAACTCTTGAGGCTTCAACAGCACTCCCATCGGCGGCATCGGGGATACCTTCCCCACGTAACCCTCAGCGATCGTCGCCCCCGGATCGACGAGGCTCTGCAAAATATAATCTTCTTGCTTCCGCGATGCGATGGTGTCCAAAGCCGGGCCGACCGGGCCACCCACGCCGTTCACGACGTGGCAGCGGATGCAACCTGCGATCGGATGCGTCATGAAAATCTTCTTGCCGCGTCCCACATCGCCTTTGACCACAGCCTCCGATTCGTCGCTCCTGATGACCTCATACTCGACCTTGCGCAGACTGACGTCGTCCCACCACGCCTTGCCCGTGACAATGCCCCAACCGCCGAACAGGCAGGTGATGTTCATCGAGGTGTCCAGGCCCGACTTCAAACGCATCTTCACCTGCGTCCAGTCTTTCGTGCCTTTCACAGACTTACTGCCCGGCGTGTCGTTGCCACTAATGTAGAGCATTGCGCCACGCCCTCCACCGGCCACATTCTCCGTCTTGATCCAGACGCTGAGTTCGTATTCTGAGTGCTTTTCCACCGGGACCTTAAAATAGACCCCGTACTCGGCCGCCTTGTCAGCCGAGATCTCGATCGACCGCTTGCCTGTATGAGAAATGTTCGCCACCCGGTGTTGTGCCGTGCCACGATACGCTCGTTCGGTCCATCTGACGGGCATGTCGCCGACCACGTTCTCAAACGAACCATTGACGATCAATTCCTTGCCAAACGTTGCCGGGCCTTTCTTCACGGTGCCAGCCCCCGCGTTGCGCAGGCTCTGCGACAGCCACATGTCATCGGCATTGGCCGAATCCGTGATCAATGCCTTGGCCGCAAGCACAATTGTCTCTTTATCCTCAAACTGGACCATCTTATTGAACGCAGCGAGACGCACAATCAGGTCCTCGTCCTGCACCACCGCGGTATCGAAGAACAACTGCAGCGCTGCAGCGTCATTGCCCAACGCGGTGATCGCGTTTCGACGCAGAGCGGGGTCTTTGCTCAACAACGCCTGCTGGTGTGTCTCCTTGTCGAGACTGCCAAGGCCGTGCAAGCTCCACAGCGCCTGGATCGCGCCAGCGCCGCCAGCCGAAACGCGCATTTTGAGCGCGGCCGGCGCGCTCTTCTTACCGCCGTCGACCAACAGCCGTTGCGCCGTCTGACGCCAGAACAAATTATCGCTGTCCATCGCAGCCACTAATTGTGCGTCGCTCGCGCCGGCCAGCGATTTGATCTTCGCCTCCGGTGCCTTGTCCCACACCACGCGATAGATCCGACCGTGGCCACGGTCCCGGTTCGGATTGATGTGTGCGTTACCCTTGCCGTTCTTCGCGTCATAGCCTGCGCGCGCTTTGCTCGGTGTCGGGTTGTGCTGGATAATGAAATTGTACCAGTCCGCGACCCACAGGTTGCCGTCCGGACCGACCTCCGCCGCAACCGGCGAAAACCACTCGTCGGCCGAGGCCAGGAACGCGAAGTCGTTCTTCGCCTTGTAGCCCGAACCCGCGCGGGAAAGGTGATATTTCCCGAGCAGATGCCCGGTTGGACCGCTGATGAACGCTACTTTGTCGCGATACGATTCAGGAAAACCCGCCGAGGTCGCCACCGTCTGACCCGCGCCAGCCGTATAGTTATTGAAAGCGTCGACCTGACGGATGTTCGGTGTGATCGGATGGAATGAGCGATCGGTGGCGATCATTCGCGCGCTCATGCCCCTCTTGCCGCTACCGTAGGCAGTGGCGGGGATGCCGCAGAAGAAGCTGGGGTTGTTGTTGGCGGTCGAGCCAAAGACGTCGCCCGAGGAGTTAAAACCGAGGCCCCAGGTGTTGTTGTTGAACTGGTGCATGAATTCCAATTGCGAACCGTCCGCCTTCATGCGAAAGACGCCGGAACCAAAGCCCAGTTTCTTGCCGCCCACTTCACCTCTGAAGCCCGAGTATCCGACTGTTCCCCAGATCCAGTTGTCGAATCCATAGCGCAGGTTCGACGGCCCGGCGTGCGTATCGCTCGTGCCCCACCCTGTCGTCAGCACCTCGCGCACGTCCGCCTTGTCATCTCCGTCGGTGTCCTTCAGAAATAAGAAGTCGGGCACGTGAGCGACGATAATCCCGCCGCGCGAGAAGGTCAGCGAAGTGGGAATGTTCAGACCCTCGGCAAACACGGTTACCTTGTCGCACTTACCGTCGCCGTCGGTGTCTTCAAGGATCTTGATCTTGTCGTTGCCGACACGGTTGGGCGTCATCTCGTTCGGGTAGTCGACGGTCTCGGCGACCCACAGGCGACCTCGTTCGTCCCAAGCGAGGCCGATGGGGTTGATGACGTCCGGCTCGCTGGCGAACAGCTCCAACCGAAAGCCGACCGGCGCCTGAGTATAATCCATACTGTCCTTCGCTGAGAGCGGAAACTGGTAAGGCAGCGGCTCGGGGCGTTTCTCGTAGTTGGCAATGTGGTCGCGCTTCTCGTATTTCAGTGGCACACGGCCAGCGATGAATTTTTCATACGACTGCTTCCTTGCATCGCCCACCGACCAAAGGATCCCCGCCTTGAGCAACTGGTGGAAGGCCGACTGCCCCCACACTCTCTCGTCGTGGCCCGACGCGGTGTAGAAGACACGCCCCTTGCCCTGTGTGCGCACCCAGGTCCACGGCTCGGGGTCGGTAATATTGTCACCCTTCTCCGCCACCTCGCGCACCATCAGTACCTGGCGATCGTTTTCGTTGTGGTTCTTGTGTTTATAGGTCTCGTCCCAGGCCTCGAACTCCTTGACACCGGCCATCGCCGGATGCTTCGGGTCAATCACTTTGGCGGTGAAGGTACCGGTCTTGTGGCTGGCGAACCGGCCGCCGACCAACTGGTCGAAACCCGGTTCGTTGCCGAAACACCAGCTCGCGCAATGCACCGGCACGAAGCCTCCTCCGCCCTCGACGTAACCCTTCAGGTTCTTCCATTGCCCGGTCGTGATCTTTCCATGGTTCGCATAAAGCAGCAAAGCGTCGAACTTGTTTAGGTAAGCCGCGTCGCCGAGCGCCTCTTCGACGCTCGTGACGTAATCAAAGTAGATGGCATCCCGCCCAAGCCCCTTGGCCAACATAGGGTAGAACTTGTTGCTGTTGTGATGCTCGCTCTCGTGGCCGAGAAATAGGACGCGGATCGCACCCACTTTCGGCTCGGCCTTGGCTTTGGGCGCGGCAAAGGCAGACAATGCCATGAAGACGACCGTAACAGCGGCAATCAGGGGGAGGGAAAGAGTTCGAGTTCTCATAGTATGTTTCTTTGTGTTGGGAAATAGCAGTCCGTCTGTCTATCACTCCCCCTGCCAGCGAATCTGGACAGATTTTTTGACTTTATTTTCTATTGAAATCCCCGTTGCGAATATTTCTCCCGATGATGGTCGCAGTGACAGGTTCTGGGAAAGCCTGCGTGAAAAAGCAATTTACGAGCAATTATTCCGAAGTGTCTCCAAGTACGAGGATGTCCCAGAAGCGCTCTCCCGTGTTGTTTCATCAGTCTCTGAATGGACAACAAAAAGGCGTCAGTTGCGCTGCTTCACACCGCCTTGGTTGAGACTATCCCGCAGGGACTTGTGCCAGTCCGGATATTCCTTCTTGTAGGTTTGCCAGGCCTTGTACTCAGCCCGGTCGAGTTGTCCGTTCTTGTCTTTGTCCATGTGGTCAAAGAGCCACTCCCACGTGGGTCTCGCCGCATTCCATTCGGACCGGGATGCCATTCCATCTCCATTCTTATCGGCACTGGCGAAGAATTCCTTCACCACATCGTCAGGCGAGAACGTTCTGGGTTTACCGCGCTTTTTTTCATAGGCCATCGGCCCTACGGGATGCTCAAGTGGAATGCCTAACTCCAGCAAGCGAGCCTGCAGTGATTTGACGCCAACCGCCTGCACCGATTCCCCTGACTTGCCGGCCATCGCCGCGGCGATCCCGGCCGCCTCGCCCAGGTGCATCCAGGTGGGTTCCAACCGGATGGTGCAGAAGGCGACGTGACTGGCAGAGGCACATACCGGTACTAACAAATTGGTACACTCGCCAGCCTTTGGTGTAATGGCGCGATAGGGAATGTCGAACCGCGTCCCCACTTTCCAGATCCGTCCCTCGTTGATGATGTGGCCCGAGTCGGAAACGTAGCGGGCCGCGTGGTGACAGTCGATGAAGTGAGAGCCGACGTGGATCACATCTTCTTTATCCACGTCTTCGATGACGTCCGCTTCGGTGAGGATGACCTCTCCCTGCATCCGACGGGCCGCGCGAATGTAGAGATAGTGGGGCCAATGGTCGTTGTCGACCCACTCGTCTTTGCAAAACCCATAGGGTGCCATCTCGTCGCGAATGCGCTCGGGTACCCGGGGATCCGTTTTCAGGAACCAGAGCATGCCGTGGGTATAGTCCCGGTATTTTTGGTGAATCGCTTCCCGCTCTTCGAAACTGGTTTCGGCCCATGAGGTTTGTGCGCCCGGGATGCTCATGGACACGATTGAAAACTGGCGATTGTTCAGCTCCCGCTTACTGCTTTCGCCCATTGGGTAGATACCGATAATGGAGCTGAGATTTTTCAGCAGGCCCGCCTCGAGAGCGCGTGCCAGCAATTCGTGCTGCATCGGGTCGTAGCTGCTCGGTTTCTCGATCGGGACCCTATTGGCCTCATCTGTGGTAAGATTCAGGCGGACGTTGTAGCAGATCGGCACCTCGCTCGCAGAACCGGCTACAGGAGGCTTGCCTGGCATCACGCCAAAGAGCAGATTGCCCTCGTCATCGAAAGGCGAGATGGCGACCTTGTCGTCGAGGTAGCGAACGCCGGCAATCGATTCGCCATATTGCTCCGCAGACTCGCGCCCGACGCTGTAGGACACTCCGGCCTTCGCCATCAAGTCGCCTTCGTAGGTGGCGTCGATGAAGACCTTCGCCCGGTAGATCTCACCGCCCTGAACGTGAAGCTCAGTGATTCGGGTACCGTCTTTCCCTACCTGATCCAGCAACTGCTCATATCGCACCTCCACACCGGCTTTCTTCAGCATTTCGAGGAAAACCCGCTCGGCGATTCCGGACTGCCAAGTGCGGCTATTGCCCTCCGTCCACCTGCCGTTACTTCGTTTGACGGCCTCTTCAAGAAACTGTTCACAAAGGCCACCCAATGTCTGGCGATCCAGGTGGTTGCACTCATCGCGGTTCAAGCCGCTCGTGGTCAGCCCGCCCACATGCCTAGTTTGCTCCAGGAGGATGACTGATGCTCCTTCCCGAGCTGCGGAGATTGCGGCTGTGATTCCGCCCGGCGTACCGCCGTATACACAGACGTCGGCGTGGACCACGTCACGGGATTCGACTTGCTTTTAGCTTCTGATTCGCCTGAACGATCAGGTCGAGCTGATAGGCACGACCATTGTCGGCTGTGATGTTGAAATCCTTCTGGGCCGGATGATCGAAGACCCATACCGTCGCCAGCGGAATCTCGTGGTCGACAATGGCCTTTAGCAGGCGTCGGAACTTGGCGGCTTGCGGTTCGGTTTCGTGCTGCGCGCCGAACTCGCCGATGAAGATGGGCTTATTCACCAGTCGTGACACTTCCATGGCGTGGGCGAAGCGCTGGTCATCGTCCTCGTAAGCGTGCAGACTGATACCGCTGATCGGGTCGGGGTTGGCCTTGATCAGCATTTGCTTGAACTGCTCCATGGTATCGTGGTCCCAGCTCTTTTTCTGCTCTAGGTTCCATGCGGCGAGCCGCGGAAAACTGTCGCCGGTAAAGATCAGTCGGCTTGGGTCATGTTCCCTGACGGCGGTCGCGAAGGAGATGAAAGCGTGGCGAACCATGTCAAACGTCAGTTCGTCGCGTTTGCTGCGAGTCTCTGGGGTGCCGAGTCGGCTATCAGCTTTGGGACGAACAGCATGTAGGATTTCGGCATAGAGCGAAAATTCGTTCCCAAGCTCCCAGGCCCAGATCGTCGGGTTATCGCGATATCGAGTGACCACTTCGCGAACGTATTGGCGCATCCACGCATGCGTCTTACTGTTTGGGTTGGCCCATTGATCCATCGGCTCTCCGACCAGATCGGGCACGCAGGCGTAATACCAGAACAACGAGGGGATCAAACCAATGCCATGTTTCTCCGCCGAGTGAACCACGCCATCCAGTCGACGAAAGTATTCTTCCCGGTCTTCGACGTAGAGCTTCATGTCCCGTGGCCAAAAGCCGGTGGCGCAGAAGCGTGCATACGGGATGCCTTTCGCCTTCAACGTCGCGAAGCCGGACTCGTAGCTAGTGTCGTTGCCATCTTTTAGCGTGCGCAGAAAGCAACTGAAGTAGTTAATACCGACGCCGCGGTACGGTTTCCCGTTCAGCATAACGGTAGCGTTCGGACCGGGGCGGAATCCGAGCGGTTTCGATGCAGCCGTATCGACGACTGCGAAGAGAAGAGAGATAAGCGACGAGAAGACCGCCACGTTTAGTTTCAGGATGTTCATGTTATTACCTTCGGTGTAAATTGATTTTGCGTTATGCGACGAGGCTCAATCATCCCGGTCCTTAATGATCTTTGTGTTCCGGGTCACGGGCACGATCTGCACGGCAGCCCATGCGGCTTTCTGCAAGGAGAGATTCTGGGCGCGTAGCACCGTGTCGCCGGACTTCTCCCATTCTGGAACATGCAGGCCAACCGGCGACTCTCCGTAGATGGCTGCGAACACCGTGTAGGCGTTTAGTCTTTGTCCCAACTCCGAAACGTGGCCCATGGCATCACTGTAAAGCTCCGACTGCTTCTTAACGCCAGGCACCTTGCCATCAATGATCTGCGCCCGCAGCAGTGCCTGTCCGTAGTAGAGAGGCACTGCCTTGATCACCGTCTTTCCGGAGGCCTTGTTGAGCTCGTCCACCAGGCCGTTGTAGTGGTACTGATACCGGTGGGTCTCGTCAATCCAGCCGGAGAGCTCGGCGAGCTCAGCCTTTGTCCGGGCGTTCCAGCCCCCCTTGTCCTTGTACTTGCCGTCGAACGGGATCTTGGTCGTAATGAGGTAGACCAACCCGTCCGGGTTGCTCTCCTGCATCAGTTTCACAAAATTCCGGACGCATCGCTCCTGTTTAGACCCCTTCTTCATCCAATAGGTACACACGGTCAAAACATCAACTTTTCCCGCGGCCACTGACTTTCGAGGTTCCTGGTCCGCCCCCTTCTCCCACCATTTATCCACGGCGCCGCTTCGGCTGCCGCTGTAGCGCCAACCGACAAGCTCGTGCTTTTCTTTCCCCGCCGCCTTGGCAATCAGGTCAACTTTTTTCGCCGAATAGCCTCCGAGGATGAAAAAGCTGTGCCCGGTAAAGAAGACCCCCTTGCCCTTTGACTTCGTGGTCCCAGCCGGACTCTTCGTCAATAGAAACATTTCGCTAGCGGCTAGAAGGAAGATACCGGTACCAAATTTCGAGGTGTTTGCTTCCGCAACTTTGCCGGGACCACCGCCGGCGGGTTGACTCCATCCGACCTTACCGTCTTCGTTTACAACCGAAGCAAGCGCAGTCCATGCCTTCCTTGCAATCGGAATAAAGCGCTCTTTGTTTAAGATCCCATTATTGATTCCCCAGGTGATGCCGTAGCAGAAGAACCCGGTTCCACTACTTTCCTTCATTGCATATTGTTCAGGATCATCAAGGTTGCTTCGCCAGAACCCATCGGCTTGTTGGCGCTTCGCCAGCGACTCCGCCATTTGAACATACAATGCCTTATAGCGGGCATAGCTTTTATGATGCTCGGGGAGGTGTTTCAGGATTCGGGTCAAACCGCCAAACGCCCACCCGTTGCCCCGGGACCATAACACTTTTTTCCCGTTCTTCGTCTTCCTGGGTTTCGAACGTGCGTCCCGATAGAACAGGCCCGCATCGTGGTCAAAGATTTCTTTGTGCACATCCCAAAAGCAGGCATCCATCCAATCCACGTATTTTTCATCCCCCGTCATTTGATACAGCATCGCGAGCACCGGAGGTGCGGTAAACAGCCCATCCACAAAGCGATGTCCCGTGTTTTCCAAATACCATTTCCCAGGGGCGGACACAGGATTCTCAACCTTTGGGTCTTCGAGAAACGCAAGGGTGGGCCGCATCATCATTTCATCGTTCTCAGCCCGATAACACCCATACCAAATCTGGCCACAAATCAGCGGATAGGCCCCGCTTTCATACGGCCCGCCCCCCTGTTCCTTAATCCTCCAGGAAACCTGCTTCCCCCATGCCATGCAATCATCCAGATAGGCACGATCCGACGTGCTTTCATACATGGCCATCAGCCCCGCATAATACGCGCCTCGAACCCAGTGCTGATTCGGAAATCTGAGCGGCTGACTATTCACATACCCGCGAACGCGATCCGCCAATGCTTTGACCGGATTAGTCTTATCCGGAGCATTGGCAGCAATAGCTTTGGGAAGCAGCGTCATTGGATAGTCCAGGTCGAACCTGCTGGAAGGGCCGTTCCTGAATTTGTCGAGTGCGGGATTGTAGGTGTGGATGCTGATCTTGTTCGACTCTGGCTTGAAGACCATGTAACGCAGCCATGATTCTCCCCCGTTGTTCATCTCCTGGTAGTCGCTCAAAATCTGGTGGACCGGGTTGCCATGATCTCCGGTCGACGTAAGAACGGCCTCTCCACTGAAATGACCGCAGAGAACCATGAACACGTTCTTGTGCTTCCTGACGAACTTTTGCCACATCTGCTCGCCGTTGTTGCCTTTGAGTTTCAGCCTATTGGTGGTTCTCGTATTGTTCCCTCTCAGGTAGGAGTGCGTCAGGACAATGGCACGGTGGTCAGGATGCTCGGTGACTATTCTGTTCGCCCAATCCAGAACTTCGTCGCGGGGGTGGTACTCAAGAGCGACAATAAGAAACTTCAGTCCTGCGGTCTCGAAGTGGTACCAGGAATTGTCATGGCGATCCGGATCGAAGGTGCCGCCAAACTCGCGACGTTTTGCAAATTTTTCGCGTGGAAAGTATTGATTGAACAGAGTGGTCCGGTTGACGGCGATATTGAAGCCATACTTGTTCTTATCGGTCTTTTGGTAGCCCATGTCATGATTTCCCAGGCACATGCAGTAGCGGACTTTCCCATCCAAAATCGACATGGCTTCCTTGGCGATGGCCCATTCCTCGGGGACGTCGGCCTGCACGATATCTCCTTCGTGTACGAGAAAAGCGATATTGAGTCGCTCCTGATTGTCGCGCACCCATTCCGTTTGCTCAAAGAAGTAGCGCCGTAAGTCTCCATTGCCCCACTTGGCAGATAGCTGGTGCCGTATATCGCAGTAATACTGGGTGTCAGGCAAAACCGCGATGGTGAAAGATTTCGTTGTCTCGGCGGAAGGCTCCGCGGTGCTCAGGCTCTGCAAGGTCGCGAAGCCTACAAACACAAGCACAGCGGCCGTTGTCAGGATAGGTATATTTCTCATGTGACTGAATTTCTGAATTTGCTTTTTGAAGGGGCCTGCCTTAGCCGTCGGTTCGGTGGGTGCTACCGCTTTTGGGATTTCAGGTATCTTTGATTGTTAACATGTAAAACGCGGATGATATAGCAGGAGAGAGCGGTCTTGAAGAAGGCCCCTTTGTGATATGACTCCAACTCTACCAGTATAGGTTTACCTGTGAGTGCATCGACAATTAATTGCCCGTGTTGCAGTGCCCAATCTCTGCCTTTGGTCGAGCACTTTTCATCAAAGCCATAGGTGGCCGCCATGATATCCTGTTCGAACCACTTGTAGTAGCGGCCGGCACGTTCGGTCTCTTTTTTGATCGGCCAGTAGATGCCGCCATCCGCTTTGTAGATTGTACCGCCAGGGGCTGTACAAGGAGGTGCTGACCACTGGTGGTCAATGAACATGCGATAGATCGGTGCGGCGTTATAGAATAATGCTTCGGGCGGTTTTACATCGGCCAGAGCACAGAAAAATACCCCTTTTGTATTAAGGTAGCTCGATGAGGTATAGCCGGGATGAGGATACACTCCGTGATTACCCACAGCGTAGTCTTCGGTAATGCAGTACCCCATCAGCCGCTCGGCCAGGGGCTTTCCATCGACGATCTGGTTACTCTTCAGGTCGTGGGGCGTAGCAACTGCGTTGAGGAAATAGGTAATAGCCTGTTCGCGCCACGCCTGTTCATGGGGATGATCAAGGAACATCGTCGACGCTGTCAGCAGACAGGTTGAATTCCAGACATTTTCTTCGCCCTTAGTGTCTTTAACACTGTTAGCATCCGACGTACGGGGAGGAATTTTCAGAAACCGGTCGGCCTCGTGAACTAATACATTCGTGACCAGCGAGCGATCCTCGAGGCTCAGCTCATCCCAGACCATCCAGGCAACTTGTCCCAGGTTCCCCGCCCACATGGCCGACTGCCAGGTATCCCCCCAGGTGTCTCTGCCAATACCGCCGTTAATCTTGTGGTCCTTGGCGACTGACCGGATCACCAGAGGAAGAAGTTCCTTTATCTTTGCTACAGGAGCACCGGCAATTTCTTCCCGGTACTGACCGGTTTGTATGGCCAGAATCAAGGTGCGCGATGCGGTAGTAACGGGGCGGATGCAGTCCTCCATTGCGCGGCGTCTGCCCTTCTTGCGAGAGGGCTCAATGTATCCGAAATCCAGCAATTCTCCCACGCGCCTTGCGCTTTCTACTTTGTCCACCCACTCTTGCCCCATGCCTTTTTGTGTATGTTCAAGCACTGTTTTGCACAGGGCTCCCAGCTCGTCGTCTCCGACGCCGCCGTCGAGTTTGCTCCAGTCGAGCGGCCTTATGTGTTGTTCCGCCATTGCCGCAGTCGTGCAAAAGAACAGTAGCGTTTGAATAATTAGTGAAAGTGAAAAGTTTGATACATTCATGGAACATTACCTTAATCCGTCTCTACCTACTTGCGCTTTACCGTCCCTACGGGTACGGCTTCGGGATGTCTCGCCAAAATGGCTTTCATACGGGAGAGCACTTCGGGATTGGACGCGGCGATGTTTTTCTTTTCGAGCGCATCCTTCTTGTAATCGTGGAGTTCATACTGCGCCCTGCTTTATTTTTTACTTAGCAAATTGCTGGACTTCATCCGGACCGGGGTTGGCGTAGGCCGGATCTTTGGCGCGGATGTAGATTTCACCGTCTTCAAGCACTTTCACATCGAGCGGAACAATCGTAACGCCACGCTGATTGATGGTTTGGGCCGTTGCACTCAAGTCACGTGCCTCAATGCCCTTGCGCTCAACCGGCGGAATGTTTCCGTTGTAGAAGGCGGTGCACCACCAGCGGCCCTGCTTGTCCTGAAACGGCGTGCCATGCCCCAGGAAGCGCCCGATAAACTTACGTTCGCCGTAGGGTCCTGTGATTTTATCCGCCGTGCAATAATAGAGATTGTAGGAGCCCTTGCGGCCAGTATCCGTCGACCAGGCGGTACCCATATGAACATATTTATCGCCGATCTTCCGCATGGTGGCACCTTCATGGCCGATCACCGAAACGGTTTCGCCTGCGGGCGTCGTGCGGCTGCCGGAAGGATCAATCTGAACCGGCTCGGCCGTGGTCAAACTGAAATCCGCATTCAACGGAACGACCTGCGTGTTCCCATAAAGGAGGTACCAGGTTCCATCATCCTTAAATAGCGAAGGATCGTGCCGGTGCCCGATTTTAGCCCCCATGGGATGCGTCCACGGCCCCTTCAGATCAGCACCTTCAGTTAATGCGAGATTGGCACCTCGAACCGGCGACGGACTGGTATGCGTCAATGCCCAGCGGTCGCCCAGCCAATGCACTTCCGGCGCCCAGAGGAACCATAGTTTTTCCGGCACGTCCTCAAAACGTTTAGGACGTTTCTCAAACCAGATACCCTCCTTCAAGGTAAACGGCGTGCCGAGCGATACCCAATCAATCAAATCCTTACTGCGCCAGACCTGTGCTTTCCACCCAACGATCGACTCGTTACCCAGTCCGGTATTATACGGATCGGACTGCTCGCGCGAATCTCCCGGATTCGGGGTGGTTCCGGTGAGATAATAATAGTCATCCGGACCAAGAATAACGTATGGATCGCGAATCCAGCCTTCTTTGATGAAGAGCGATTGATCATGCGAAGCCAGACCCGCTTCAATTTCACTGCGCGGCATCACTTTCGCCACAGCCGGAAGCGTTCCGCCCGCATCGATGCGCGTGGAAAGAATCGTGCCGTTATACGGATTCGGCACCTCATAGAACCCGGCATTACTGAGGGCATCGTAGCCCACCGACAACCCGATCTTGGGCTGCGTGCGCAGCAGTCCCGGAGATATTGCGGACACCTTAGGCTCTCCATTCACAGAAAGACTCATTTCATTTTCGCCCAGATCGGCGACAATGCGCATTTTCCCTTTCACTGGCTCCGACCAGGCGATCCGGAAAATTTCTTTTTTCCAGGTTACTTCAAAGACCGGAATCCCCTGTTCCACATGCAGCGAGTAGCCGGTTACGTTCCCGCCGTGTGCCAGCAGCACTCCATCCGCAACCGCATTTCTTTGGGTAGCTTCCACTACAATCTGCAGAGAACACCCGGCGACATCAGGAGCCGCATGAACCTCTTGATAGATCGGGTCCATGTTAACTGTAGTCGATGTATTCGTCGGAATTTTCCCTTTAGAGGCCAAATGGCCCAACAAGCCATTTTGGGATTGGAGCGCTTTGAGTTCTTCCGCTGAAATCTTGATCACCTTCCGGTCGTACGTCATCAGCCCGTTGATTTCCCCCTCGACATCCGTCGTCTGCGTATAGACGCCCCCGGAAACCCCCTGCGTCTTCAGTTCGCCAAGAAGCCGAATCGATTCGGCATACCGTTGCGCATATTCATCAATGGTATTCGGCATGCCGCCATAGATAAAGTTCTTCTTCTTGGGATCCCATTCATGGCCGTCCACTTTCCAGCCATGCCCGCCAAACTCGCCGACCACCTTGATGTAGTCATCATATTCGTTCATGTGGAACGGGAATTCTGGATGCGGATAGCTGTGCATATCGGCAATATCCCCCACGGGCGCAAAGTTGCCGCCACTGGCAATATTGATGGAGCGCGACGGATCGTACTTCATAACCCACTCGCCCACTTCCATCGTCCGATGCTGTCCCCAGGCTTCGTTGAAGGGCACCCACGAAACGATCGAAGGATAATTATAGAGATGGTCGATCATCCCCTTGAGTTCGGCCATCCATTGTTCGTGCGCGGCATCCGGCCACTCGGCATCGATCGGATCGCCCGGTTCGGGCGACCTGTGTTTTTTGTTTCTCGAGGGATCGAGGCGATACCAATTCGGGTTCGGACCTCCGGAAACCTGATCCTGCCAGACCAGCATTCCGAGACGGTCGCAGTGATAATAGTAAAGCCTCGGTTCGACCTTGATATGCTTGCGGATCATGTTAAATCCGGCTTGTTTGAGGAAATTAATCTCGAAGAGCATGGCGTCCTCGGAAGGCGGCGTCAGCAGTCCGTCCGGCCACCAGCCCTGATCCAGCGGCCCCCAGTGGAAGATGGTTTTGCCATTGAGCGTGAAACGCCAGTTGCCGTCCTTATCCTTGATCTTGCCGACCTCGCGAATGCCCGCATAGGATTCCACGCGGTCGAGATCCTGTCCGCTTTCATCCTGCATGAAAACCTTCAGCTGATAAAGCGTCGGGGAAGCAGGCGACCATAGCTTGGGTTGATCCACCTTCACCACCGTCGATCCCTCCGCCACTTTCCGGCCATCCAACCAGGCCTCAGTCCGGATGTTTCCCTGGCCGACAAAAGAGGGTTCAATTCGGATCTCGCCGTTCATCTTCGTGCCGACCTTGAGCGATTTGATATGGTTTTCCGGCACCGGCTCCAACCAGACGGACTGCCAGATCCCGGATACGCGGGTATAGAAAATCCCTCGATTAACGAGTCTCTGTTTGCCGCGCAGCTGGAATGAATCGTCCATATTCGTTCGATCGACCACCTTCAGGACCAGGGTGTTTTTACCAGCCTTCACCTGATCCGTAATATCGAAACTGAAGGGCAGGTTTCCGCCGACATGCCCTCCGACTTCTTTTCCATTTACCCAAACTATGGATTGGTAATCGACCGCCTCGAAATGCAGCAAAAGCCGCTCCTTAGGTTCCTTCTGAAGTTTGAAGTTGCGGCGATACCAAAGAGCTTCGTACGGCTCCAGCGAACGCCCCACGCCGGACAACGGCGCTTCGATGGCAAACGGCACGAGGATCTCCCCGTCCCAAGTTCCTGCTCTTTTGTCGCTTTGGCGCGTAATTGAGTATTCCCACATTCCATTCAGATTCGTCCAATTTTTCCGAACCATCTGAGGACGCGGATATTCCGTCCAGGCATTGTCCGGGGAAATATTTTCTCCCCACTCCGTCAACATAGATCCTGCCACCGGCTTCCACTCCGCCGAAAACGATGTGTGCGTCAGCGCGAACACTCCCGCCAAAACACTACTCATAAAGAGTTTCCCATTCATATTATCATCTTCTGTCTTTTTTTTCGTTATCGTTTACCTGCCTTTATTCGTGGTAACATGCATCACAAGAATGGAGGATTGATAGGAAATGATTTTTTTGCTTTCGCCTAGTAGAAACATGCCCTATCACTCCCAAGGTTGGACAATTTGGACATAAAATCGTCCGGTCAGTCTCCCTTTCTCTTAATCACCGCTGCCTTGATCAGTTCGCGGGCTTCGATCACTTCTTCACTCTGCGGGGCGAGCTCCTTCAGCTTCCGGTAGACTTTGCCGGCACCGGGCAGATCGCCTTCGTTGAGCTTGACTTTGACCTGGGTCAGGATCAGCAGGCGGCGCTGCCCATCATTCATCTCTGCCTCGAGCATCTGCTCGGCGAGTATGGCTGCTCTCGGGTCGCCCAAATTGGCGTAGACGGAGATCACGCTGACCATGAACTCCGGATCCAGACGTAACATCGGATAGGTGACCAGCGAGGACTCGATCAGAGCCAAGGCATGCGAGCGGTCGTTGGCGGACGCTTTGGCCATTCGCCGAATCCGCATCCGTGCCTGCTCGACGTACTCTTGATCCCTCTCCGACAAGGGCCATCCGCCGCGGTGCAGCTTAGTGAGCAAGGCTTTCGCTTCCTCGCGCTTCCCTTCTGCCAACAAGGCACCTGCCTGGAGACGGATGCTGGCGATGTCGCCCGCTGTCAAGGAGCGGACGAACTCTTTAGGGAAACCGACGTGCAGCCCATTGGCAGATCCGTGTTGAGGATGAGGGTGACTTCGCTGTCGAGCGTTGAGAAAAGTCAGCGTTACCGGATGCACGCCCGGTTCGAGATGCACCGTGCCATGTTTTACTTTCTTGGCGGCTTTTCCATGCCCGTCGTGATGAACCACGATTTCCGAACCGACCATCAACTGGCTAATATTCTCGTACGAGTGCAAGGAAAACGTGTAATCACCCGACTTCTCGACCTTCAGATAGCCGGTGGCCTTCACGCCAGAGGGGTGAGCGGCCCACTGATCAGAGCCGTCCTTCTTCTTGGTGGACTTCCAGTAGGGAAGCAGAGCATCACTGAGATGCTCCTCGGCAATGGAAGTGAGATGAGACCCTCCACCCCGAAAACGGTAACGGAGTATGCGGATACCATCCTCGTTCGGGGGCTCTAGCCGCCATGTGGTGCCACTGAGATGCTCCTGGTCAATGTGCCTGATGACCCCCTGCCTGGCCGGTTTCAGCGCATCGAAGTCCGGCAGTTTCTCCCACCGGCCATCGTAACTGGCAACCTTCATTCCTGGCTCTTCGCAGTCCTTGGTGACGTAGAGCCCGACCGGATAGTTTTCAAAACCAATCGCCGGGCGGTTCGGGCCTTTCACGGGTGGTAGCCAAGGGACAAATTTGAAGCGCCCGTTACCCAAAAGGGCAAAGCGCTCGCCGCCTTGGCCGGTTTTGCTATCCCATTTTTGGGCATACCCTTTGCCTGCGTGGACAGAAATCAACTTTTTGCCGTCGCCACTGTACATCGCCTTGAGCGCGCGATCATCGGTGTCGTACACGCTCCGCCGCGGGACCATCGTCTGTTTCTTTCCCGACGCCAGGTCCCATTGGTTGATGAAACCCTCCTGGCTTCCCGAAGCGAGTCGTTTGCCATCCGGCGAGAAGGCCAGCGACAAGACCCGGCCCGGCATGCCCTCGTAGAACTCATCAAGATAGGGGATATAGTTGTGCGTCTCTACAACGATATCCTCGACAGGGGCGACACGGGAATCGAGCGTGCGCAGCGTCTTGCCGGTGCTCGCGTCCCACAGCCGAATGTGGCTCTTGTCGATTGCGCTGGCGATGCTCTTGCCGTCTGGAGAGTAGGCCACAGCTTCTACCGGCCCGGAATGCCCGGGCAGGGTCAGCAGTTTTTTACCGGAGGACGAATCCCAGACCTTAACCGTCCGGTCATGACTGGCCGACGCCAGCCGTGTGCCGTCTGGCGAAAAGGCCAGCGCGGTCACTTCCCCGTCGTGCCCGACGAATGAGTGGAGCACCTTCCTGTTGATAAGATCCAGCA
>CAJQSI010000022.1 GCA_905612515.1 uncultured Opitutales bacterium | reverse complement strand
CGGAAGCTTGGGGCACTTCGCAGGAGAAATTGATTTCCTTTAGCTCACCAACGCTTTGATTGGCCGGATTGAGAGTGAAATTTACGAGATTGCTTCGCATGGTAAGGGCGTCAAAGAGCAAGAGCTTGCCGGACAAAACCTCGCCGACTCCGGAAAGAATCTTAATCGCTTCCAATGCCTGAAGACTACCAATAATGCCCGGAAGCACTCCCACAACGCCGATTTCCGCGCAATTTGGAACATCCTTGGGATTCGGGCTCTTAGGAAACAAACAACGGTACGTCGGTCCACCTTTGTAGTTGAAAACGCTGACTTGGCCTTCGAACTTAAAAATGGAGCCAAAGCAGAGTGGTTTTCCAAACTTTACGCAGGCGTCGTTAACCAAGTAGCGGGTGGGAAAGTTGTCGGTACCGTCGAGCACCAAGTCGTAGTCGGAAAGAAGACGTTCCGCATTTTCTGGGGAAAAGCGCTCGACGTGAGGCTGAAGAACAACATGGGGATTTAGATCGGACAAACGCTCGATCGCGCTCTCGGCCTTTGGTCGATCAAGTTGGGAGTAACCGAAGAGCACTTGTCGTTGCAGGTTGGAAACCTCGACGCGATCAAAATCACAAATACCAATACGACCTACGCCGGCGGCGGTGAGGTACTGTAGGGCCGGACAACCGAGACCTCCGGCTCCTACAACAAGAACGGAACCCGCCTTCAGGCGCTCCTGTCCCTCCGTGCCCATTTCGGGAAGAGATAAGTGCCGTTGATAATGGCAAAGTTCTTCAGGGCTTAGCATAGCGCAAACTCAGACGACTAGTTCGAGAGGTTGATCGTCGAGTGTCGACTCAGCTTGAAGATTGTTTGCCGAGTGGCAATCATAGGACGCGTCCCAATCCTTCCAAACAGGCTCGTAGCCGGCGGAAACAAGCATCCGGGCCACCTCTGCAGGAGAGCGATCATCGGAGATTGAAAATTGTTCGAGAGTCTCATCTGCGTCCTTGCTCGCATAACCACCGGGCTCGGTACGAGATCCGGCGCTCATCGTAGTGACTCCCAACTTAAAGGCATGGTCACGAAACATAGGACTCTCTCGAGTCGAGAGCGCAAGTTCCAACTCATGATTAAAAATACGGTAGGCACAAAGAAGTTGCACAACGTCGCGGTCAGTAATGTTAGCATCTGGAGGGGTTTCTCCTTCGTGAGGACGCATCCGAGGGAAGGACATGGAATAAGTGGAGCGCCAATACGTACGTTCGAGATAGTCGAGATGAAGAGCGGCAAAAAAAGCATCGGTTCGCCAATCCTCGGTGAGACCATAAAGGCAACCAAGGCCGATCTTCTTTACACCTGCAGCACCCAAACGATCGGGAGTTTCCAAACGCCAAATCATATTGCTTTTCTTGCCCTTGGTGTGATGACTTCGATAGCTTCCGGAATGATAAGTTTCCTGATAAACCAAGACAGAATGCAACCCATCGGAAGCAAGTGACTCGTATTCGTATTGCTCGAGAGGTTGAACCTCCATCGACAAGTTTGCGAAATAGGGGCGAAGAACACGCAGCGCATCACGAAAGTATTGAAGATTTACCTTTCTTTGAGCTTCACCCGTAACAAGCAGCACGTGCTCGAAGCCTTGTTTGCTAAGAACGGAAGCCTCGGCAATGATCTCGCTCGCAGTCAGAGTCTTTCGAGGAACGGCGTTAGTGAGGCTGAAACCACAGTAGTCGCAAATGTTTTGGCATTCATTGGAGAGGTACATGGGAGCGAAAAGCCGCACTCCGTCACCAAACCGTTGCCTAGTCAGTTCATGGCTAAGGCGAGCCATCGGCTCCAAGTAATCGACCGCTGCCGAAGAAACGAGAGCCCTGAAATCCTCCAATCCACCGGTGCCCTTTCGGTCTAAAGCTCGTTCAACCATGGAAGGTGTTACCGAGCTTATCGCAACAGAAGTATCCTCCCAAGAGGTTTGCTCGAACAGATCCTTAAACGAGGATTTCATTAGCGGATCGAAGATTCCCTACCCTTTCGCAGAAAGAAAGCCGGTTAGGGGAGAAGTCCCTTCTGCTTGATGTAAAACCGCTCCCAATCCGGCCAGTCTAGCAGAACGACCGGCTTCGACGGCTTGGGCAAACGCAGCTCCCATAACTACGGGATCTTCGGCTACGGCCATGGCAGTGTTCACCAATACGGCGCCTGCACCCATTTCCATTGCCTCAGCGGCATGCGAAGGCGCACCGATGCCTGCGTCAACCACCACGGGCACCGAACTCTGCTCGATTATGATGCGGAGAAACTCTCGTGATTCCAGCCCTAGATTGCTGCCAATGGGAGAACCGAGTGGCATGACTGCGGCTGCGCCTGCTTCCTCGAGACGCTTGCAAAGTACGGGGTCGGCGTGGCAGTACGGCAATACAACAAAGCCCTCCCGAACCAATTGCTCGGTCGCGTGCAATGTCTCGATGGGATCCGGCATAAGGTATTTGGGGTCCGGGTGAATTTCTAATTTCAGCCAATTAGTACCTAGAGCCTCCCTAGCCATTTTTGCGGCAAAGACAGCTTCCGTAGCATCCCGCACTCCTGAAGTATTAGGAAGAAGACGAAAACGAGAGGTATCAATGTAGTCCAGAATAGAGTCTTCACTTGCGGAAGGATTGGTCCTTTTGAGCGCAACGGTAACCATTTCCGATCGCGAAGATTCCAATGAAGCCCGCATGACTTCGCTTGAGGAATATTTACCAGTCCCCACAAAAAGACGTGAATTAAATCTTTCGCCAGAGATTAAAAGAGCGTCATCCATGATTCATTCCTTAGGCGGCCAAGATGGAAGATGAGCTGACGGCATCGACAAACCGGCTAATACCGCAAGCGGAAGGGTTCCCATCCTCAAATAAAGCGTTGCAGGCTGCCATGCCATAGGAACCAAAAGACAAAACATTGTCGACATCGTCTGGTTCTAAACCGCCAATCACGAAAGAAGGAATCGTTCCCAGTGCAAGGATTATGGATCGTAATTCTTCCGAATCCAAGACAGAGGCCAGATTTTGCTTCGTCCCCGTGAAACGGAAAGGTCCGACTCCAGCATAATCGCAAACGCCATCGGCAACTAAAACCTCGGCATCCGCCATTGAGTTTACTGTACCGCCAATCAAAACTTTTGGCCCCAGTATCTCTCGAGCCAATTTGGGCGACAGGTCATCACTTCCGAGGTGAACCCCATCGGCTTGAGCACGCAAAGCTACCTCAGACGAATCGTTCACGATGAAAAGTGCCCCAAACTCTTGGCAAACACGAGCGGAGGACTGGGCAGCAATAAGATATTCGGAGGAAGAGAGGGATTTCGAACGGATCTGTACCCAGCGAGCACCGGCTTCGCAAAAGGCTCGAGTCTGTTCGGCGTGGGAAACATCTGATAAATCAGTCGTCAGACATTGAAATCGAGGAAAAGTCATGGTCTCGAAGAGTCATTTTTTCCGTTCGTTGCGATATGCTCAAGCCAAGAACTATTTTCCGGACCACTGCGCGATGGAATAGCCGTTCGGTATCGCATAAATGCTTTTTGCGGATAGCGACTTCCCCAAACTCCCCCGAGAGCGGCAACCCCATCGAAACCCAATGAAAGCGAGACCCTTACTTTTTCGGGAACGATTCCTCCCAAAGCTACAATTCTGGGAAGTTCAACCCGCAATTTGCTACGATCGCCAAAAAACGACCTAAGTTGAGAAGCAGGAAATGCTGAGTTATAACCCTGCTTTGAAACCGAATCGAAAATGGGACCAAGAAAGGCATAATCGAGTTTCTCCTTCGAAGTCAGCAACTCATCAAGGTGATGAAACGATCGGCTAATTGTCCCATCAATCTCTTTTTCCAAATATTGCTCTTTCGAAGACAAATGATACCCCGAAAATGGATATTCGCCCAATAATTCGGGTCTTCTGTGAATCACCGTTCTCTCAATGCACTCGTCAGGAAATTCATCAAGAAACTTCCGAAGTTCGTCCAAAGACCAATCAGGTTTCCGTACATGGAACCGAGACAGGCCCATTTCGAAGATTCTTTGGATCGTAGAAACTTCGTTTTTTTTCTTACTCGGCGAAGAAATGAGAATCACTTCCATCGAAAAATCACCCTCCTTGAGTAGCTTGGACGATCAATATACGATCGCCATTGGTCAGTTTTCGACTCACCCAATTTTCTTTGGAAATTACTTCTTCGTTCAAGGCGACGGCACATCCATTCGTCGACGAAAACCCCAGGGTGGAGAGAGCTTCATCAAGGTCGCAACCCTCTGAAACCTCGCGAGTCTCATCGTTTACGGTAATATTCACTCGGTATTCTTCTCCAAGTAGACTTCACCACCAAGAGCACGAAACTCATCAGCCTTCTCCTGCATGCCGAAATTCAAGGCGTCTTCGGTGTCGAGACCCATTTCATCAGCATATCGTCGCACGTCCTCGGTGATTCGCATAGAGCAGAAATTAGGGCCGCACATAGAGCAGAAATGTGAAGTCTTAGCGTTTTCGTGAGGGAGGGTTTGATCATGAAAGGTACGGGCTTTTTCAGGATCGAGAGAAAGATTGAACTGATCTTCCCAACGAAACTCAAACCGAGCCTTGGACAATGCGTTGTCCCTATACTGAGCGGCAGCATGACCTTTTGCCAAATCGGCTGCATGAGCCGCAATCTTATAAGTAATGACCCCTTCGCGGACATCCTCTCGATCGGGCAAACCCAAGTGCTCCTTGGGCGTAACGTAGCAGAGCATGGCGCAACCATACCATCCTATCATGGCGGCTCCGATACCACTCGTAAGGTGATCGTACCCCGGAGCTATGTCAGTAGTTAGCGGACCCAAGGTGTAAAACGGAGCCTCGTGACACCAATCCAATTGCTTGTCCATATTCTCCTTGATCATATGCATGGGAACATGCCCTGGTCCCTCATTCATGACTTGCACATCGAAAGCCCAAGCTCTTTCCGTTAGCTCCCCCTGAGTCTTGAGCTCGGCGAACTGAGCCTCGTCATTGGCATCTGCGATGGATCCGGGGCGCAAACCGTCTCCGATGGAAAAGGAGACGTCGTATGCCGCCATTATTTCGCATATGTCGTCCCAATGAGAGTAGAGGAAATTCTCCTTATGATGAGACAAGCACCATTTGGCCATAATGGATCCACCTCTACTTACAATACCTGTCATACGGTTTCGAGTAAGAGGCACGTATCGAAGCAGAACACCTGCATGGATGGTAAAATAGTCAACTCCCTGCTCCGCCTGTTCAATCAGGGTATCTCTAAATACCTCCCAAGTCAGTTCCTCGGGTTTCCCTCCGACTTTTTCGAGTGCTTGATAAATCGGAACCGTACCCACGGGAACCGGGCAATTCCTTAAAATCCATTCTCTGGTACGGTGAATGTTCTTGCCCGTGGAGAGGTCCATCAAGGTATCCGCACCCCATTTGGTAGCCCAACGCATCTTTTCCACTTCTTCCTCAACTGAAGACGCCACCGCGGAATTCCCGATATTAGCATTAATTTTCACGAGGAAATTGCGGCCGATGATCATCGGTTCCAACTCCCCGTGATTAATATTGGCGGGAATAATAGCACGACCTCTAGCCACTTCGTCGCGAACAAATTCCGGCGTAATTTCAGAAGGAATGGATGCACCGAAGGATTCTCCATCGTGCTGGTGGTCGAGAGTGTTGCGAAGAGCATCGGGACTGGTCTTCAAATCTTCCGACACTTTCTGAAGTTTCATATTCTCGCGAATCGCGATAAATTCCATCTCAGGCGTAACAATCCCCTTGCGGGCGTAATGCAACTGGGTCACGCAATGCCCTGATTTCGCTCGCAAAATCTTTCTTTTACTCCGATCGAAATCCGGTAATTCGTCAGGATTTCGTTCACCCGATCTGCGGGCGTGTTCGCCAGAGAGATAACCGTCGTCTACGGGAACTGTTTCGCGACCCTTGATCTCTTCGACGTCTTCTCGCCCAAGAACCCAGGATTCTCTTGGCATAGGCAAACCCTCAAACACATCCTTGTGAAAGGAGGAATCACCCCATGCTCCGGAAGTATCGTAAATACGAATTGGCTCGTTTGACTCGACTGAACCATCTGTTCGATGAGTGTCCGAAAGTGACACCTCCCTCATGGGAACAAGTATGTCCGGACGAGAACCGTTCATATAAATTCGGCGGGATCCAGGGAATAACTCACTGGATTCTTTACTGTCTTCAACAGGTTCGACTTCTCTTATCATAATGTAATTCCAAGTAATTGATGCGAATACAATTCACCGATGGAATTACTAGCCTCCTTGTTTATTAACGGAGGATGGTTTTCCCTACGGCGATATGAATCACATCAGGTTCCAAGGGTCGCAGTCAGATCGCAACTGCCTCTCAGTCCCACGCTGGGAACTCCCCTAAACTGTTCAATTCCCATCAAAGGAAACTAGGGATGTTAATGCAACAAAATTGCGAGCGAAAGGGATTAAAGTCCAAGTAATCGGTTCATCAGAACCGCAGTCTTGTCGTCGCCACCATCACTGCCTTCGCGAGTGACCCACCCCGAAAACTCGATTTTCGAAAGTTCCCTACGAACTTGCATCCAGTCGACGTCACCTTGTCCGAGTGGGCAAAAACCATTCTTCACTCCCCAGTCCTTGACGTCCAATTTAACGATCCGTGACCCAAGTACGCGAATCCATTCATGACTGGGGGCAAACTTCTGCATATTGCCGATGTCATAGTAGGCTCCTACCCAAGGGTTATCGATTGCATCGAGATAGTCGCGGAACTGCTCCGGTTTGTAACAGAAACCGTTCCAAACCGTCTCGATGAGAACACGAATACCCAACCTGCTTGCCAGCGGGAGCACCTTTCGGATCTCAGTAATGGAGCGCTCCCATACGTGGTCGTGAGTCTCCTCCTTGCCTTTCACCGCTCCCGGAACGAGCAGGACGGACGAACCACCCACCGCCTTGGACTCGCGAATCGCGTCCTCGAGTCCCTTGCGTCCTATATCGCGAACCTCCTCCTTGGGCGAGGAGAGACGCATCTTCCAGTGCTTATTGTAGACAACCCCGTGCATGGGGATCCCCACCTCGGAACAAGCCTTCTTCAACCCGTCTAGATCCATTCCCGGGGCGGAACCTTCCACTCCGTCGAAACCCAGTTCCTTCAACTTTTTAAGGCGATCAAGATTCACTCTACCCCCGTACTTGACCGACTTGTAAATTCGCCCGCGAAACTCAGGTTTGGGATCTTTCTCGACTGTCTGCGCATTCGCGGTGCCGAGAACTCCAACCAAACTGATGGTACCGGATTTCTGAATAAATTCGCGTCGCTTCATATTTCTTTCGTCTTTTGGATTAATAATAAGGAAACTACCTCATTGGCAGGAGAACGGAAGCAGGGAGAATCATGGCCAAGCCAAGTAATGAAATAGCCGTCAACAAAACAGACCATGTCTTCAAGGTTTCCTTTTCCGTGAATCCACTCAATCGCTGAACCACCCAGAAACCGCTATCGTTCATCCAGGAAAGTGTTATTGAGCCGAATCCAATCGCCAAAAAGATATAGACGGGATGGTAAGCCAAGTCCGAACCATCGCCGATTACGGCCGACATCAAGCCCACTCCGGTTATCATGGCAACCGTTGCAGATCCTTGAGCAATACGAACCACTGCAGTAGCCAACCAAGCAAGCAGAACGTAGGAAATATTGAATTCCTTGGCCATACCCTCGATGACGCCCCCTACCCCTGCGAGACGAATCATACCTCCGAATGCACCTCCCGCTCCAGTTATTAAAATGATTACACCCGCCATACCCAGTGGACCTTCCAAAGCTGAACTCAGTTTTTTGGAAAAATCACCTCCGGGTCCTCGATGCTCTTGAGCCAACTGTTTGCCAAGAAGCCATATCGCGATTCCCGCAGCACAAGACATGGCCACGTTCGGGTTCCCGAAAAAGGACAAGTATTCAAAGAAAGAAAGGTAACCTTCCGACTTTAGAAAGCTTCCCGTATCGGCCGTCTTCATAAGCAGTTTCAAGACGGAGACGAGGGAGATTAAGACAACGGGCAAGGCAATGGGAAGAGAGGAAAAGAAAAGGGGGGGCAACTCGTCGTCCTTCTTGTCGACGATCTTGCGGAGTTCTTCTTTGGAGGTTCCTGCTACGTCTCGCATCGGGATCTGGTACTTGGCGTCAAACCAAGCTGCCATTTTCAGGACCAAAAAAGCAGGCAAGATACTAGCGACAAGTCCGGCCATCATGGCATAACCCAGATCCAGTTTCAGTCCGTCCGCAATCATCAGTGGTCCAGGAGTGGGAGGTACCATGGAATGGGTAATGGCACCTGCTCCCGCCATGGCCATTACGTACATGGTATAACTTTTTCCCGTTCGCAGGGCTAACGCTCGAGCCAAGGGAATGAGCAAAAAGAAGACCGTGTCGAAAAAAACCGGTATCGAGAGTAGAAAGCCGCTGAGCAAGAGCACTATGCCGGCTCGCTTTTCGCCAAATACGCGCATAAGAGAACGCACCACTCGATCAGCGGCCCCACTACCCATCATACAGGTTCCGATGATTGCGGCCAATGCCACAACCAGTCCGATTCCACCCGCAGTATTACCGAAACCCAGTAAAGACCATTTTACTGCCTTACTCAAATCACTCGTGGGTTCACCGGCGGTATCGTCCAATTGAACGCGAGAATGAAAAAGACCTTTGTTTTCAGTGGTCAACTCCGGCAGCGGGCCCGTCATCAATCCGACAAGGATCGCAGCGAGCATCAAGGTAAGGAAGGGATGAAGCTTCAGTTTCGTTATACCGATTACGATCCAAGCTACACTGACTCCAAGAATGACTAGCGGCCAAGTATCGATATTGGAAGATGCAGTGAATTCGAGAATTGGAAGGCTCATAACGACTCTATGTATTCGATAAACAAGGTTTGAGAGTACTCAAAACCGTAAACGGAGAACTGCAAACCGTAAATTCAAAGACCGACAGAGTTTGTTCAAAAGAAGACCTAGGGTTGCAACACGACTTTCAGGAGACCTTCGGTGTTCTTTCGCAAACGATCGAACCAAGATGCCCCGTCCTTTAGGTCGACCACTGCGCTAATGATGGGGTCTACCTTGATTTTCCCTGAAGCCACAGCCTCGAGAGCCAAAGAATATTCACCGGCGGAAGCACAGGAACCCAGAACCGACAGTTCGCGCGTTACCACGGACTGCAAAGGAAAATTAATTTCAGGCGACAAATTGCCAACCAGACAGGTCGCCCCACCCTTGCGTAAAACATCTATTGCCAGACCGACGGTATCGGCGACCCCCACTGCCTCTACGGAAACGTGAGCACCCTCGCCATCTGTTGCATCCTTAACAGCGCCCACAACGTCGTCTTTTCCCGGAACGAGTGTTTGATCCGCCCCAAGCTCCCTAGCCAAAGCCAATTTGTCCTCAGCCAAATCTATGGCGAAAACATAACCACAACCGGCTGCCTTCAGAGCTTGGACGAGAAATAGCCCGATCATCCCGGTACCGACCACCACTCCCGTTTCTCCACCCGATAGCGGGAGACGACTCACTCCATGTAGAGCAATTGACACGGGTTCGGCCAATGCAGCTTGCTCAAAACTAACTTCGTCCGGGATGGAACACACTCCAAAATGCGGGACCACAACCCTCTCTGCAAAGGCGCCGTGACGCCTATAATCTTCGCAAGAGACGCCAATCACCTGACGATTGCCACAAAGGTTAACCAAACCTTTCTCGCAATAATGACACTCCCCGCAATAGGTAGTTGAGTCAAAGGTAACTCGGTCCCCGGATTTCCACTCCGTCACCTCGCCACCCACGTCGACAACCACGCCGGAAGCCTCGTGTCCCATGATGATCGGAGGTCGACGGCGACCTGTGCTGCCATCCATGCCGTGCACGTCGCTGCCGCATATTCCGCATGCCTTCACGTCGACGAGAACGTCTTTTTCCCCAACGATCGGATCGGTAGCGTCTCCGTACTCAAATTTTTCGTAATCTACAAGGGTAAGTGCCTTCATTGATGCACTGTTACGCGAAGGCAAAGCACCTAACAACGCCAAAGTGAAAAGAGTGAAAGACTAGGATCTATCTCACCTCGAACGAACCGTCGGGACACCTAGAGACCAGTCGCTTCAGTTCTAGCATGGTAAGTGCCGCGGCCACCTCGTGGACAGGAAGATTTGTTCTCTCACACAGGCTATCGGAAGTAAGTATGGACCCGTCATTCAGGCAGGCGTAAAGCGTGCCCTCGGCAGGGGAAAGATCGTCGGGAACAGCCTTGCCAGAAGAAGCGTCGGAATCGCCGCCCGAAACCGAACTAGCCCAAGACAGGCCCAAACTCGGAGCAATTTCCTCGATTACCTGTTCGGCATGGGTCACCAGAGTGGCGCCGTCGCGAATAAGCTTGTGGCAACCAACCGCGGTGGGTTGATCGGCTCGGCCGGGCACGGCGAACACTTGCCGGCCCTGCTCGCCCGCAAAGCGAGAAGTAATCATGCTGCCACCGACCGCCGAGGATTCTACCACGACAACTCCCGCGCACATTCCTGCAACTACGCGATTGCGCATGGGAAAGGTCTGTCGATCGGCCCGTCGGCCAAAGGGAAACTCTGAAACCACTGCCCCCGTCTCAACGATGCGACGATAAAGATCCAAATGTTCCGGTGGATAAATAATGTCTATACCGCAACCGAAAACCGCAACAGTTCTCCCGCTAGCTTCCAAGGCTCCCTCGTGTGCAGCGGCATCGATCCCTCGAGCCATGCCACTCACAATACAAAAACCACTATTCGCCAGCCCCGACGCAATGCGACGAGCCATATTTTGCCCATACAACGTTGGCTGCCGAGTACCGACGATAGCCACGCAAGGTTCGCTAGGAGGAACGCCTTGGCAATAGAGCCCTATAGGTGGGTCGAACATCTCATGCAGGGCTTGCGGATAATCCCCATCCTCGACGGTAATAAAACGGGCCCCATGTTTGGCGATTCGGCCGCGTTCCAGCTCCAGCCAATTGCCATCTCTCCACCCTCGGATGCCCGATGTCGCTTTTTTGCCTACACCTCTGACGCTCATCAATTCCGCTTCCGATGAATGAAGAATCGATACGGGGTCCTCGTTAAATCTCTCCAGCAACCGTCGGAGCATAACCGGACCTACGCCTTGCATTCCGTTCAGTACGAGGAAAGCGTCCTCACGAGACACACGATCAATAGACTTGGTCACAAACCAAGCAGGAAGATTTAATTACTTGTAAATGCCAAGCAAAATTAAATTACTTTGCCTGTGGATACGATCTTTGCATTGTAAAAGTCATGACATCCAGCGTCGAAATTGTCGCTTTATTCATCTCAGAAGGACATGACTTCAAAGGCCGCCACGGTTTAGGCAGGTCTCATCATGAGGTGTCTTCACAAGAAAAAGTGGAATGCATAACGGGCAAAGGAATCCGGGGAGATCGTTATTTCGGCTTTAAAGACAATTACAAGGCGCAGGTTACTTTTTTTGACGAAGCCGTGCATGAATCCGTGCAAACGCAATTCAGCTCTAATCATACACCTGACGTATACCGCCGAAACATACTCATGCGCGGATTGGACTTGAACGGGCTTATAGGCAGATCCTTCAAGCTTGATGAGGTTGAATTCGAGGGCGTGCAGGAATGCACTCCATGCTACTGGATGGATGAAACCGTAGCTCCTGGAACCGAAAAGTTCCTCATGGGGCAAGGGGGTCTGCGTACTCGCGTTTTAAGTGATGGGAACCTGCACTTGGGAACAGTGGAATTGATCATCCACCCTTGAACTCGACGAGACGAGATTGTTTTTTTAATGGGGAAACCCGCTGACGAAACAACTTAAGGACGCAACTCGTTAAGAATATTCATTCGCGAAGGGTGCCTAAGTTTCCGCAGGGCTCTGGCCTCGATCTGGCGGACTCGCTCACGAGTGACACCCATAATGCGTCCGATTTCCTCCAACGTCAGGCGGCGCCCGGGACAGTTTCGGGATACCCACATGCACGCCTTGCGTAGACGCTCATCCCTAGTACCGCGAAAACGAGGTACCACCATGGTATCGATGTCCGTGCCCAACTTAATCGCCATAATTTCAACAAATAGTAAAATGTCAGAAGGCAGACCGTTCACCTCCCAAGTCAACGCCGCCATCGCCCTTATAAAATACTATAGCGCTAAAAAGCGCAGGTTACCAAATGAGGATAACTTTTTTTCGAAAAATCCGGAAAGGACCTATTCAGTAAAAACCTACTCGACCCAATCCCCTAATGCCAACGGATGTCCGGGTTCCATGTCGCAAGCGGCCACTTTACCAAGAATCTTGTCCCACCGAGCAGGCGACAGACCATCCGAAGGGCGAGCTACACTTAGATTATCGGGAGTGAGCTCATCTCCTTTAAGAATTGAGCTGGAAACGAGGATGGAACGGCGAAAGCGACGGGAGGGATGGTTCTCGTCCTTTAAGCCGACTCTCCGTTCTCCCAACGAGTCATAAGCCGAACGCACTGCATCAACCATATCTCGAAACTCATGAGGCTCCATAGAGAAACCGGCGTCGATCGAACCGTCATTTCGATCGAGAACGAGATGCTTCTCAATCAACCGGGCGCCAAGGGTAGTTGCCACGACAGGGACGACATGCCCCGAAGAATGATCGGAAACCCCTGAAAGCACATCGAACTTAGCAGCCAATGTGGCTAGACTCGCAAGATGAAAATCCTTGGGGTCAGCTGGATACTGACTCACGCATTGGAGTAGAACGACTAGAGGACACCCCTCGGTCCGAAGCAAAGCAACGGCTTCTTCGATCTCCTTACTGGTCGAGGCGCCGACACTCGCCGCCACCGGCTTACCGGTCTGGGCAACCTTCCGAAGCAAGGGAAAATGATTCAGCTCGAAGGATGCGATCTTGTGAAGAGGCGGATCAATGGATGCCTCCAAAAAATCGACGGCGGTCTCGTCGAAAGGAGAGCTAAAAAGCGCCATACCATGTTCGGCGGCTCGATCAGCCAAGGCAGGATGCCATTCCCAGGGTGTCATGGCTTCGGCGTAAAGATCGACAAGGTATCGTCCCGCCCAAAGCCCTTCGGTAATCAAAAAACGATCGTCACGAGAATCGATGGTTATCGTATCGGGTCGATAGGTCTGAAGCTTCACCGCATCCGCTCCGGAATCGGCGGCGGCGTCAACGAGAGCTAAGGCATGGTCGAGTTCGCCACGATGATTTCCCGAAAGTTCAGCCACAACGACAGGCGGAACGGAAGTGGAACGGAGAGCCTCTACGATGAGGTTGCCGTTCATTGAAAAAGCAGGAAAGCCGAATTATTCCGATTCCCGCCGATTGGCAGGTAGGTATTCGGCCAGAAGCGAGGTCAACTGCTCGCTAGTGAAAGTTTCGCAATTACAGTTACTTGCATATCGGAAACCCGGAGAACAAGAAACACCTCCAAGAATCCCAATTTTATTTCCCCAGAACGACTGGATGGGTTGAATAACGAAATGGTCATCGAATTGCAGAACGTTTCGAGCTTCGTCTTCGGGTATGAGAACCTCGTGCACCTTTTCGCCCGGTCGTAGACCCAATACTTCCCATTCGCAATCCGGAGCGACCACGTGGGCAATGTCGGAAACCGTACAAGCGGGAACCTTTGGCACGAACAACTCGCCCCCCACCATCACGTCCAAGCTTCGAAGAACAAACTCAACCCCCTGATCCAGAGTTATCAGAAAGCGCGTCATGTCGGGATCGGTCACCGTGATCTTTCCGTTTTCGCGTTGACGGCAAAAAAGAGGAATCACACTTCCGCGCGACCCGACGACGTTGCCGTAGCGAACGACCGAAAAAATAGTACCTCCTTCTCCCGCATAGCTATTGGCGGCAACGAACACCTTGTCCGAACAAAGCTTGGTGGCTCCGTACAGATTGACTGGATTCACCGCTTTGTCCGTACTCAAAGCCACCACCTTTTTCACACCGGCAGTTAATGCGGCCTCCACGATGTTCGTGGCCCCGTTCACGTTTGTCTTGATGAATTCGTGTGGGTTGTACTCGGCGGCGGGAACTTGCTTGAGGGCTGCGGAATGCACAACGTAGTCGACTCCGCGCATGGCTCGATTCAAACGATCACCATCACGCACGTCACCGAGAAAAAACCGAACCGAAGAATTCTTAAACTCAGCTCTCGCAGCCATTTCAGACTGTTTCCACTCGTCTCGAGAATAGATAATGACACGATTGGGCTCGTAACGATCAAGAAGCGTCTTGATGAGACGTTGCCCAAAGGAACCGGTACCTCCGGTAACAAGAATTGATTTGCCGTTTAGCATGGCTAGTTACCAATAAACCTTTTTATGCTCTCTTAGTCCATCCGAAACGAGGACGAACTCATCGTCCCCTAGAAATTTGACGAACAGACCTCTTGTTGACCAAAGCAGATATTTTTTTTCATGAATTCGCCATGGCTATCAGAAACAAATTCCGAAGGAGCTGTCTTAGCCATTTTATTGGGTCCACTCGAGGAATCCGTCCTCTCTTCCGAAGCCGAGGCCTATGCCAAAGGTATTCTCTGGATTGCACCGACAAAAAAAAACTCCTCCTTGCCATATCCTGCCAACGTCCATTGCTTGGATAGGAGTTCCGAATCAACCAAGCTTTCCGAGACCATCGACGAATTCCTCCGCCTCGACTACGATAACCCGCCCACGGTTAAGGTCAGTTCACATATCGCCGAGGATGATGAAAATGCGTATGCCCCAATCCTGGATCTCGTCATTTCTTCGATCGATTCGACTCTAAGAGCACGCCGAACGAGATCCGAAACAGGCGTACTTAGACAAGAACAGGTATTTCGAAATCTCCCAGGATACCTCCGCTCACGCATCCCCGAAAAATGGAGAGATTCGGTCCAAGGAAACCTCGCCGTGGTCGTTGGAGCGGGTCCCTCGTTGGACGTCACCTTGCCGCTAATTAAGGAAGGATTCCAGAAACCTCTCGTGGTTGCCGCCGACAGTGCTCTGAGGGCGTTGAAAGATGCAGGTATAAGTCCCGACTTCGTAGTAAGCATCGATCCCGAAAAAAGTCACGATTCCTGTACCTCCATAGATCATCGCCCGGGCATAGCCATTCTTTCCACGCAATCCCATTCGAGTTGGCCGCAACGCTGGGGAGAAAACGTACGCTACCTCTCGGGTAGAGTCATGACTGAGGATTGGCTCGCCACAAAAGGCATACCCAAAACGAGCCTTCTCGCAGTGAACAACGCCGGACTGGCCGCAATGCTCGTCGCCGAATTCCTAGGACCCTCCGCAATCATGATGGTGGGTATGGATCTGGCCGGAGGTGGAGACGGTACTGATCGTTATGCCGAAAGCACGGGACGCTCTCATGTGCAAATCCATGCAAACGTCTGCCACGACATTCCGGGCAACCAGACCGAAACAGTGTCCACACCTTTCCTTTCCGACTGGAGCGAAACATCCGAAACCTGTGCTCGCATCTCTCGAGGTAGAAACGTGATCAACCTCAACGACCGGGGAGCCTTACTGGAAGGATCCATCGTAATACATCCTGATCAGATCGACGAGCTCCGCGAAGCCCTTTCCGAAAGCCTTGCCCCCTACGAACACGATCCCGCCGTCTTTTCCGAACGTCGGGAAATTCCGGGTCAAGGTCTGGATCAAGTGCTCACTCTACTGGCCACCCGCTGCGACGAAGCATGGAAAAATCTCCGCCCGCTCCTTGCCAAGGACAACGCCACAGCCCAAGAAAAGCTTAGGTACCTTCACGAACTTCTCGGAAATCAGGACATCGCCGCCTTAATCGGGGATTACTCCTTCGCCGTCATGCCGGAGATCGGTCCGGGCAAACAACCTACCTCGGAGGAACTGGATTTGAGAATAAGGGAACTCCGCCGCATCCTTTGGTTGCTGGAAGACGCCCTAGTGGACGCCGAACCCTCGGATGAATTCCTCACCCGACTCCTTACGGAAACCTTCGCCTAGGCCTTTTCCCTAGTCAACTTGGAGAACGCAACCGAAGCGACCCCAACCGCTTGATCGATCGTCCCCTCATCATGGGCCCCGCAAAGGAACCAATTATGGTGAGGATGAAAGAAAACGCCCTCCAATGCGCAAAGTTCACAGAATTGCTGCAACAGGTATAGGTTGTCGTCTCCGGCGAACCACGGAAAGGGCATGGCGGGCGGTCCCGTAAGCCTAAACGAAAAACCATGCTTAGCCCCAGCATCCCGAAGTCCCGTCGACAACCTGCCCCCGAGCGTATCCAGCTTATCCACGATATTGCGTTCCCGAGCGAGCTCGAGACACTTCATCGCAACCGCCATGGCCACCGCATCGTTCCAGCAACTACCAGTGAGAAAAACGTCTCGTGCTCCGCGACGAAGGTCTTCTCGTCCAACGCAAGCGGAAATGGCATAACCGTTGCCCAACGCCTTGGAATAACACGCAATATCGGGGGTGAAGCCAAAAAGACGGTGCGACCCGCCCTCATGCAAACGCGAACCTGCTCGCACGTCGTCGAGAATCAGGATAATTCCTTTATCTCTACACAACTCCTCCACGCCCGACCAGAATCCCTCCGCAGGCATTTCCGAAGGCCCGAAGGCGGCGTGATGGTAGGGCGTAAGCACAATAGCGGCGACGTCGCCCTCATGCTCCTTGGCGAGATCGTGCAGTTCATCGAGATCGTTCCATTTGAATTCGCCAACGAACGCCCGATCCTCCGGGATTCGTCCGCCGAAACCGGGATCGCACCAAGCGTCCACCCCATGATAGACGCCCTTCGCCTTCAAGACGAAGCGGCGTCCGGTATGCTCACGGCCCACACGGGTCGCCCAAGTCGTGACGTCGGAACCATTCTTGGCGAAAACAGCCCATTCCGCGAAGTCGATGCGCTCCACCATCGCCTCGGCCAGTTCCACCATACGAGGAGTCGGCTGATTGAGGACGGCGCCGTCCCGTCGTTGACGCTCGGCCGCCTCCTCGACCTCGGAATCCCTATGCCCCAAGAGAATCGCGCCGTAACCGCACATGAAGTCCAGCCAATCGTTCCCGTCCACGTCTTGAAAACGGCAACCCTCGGCGCTCTCGGCGTAATGCGGGAAAACCTTCGGCAAGCCACCTGCGGGAGCGAGGTGACCGTAAATCCCGCCCGGCACCACCTTCGTGGCTCGCAGGAAAAGTTCATCGGAACGCGTACGAGAAAGAGTCATCGAGCAAAAATTAGGTTTCGAGCGGCTATATCGGCCACGTACCCGACGGATTCGGCAAGCGGAATCCGACCCGTCACCTCCACCTCACCGAGAGCCGGAGCAGCCAAAGAGTCCAGCTTTCCGTCGACCGCTCGACAAGCCACCTCCAAGTCGCGAAAGCAGACGCGAGCGGCGGGAATCTCCGGAGGTTCTCCGCTCCCGGAACTATATTTGGCATCCGGCTCAATCCGAAACCACATGCTGAAATCCTCTCCTCTCACCGAAAACGAAACCGTGCCCGGGCTCTCCCTGCCAATCGCGTCGATGCACTTCGAGTCGAGACGGGCGTAAGCTTCCGCCGCCCCCAAGCCTCCACGAAGCCCCAAGGCGACCTTTGTCTTCACATTCTGGGAATCGGAAAATGCGGCAGCCAACGCCTTCAAAGTACGGATAGTTCGGAAGGTTTGCAACGGTCGTGCAAGCATGGGAACAATCCGCGGCATGGCGAAACCGTGAGTTAAAGCTCTCAACAATACCCAATAATCGGAAAAACAAAGCCCACCCGGCGAAAACCGCACCTCGCCGCCATCCGAAAACTCCACCTTGAGGGACGTTCCCACGCCTCCCCTATTCACCCATTCATCGGAACAAGCCTCCAAGGCTCGGAAGGTGGCGGAAGCAACTGGAGTTTCCTTGAAATCGTTCATCGGGAAGCCACGATCTCACGTAGCTTCTCCAGAAAGCGCAAGGGCGTTTCATCACTGGAATAAGGCAAGGTCGCAGGCAGAGAAGAGGAACGAAGAAGGCGCGGAACGTCTGCGGCCTTCTTGGTTGAGGCAAGCCCGCCCGTTCGCTTTTGCCAAAAGCTCAGGTTATTTTGCTCTTGGGGCATTACCCCGCGCGAAACGTCGAAGAGTACCGGTGTCCCACAGGCAATGGCCTCGGCCGTGGTGCCCGCTCCGGGACGTGCGAAAAGCATAGTGGCCGAACGAAGGAGAGGCGCTATTTCGTCGGCTGGAATCGTGGGAAGCGGGCGCAGAGGCACCTTGGGGTGCTCCCCCATAGTTTCGAGCCAGCGCCTGGTTTTCTGGTTTTCCCCGCAAAGAGCAACAATCTGGGCAGCTTCCCCTAGGGCTCGAGTGGCGATAGCCACGGGCAAGTGCCTATTCACCCCATTGGCTCCAGTCCCAAGAACCAGCAAAGGCAACTTCGGGTCCAAGTCCCACTTCTTGCGCAAAAGATCGGCGTCGGCCTTGGCTTTCGGCTTTTCGAAAAAGGCCGGGCGCAGCAGCAAGCCCGCCTCATACACCTTATCCTCTGGCATACCGCGGGAAATCGCCGCCTCACAAGTTTCGGCAAAAGGCCCCGCGAAAAGATCTGCCTCGGGGTTCACCCAATGACGACTGAACCCGGGACCATCCCCAAGCTCTCCGCAGTAAATGGCGAACACCGGAGGTTTCTCGGGCATCGCCTCCATCACAAGGTCGCGATAACCATGGTTCAAGTGCGCGTGCATGCTCACCACTACGTCGGGGGCGCAATCCCGAACCACGGCCTTGAATCGCCTAGCTCCTAAAATAAAACCTGCCCTCCTGTGTAGGCAGGCAGCCTCCAGAAAAGGAAAATATGCCCGGTGCAACAGCGGAAAAGTCTTCTGGATCCAGTTGTACAGTCGGGTGCCGAACAGGTACAGGCGGCTATCGTACTCCAGAGGCTTGTAAGTGCGAGTCGAGAGATTTTCCATACGAGCCCATTGGCCAAGAGCTCTGGCCCGCATATCGTGACCACCGCCGGTGGACGAGGTAAGGATTAGAATTTTCAAAACCTCAGTTTCGGGACAACCCGATGGCCTCGTCCATGATTTCAGGAAGACGTGAACAGAAATCGCTCCATACCTCGGCCAACGCAGGTTCCTTTACTTCCAACAGTTCCCGGGCTTCCGCTCCCTCGACGCTCAAAAAAGTGTAGTATTTAGTCCACACCGTCGGATCGAGCTCATCATCGACAGGGAGGTTGTCCAAGAGAAACCGAACCGCCTTTAATCTCGCGAGATCCAAAACGGGACGTTCGTTCTCGTCGAAATCCAACTTGTCCTCATATTCGAGAAGTTCTCGAAAACCCAGCACGGTGCGTCCCAATCGCCGATCGGGCGTAGTTTCCTCGCGGGCCCCGATCAAGGTCGTCAACACCTTCCCCAGTGCGGGCGTAAAGTCATATGGCCTGGAACTCATTCCAATTCGTGCACCACCAAGCCGCTGCGCAGCTTCGGTTCGAACCATGTGGTTTTGGGTGGCATTATCTGATCGGCGTCTGCGATGGTAAGCAATTGCTCCATGGAAACCGGATGGAGAGCGAAGGCAACTGCCATTTCACCGGAATCCACTCGACGTTCAAGCTCCCCCAGCCCGCGAATGCCACCCACGAAGTCTATCCGCTTGTCCCGACGCAGGTCGGTTATTCCCAGAATCGGCTCCAAAACGTGATCCGAAAGCACGGTCACGTCCAGCGCGCCGATGGGGTCGTCGTCATTCCATGAGCCCTCCTTCGCCCGGAGCCGGAACCAATTGCCCTTCAGGTAAAGGCCGAACTCCCGCATACCCGAAGGCCGACAAGCTCCCGCCGGCGAAGGCGTAACGTCGAAGGAAGTTTCCAACTTGGCCAGAAACTCTCCCTCCGAGAGGCCGTTCAGGTCGGTCACCACTCGATTGTAGTCGAAAATCTTCAACTGGTCGTCGGGAAAGAGTACGGCTAGGAAAAAGTTGTATTCTTCCGACCCGTCGTGGTCCGGATTGGCCTCTCGTCGCTCTTTGCCCACTCGGGCCGCAGCCGCAGTGCGATGATGCCCGTCGGCCACGTATAAAGCGGGCACATCCGCAAACAGAGACTGCAGACGCGACACCTCCTCGGGATCCGAAACGGTCCAGAACTCGTGCCGTATCCCGTCCTCGGAAGTAAAGTCGTATACGGGAACCCCCGAAAGTTGTTCAGAAACGAACCCGTCGATCGACTCGTTCCCGCGGTAGGAAAAGAAAACCGCCTCGGCATTCGCATTGAGAGTTTCCACGTGCCGCACCCGGTCGTCCTCCTTCACGGGGCGAGTAAGTTCGTGCTTCTTTATCCTGCCGTCGAAATACTCATCCACCGAACAGCAGCCCACCACGCCCGTCTGGGAACGACCGTCCATGGTCAGCCGATAGAGATAGTAGGAGGGCTCTTCATCACGCTTCACCTGCCCAAATTCCAACAATCGTCCGAAATTATCCCTGCCCTTGGCATATACCTCGTCCCCGTAGGGATCGACGTCGGCCGGCAGGTCGATCTCAGGTTTCACCACGTGAAGGAAAGACAGCGGGTTGCCCGCTGCCTCCACGCGGGCCTCGGCTGAGTTCAGCACGTCGTACGGGCGAGACGCAACCGTCGCAACATTGTCGGAAAGAGGACGAATGCCTAGAAAAGGTCGAAAAGTAGCCATGAGAAAAAAAGCAATAGAGACTTTTGCGGAAGTCGGCAATTTTTACCACTCCCATGAGTAAAAAAACTCCACAACGAACCATTCGACGCCAAAAGGTCAACGGGGAAGCGTAACAAATGCGGAAAAGTCACCAAAATCGTGGCTAAAAAAGGAAAGGCCCCCGATCAACGCCAGTGTGGATCGAGGGCCTATAGTATCCTACCCCTGAAATAACCATTCACCCAAAACGCCCAAAATGCAAATTTCGGAGTCAAAAAGCATGGTGGCAAAGCCTGCCCTGCACCTAGGTTGCTCTGCCGAGCTCGTCTCTGCCGACAACCCTAGGTTGTCATTGCGAGCCCGTTTAGGGCGTGGCAATCCAGTCTGATGCGTTACGTGGGATGCCGAGGCGATGCGGGGGTTGCCTGATGGTTCCGCTGGATTGCCCCGTCGCTGCGCTCCTCGCAATGACAAAGGGGGGAAGTGGCGGGCGTTGTGGTTCGCCGCCGCCAGATTGCCACGTATCTGCGCTCCTCGCAATGACAAGCTGGGACGGGACTGGGGGGGGGGCGTCCCAGTTTTCGGATATATTCCCACAACGCTGTCATTGCGAGCCCGTTAGGGCGTGGCAATCCAGTCGGGTTCGTAATGCGGAATACCCAGACGATGCTGTCATTGCCCTATGCGTCCGTCGGATCGCCGCGTCGGGACTTCGTCCTTCTTCGCGATGACAAAGTGAAAAGGCGCGGGATGCCCAACCCACCCTCCCGGGGGCGAACCCTCAGTCCTTCCCTTTGCCTTTGCCGTACCGGGAACTGGGTTCCTCCACTAGGTCGCCCTCGACGTACTGGTGGATCAAGCCCGATATCAAGCTCTGGTAGGGAATTCCCTTTTGGGCGGCTTTTCGCTGGATGCCGATGAGGTCGTGACTGCTCAAGCGAACGTTTATGCGCTTGTCCTTCTTGAAGGTGTTTTCGCCGGCCTCGGCGAGCAATTGCAACAACTCGTCCGAGGGATCCTCCAGCTTGAGTTTCCCACGATCATAGGCATCCGATAGAATCTTTTCTTCTTTATCCATTTTCTTTCCTTTCCTTGAGATAATCCCGAGTCGCTTGCCGATGAGGAAACGCTGTCTTGAGAAAGATCACCTCTCCCTCCATCACGTAGGGAACAAAGTAAACGTATCCATCGACGGGAACTAAAAAAACCTTCTGCTTCGGATACTTCTTCCGGTTGGGATGCTGAGTCGTCTTCCAGATCTTCCCCGCGGAGAGAAGCAACGCAATATCCTCAAAGGAGATACCTCTCTCCTTCTTCAGCCATTCGTTTTTCTCCGGATCCCAATCAAAGATCATACCCCTACATTATGGATGCCTTTAAGGCATACGGTCAAGTGCTTTTACAGATAAAAGGAAGTACGTGACTTGATTGTTCCGCCGGATTGCCGTGGCGGGCGGGCTGGGATGGTTCGGCTGGATTGCCGCGTCGCTACGCTCCTCGCAATGACAACGGGGGAAACCTACTACGCTCGGGCGTCGCTTGCTTGGCTTGGCCCGGCTCCGCCTTGGGAGGGGCGTCCTCGGAGTCACTATTTTCAAAAGCTGCCTTCAAGAATTCCTTGGAACTGAGGAATGCGTCGAAATCCATCGAGACGAGCATCCAGGAATCGGCGGGAATGCGCTTGTCGTAGTGGGTTAGATGAAACGGCTTGCCCGCCGGTTTCGACTCGGATTGTTGGGCCACAAGCGCCTCGCCGGTGATGAGCAACGTGGTGAAGAGCGTTGCCAAGGAGAGTGCAGGATTTGTTTTCATGACAGTAGACAAAGGTTATCCGCAGGCTGAGAATGGGGTAACGAGGAAGAGGGAGGCAGGTATCTTTTCAAACTATTACTTTGAGTTGTTCGACCTTATATGGTCAAGGTTGTTAACCTGATTAAGTCCTTTTTGTCAAAAAACTGAAATAGTTGTTTTATACCGCCAACGCTAACCTCCCCACGGCATCGGTCAAGCCAGTGTCCTTGACGGAATTAATCGGCTCCGTATGCTGGTTGCAATGAATGTCTTTTCAGTCATAATCGGTCTTGTGGCCCTTGCGATAGGGATGGTTGGCTTCATCCCGTTGCTCGGATGGCTGAACTGGTTTGTCATTCCCTTGGCGGTGCTTGGTTTGGTGCCGGGGTTGTTGAGTCCCGCGAGCAGTGGGTCGACCATCAACCTAGTGGTCATCGTAATGGGTGTCGTCAGGTTAATTCTCGGGGGCGGCATTCTATAGGACTCAGCCACTTTCTTCATTGGCTACGCCCATTCCCCACACCCAACCATCAGCAGGGCGACGAACATAGCGGCAAGTAACTTTTTCATCCCTCCATCCAATACCGGCCGCAGTTCAGGTCAAGCGGGGTTTCGGAAGTATCGGGACGCCTTCGGGCTACTCTGAATCTTTCTTGAAACCCTTTATTAAGCTCTCGAGGTCTAAGCTCTCGAGGTCAATTTCGCTGTCCTTGATGGTCACGCGAAAATCTTCCGTCCCGTTTTCGTTATAATTAACTACGACCCCTGCCCCGTCTTCTACATAAGTCACAGGACATTTCTCGCCATTGGGTTTCCAAACAACGGCAGACACTACCTTGCCGTCCTTGAAGTTTCCTTCCGCCTTCTTCTGCCCGTTGCTGTACCAATGCGTATCAAGCCCGTCCCGCTTACCATCCTTGAGTTGTTGTAACAACCCTACCTGCCCATTGTCGTGCATCTTCTTCTCCCATCCCGTGTAAGGCGTTTGCTGATTAGGAGCCTAGCGAAGTTTTTCGCCTTTCTTGCCTCTCTTCTTAAGATTATGGGCATCAATCGCCTCAGCGATGATCCTGTTGCGGGTTTCATTGTCGTCCAAGTTGATCTTGGCGACTCCCCCAGACGACTGATTGGATTCGGCACTATCCCCACTCGGCTTTTTAGTGTTCTCCCCACACCCCACTATCAGCAGGGCGGCGAACATAGCAGTCAGTAGCTTCTTCATCTCTCCATCCAAGCGCCTAGTTGGTCGAGGGTCAAGGGGTTGGGGGTTGTCAGGGGAGTTGGTTTTCCCGAATCCCGTCCCACTTACTTCTCAGGTTCTTCGTCCTTCATCATGATCCAGTTGACCGCTTTATGAAGGATTACCGCAAAGACTGTGACCATGCAAATGACAATGCCAAACCCAAGCAAACTGGCATTCTCTCCCCCTCTGGGATGATCAAGCAGGTCGCGAGTCAGCATACATATAGTGACTGTATACACCACCCAAACCAATACGACAAACAGTCTTCTTAAACGTTCCATCCCCCCACCAAACCACCCCCGCAGGGCTGAGTCAAGGTATCGGGGAGGTCTGGGAAGGAGTATACAGTATCGTGGGACGGATGGGACGGCAGTTTTGAACTTCTTTTACATATACTCCCAATTCCTTCTTACTTCCTTTACCAAAAAACAGGAATTACCCGTCCCTGCCGTCCCATTTTGGGGTCAAGCCCCCGCAGAACCCGGCGAGCAAGGGGAAGCGCGCACCGTCCTGATCGTCGCGAAGGACGAGTTCGATCAAGTGTTGGGACAGGGCAGCTGTCCGAGTGCATGCGATTGTTGGCATTTCAGATTTCAGACCGCCAATAGATGCAGTTTTCTATCAATCTAAATTGCGTTAACCACCATCTCACGCGTTCTCGAAGCAGCCATGAATGAGGAGTAGCTCCACGTCAGACTGCGAACACTCGAGCACATACCAGTATAACGACTATTTTGCTCGCTCAGTTCTAGGAAATCAGAGTGGTGTACAATCGCGCGCATTAGTTTGTCTCCGGCTGTAAGCAGGGTGCCAAGTACTGCCTTATGCCGGGGTGACGATTTGCTTATCTCCCCGGTATGTGTGAAGCCGATTTGGTTGAAGAAAGGTTGCATACCTTCGGTTATTACGATGGAGGGGCTGGGGCGGGCATCCAACTCCAGCATGCACTGGTAGTAGAACCGCGCGAGGCTAGCAGTGCAGAGTGGCCATGGATGTCCGATATTATTGTCATCATGGGTAACGCCATTCTTGTCATCATCCATAATGCCATCGTAGCAGTCTCCTGGATACCGACCAATTGATGGCCCCATGTCAGATTTAGCGTCGATTTCATTGATTGGATAGATGTTCTCGAAAACCTCTCGCAGCTTAGCGATAGTGCGGAGCATGCGCTCGTCAAAGCACGGCATCCCCGCATAGGTACAGGCAAAGATCAGGTCGCAATTGAGCATGTGGCCTCGCAATGGCGCTCCATCCTCAATTGGCTCACCATCCAAAATGGACCGGTAGTGCCCGAGTTCCTCATCCCAGTAATCATCCAGCCGTGCGGAAAGGTGGTCACAGATTGCCATCACATTTTCGTTCCGGGGAATGCCCACCTTGGTGGCCAAGTCATTGAGCTGTTCGAGTGCAAATCGCTGAGCTGCGCTGGCAAAAAAACAGTAGCCATAGATTTCCTCCCATGCATTATCGGTCTTATGTTTGTGACACTCGATGATGTAGCGTTGGTCTTCGGATAGCACACTTTGAGCGACCGACTTGACATCGTTACTCAGTTGATCCCAAATTTCCAGAATTGAAAGAATCCGTAGAGCTGGTCCATCGCCTTGCTCTCCCCAGTCCCTGAGCGTTCCGTCGATTTTGAAGCAAGCATGAGCTCGCTTTCCCGCTTTGGCTGCATTTTGCTGCACCAACTTACTGAAGTGGACGTAGTCGTTTAGCATCTCATTGCTTGGAAGATCCTGATACACACACTCATTAACGGTCAATGCGCCGTCCCGCACCCAAAAGTAAACGTAATCCTGGTCGGTTTCCCTATCAGCAGGGACGGATGGCGAAGCGATTACGCATCCGGGCATAGAGCGAAGGCGTACTCCATTGTCATCCTTGGAAAAAATCCACTGACTGGTAGCGAAGTTGCGTGTCATCAACATAAACATATGACGGCTTATCGAAGCAAATTTACTTAAAACGGGCTCAGCGGTGATTCGGTTGTAGTGATTGCTTTCCATCATTATTCCCTACTGCTCTATTGGTTTTTATCGACGAGGGAGGCACGGAAAATTTTACCAACGACCGAGATAACCCCCCGGGAATGGCGGCGAGAGACGCTGCTTTCACGCGAAACCCAACCGTCCTTGAAGGTGTGTTCCAACCACTTTTGCCCGTTGCTGAGCCAAAGGGTAGTCGGACCGTCGTACTTGCCGTCCTTGTATTGGTGCAACCATTTGACCTGCCCATTGTCGTACATCCTCTTCGCCCACCCCGAATAAGGCGTTTGCTGATTAGGGGCGTAGACAAGTTTTTCGCCTTCCTCGCCTCTGGACTGCATCTTTTCGTTATCAATCGCCTCAGCGATGATCCTCTTGCGGGTTGCGGGATCGTCCAAGTCAATCTTGGCGACTGGGGTAGGCTTAACAGGAGGAGTTCCGACAGACGACTGATTGGATTCGGGACTATCCTCTCCCGGCTCACCCCCACACCCAACCATCAGCAAGGCGACGAACATCGTAACAAGTAGTTTCATCATCCCTCCAAACCCTACTCCCAGCTCCCCCTCGGTCAACCCATCAATGGATTCGCAACCAAACGGTGAGTTGGGTTTTATATTGATGTTGAGGCTGGGGAGGGTATCGGGGATTTGAAAGAAGCTGTACTTGAAGGAAACGTTTCCCACCTTGATTCCAAAATTATATCAAACCGATCCGAAAAACCTATGCGTGGGCTTCGCTTGCTTGGCTTGGCTCGGCTCCGCCTTGGGCCAAGGCCCGCTTCGCTCCGCCCTGCCTGTCGCCGCGTCCGTCATCCTTCCGTCCGTAACTCCCTTACTGGCTGGCCTTGAAACCGACACGGAAGCCAAGGAAGTTGTAGCGGGTGCCGGGCGCGTTGCTGTCGCGCTTGGCGGAGCGCAAGCTCGCCCCGGGGCCGTCCCAGGAGCCACCGCGCCTGACCCGGGCCGAGCCCGATGCCGGCCCCGTGGGATCGGTAACGTTGCCACTCGGGTACGCCGCCTGGTACCGGTCCGCCGTCCATTCCCAAACGTTTCCGTGCATGTCGAAAAAGCCCCACGGGCTCGCCGCGTATTGTCCGACGTTGACAGTTTCTTTGGCATCGTTCCCTGTATTGTAAGCTCCATCCCAGTTCCAGTTCGCATGGGAAGCGTTAATGTCGTCGCCCCACGAATACGCCGTGGACGTTCCCGCACGGCAGGCGTACTCCCATTCCGACTCCGTGGGCAAAACGTAACTCCATCCGCTTGGCAACCTGCCCGCCGTCTGTTCAGTGGCGTTCAGGCGGGTGAGGAAAATTTGCACGTCGTTCCAGCTCACCTTCTCCACCGGACGATTGGCGTTACCAGAATACTGGCTCGGCGTGGCGCTCAAACTGTTCGTGTTCCCCGTCATCACCGCCTCGTACTGGGCCTGCGTCACCTCGTACTTGCCCAAGTAAAAGCCGTTCGTGAGCGTCACGTTGTGCTCGTCCTCGCGATCGGCACTTCGTCCTGTCTCAGTGGTCGGGCTTCCCATCGTAAAGGTTCCCGGTTCCACCCAAAGCATATCGAGCGTGACCGATGAATTCAGGTCAACGGTGTGCTCCCCGGTAAACTTGTAACCGACACGGAAGCCAAGATGGAAGTTACGGTAATCAGGAGCGAAGTCATAGCGCACTGCAGAGCGCGAGTAGACCCCGGAGTCGTACCAGGAGCCACCTCGACGAATCCTAACCGAACCCGACGCCGGGCCGGTGGGGTCAGTCAAAGAACCGGCCGGATGGGTTCCATACCAATTCGCCACCCACTCCCAAACATTGCCGTGCATGTCGAAAAAGCCCCATGGGTTGGCTGCGTATTGGCCGACGTCTCGAGTCTGGCTAATCCCGCTCTGATTATAATTCGCCTGAGTAGAATTGACGTCCTCGCCCCACGAATACGCCGTGGTCGTGCCCGCCCGGCAGGCGTACTCCCATTCGGCCTCCGTCGGCAAGACGTAACTCCAACCTGCCGTCAAGCGGCCCGCCGACTGCTCGGCGGCGTTCAGGCGGGTGAGGAAAATTTGCACGTCGTTCCAGCTCACCTTCTCCACCGGACGGTTCGCGTTGTTGGGCCATTGGCTCGGCGTGGCGCTCAAACTGTTCGAGTTCCCCGTCATGACGGCCTCGTACTGGGCCTGCGTCACCTCGTACTTGCCCAAGTAAAAGCCCTTCGTGAGCGTCACGTTATGCTCGTCCTCACGATCCGCATTTCGTCCTGTCTCCGTCGTCGGGCTGCCCATGGTAAAGGTTTCCGGTTCCACCCAGAGCATTTGCATCGCCACGGTGGCGTTCAGGTCCACAACATGGGTGGTCGCAATCCCCACCACATTCACTACGCGGGTGACGTTGGAATCGTTGCCCGCGGCGTCCGATACCGAATAGGTCAGAACGTAGGCGCCCGTGCTGTTCACGTCCACGGTGCCCGTGATCGTCACCTGATTCGTGAGGTTGCCGTCCAAAGTGTCGGAGGCGGTGGCCCCGGGGTCGACCCATGCGGTGTCCTTCGCGTGGGTGACGTTGGCGTCGCCCAGCAGGGTTAGAACAGGTGGAGTCGTGTCGGGGACTGCTTTGAAACCGAGGCGGAAGCCCAGGTGGATGTTGCTGAAGGCGGGCACGTACCCGAGCCGATACGCGGAACGGGCGCCGTCCGCCGCGCCGCTCCAGGAACCACCGCGAACGACGCGGATGGAGCCCGATTCCGGCCCCGTGGAGTCGATCACCGACCCTGTCGGGTAAGCCGCTAAGTGCCAGTCCGCCGTCCACTCCAGAACGTTACCGTGCATGTCGAAGAAACCCCATGGGTTCGCCGCATACTGACCCACGTCGCGGGTTTGGCTGATATCGCTTTGGTCATAATTCGCATTCGAGGTGGCGATGCTGTTGCCCCATGAATAAACCGTGGTCGTTCCCGCTCGGCAGGCGTACTCCCATTCCGACTCCGTCGGCAAAACGTAACTCCATCCTGCGGGCAACCTGCCCGCAGCCTGCTCGGCGGCGTTCAGGCGAGTGAGAAAAATCTGCGCGTCGTCCCACGAAACCTTATCCACAGGACGGTTCGGGTTGTTCGGCCAGTTGCTCGGCGTGGCGCTCAAACTGTTCGTGTTACCCGTCATCACCGCTTGGTACTGGGCCTGCGTCACCTCGTATTTGCCCAAATAAAAGCCTTTGGTGAGCGTCACGTTGTGCTCCGCCTCGTTCGTTGATCGCCCTGTCTCCGTCGTCGGGCTTCCCATGGTGAAGGTTCCCGGTTCAACCCAGAGCATTTGCATCGCCACGGTGGCGTTCAGGTCGACCACACGGGCGCTTGCCATACCCATGTCGACTTGGAGGCCGGTGGGGGACGAAGTGACCGACCCGAAGTCGTTGCTCACCACGAGCGTGTAGTTGCCGTCGTGGAGGGTGCCGTTGACGTCGGAAATGACGAAAGTGGCCCCGGTGGCTCCCGCGATGGGTTGCCCGTTGCGGTTCCACTGGTAGGTGAGGTACTTGCCCTCGGCTCCGCCCGAAAGGGTGACCGACTGCCCGCCGAAGACCAAACCGGGAACCTGCGGAGCGGTGGTGATCTCCGGGCGCAGGTACTTCAATATGGACTCGCTCAGCTGGGCGGTGGTGATGGTGTTCGCGGCGATGTCGGTTGCAGTGACCGTGCGGTTGAGGTCCGCCAGGACGTCTGCGGGGAGATCGCCACGGGTGATGGTGGAATTGATATCGGAACGCACCTGCGGGGACAGCATGGAAAGGGTGACGGAACCGGCGGTGATAATGCCATCTGCACCGGCTGGACCGGCTGGACCGACGCTGTTGAGGTCCGCCAGGACGTCGGCGGGAAGCATGTTCCGGGTGATGGTGCGGTTCAAGTCTGCGAGGACGTCCGAGGGAAGACGAGAACGAGATATAGTGCCGTTGAGGTCCTGAAGAACGTCCCATGGGAGCATTTCCCGTGTGATTGCCTTTATCGATTGGTTGAGATCGTCCAGCACGTCCGCGGAGAGGCGGGAGCGGGATATGGTTCCGTTGAGGTCCTGTAGAACGTCCCAAGGGAGCATGTCACGGGTGATTGCCTTTATCGACTGGTTGAGATCGTCCAGAACGTCCGCGGACAAGCGCGAGCGTGATATTGTGCCGTTGAGCTCCTGAAGCACGTCCCACGGGAGCATGTCACGTGTGATTGCCTTTATCGACTGGTTGAGATCGTCCAGAACGTCCGCGGAGATTCGCGATCGGGATATGGTGCCGTTGAGATCCTGA
>CAJQSI010000021.1 GCA_905612515.1 uncultured Opitutales bacterium | reverse complement strand
GCTTCCATGAACCAAAGTATCGAGGAGGACATTGCTCAGCAAATTGCCTCAACGAAGGGCTTTGCATTGGATATTCGTCACCGTGGAGAAAAAGCCGAGACGACTAAGCGAAAAGAAAAGGAAGCTCTGAAACTTGCGGAGGACGACGAGTCTCTCCTCGAACCTCGTTCCCCCGTGGTATGCATTTTAGGTCATGTAGATCATGGCAAAACCACCTTGCTTGATACTATTCGAAAGGCGAACGTTGTTTCGGGAGAAGCCGGTGGCATTACCCAGCATGTCGGTGCCTACCAAATCGAGCACAATGGCCAGAAAATTACTTTTTTAGATACTCCGGGTCACGCGGCTTTTTCAAAGATTCGCGAAAGAGGAGCAAATCTTACCGATATTTCCGTACTGGTTGTGGCGGCGGACGATGGCTTTATGCCTCAAACCGACGAAGCCCTCAAGTTTGCCCAAAGAGCTCAAGGCTCAATCGTCGTTGCGATTAACAAGACCGACGTCAAAGGGGCGGACATAGACAAGGTGAAGACCCACATGCAGGAGCGCGGAATTCCTTCCGAGGATTGGGGAGGGGAGACCGTAACCGTGTCGATTTCTGCCCTCAAGGGTGAACACATCGAGGATTTGCTCGACATGATTCTTCTCCAGTCGGAGCTCATGGAATTGAAGGCCAATCCGAATGCAGTTGCCGAGGGTGTGGTCGTGGAAGCTCGTCAAGAGGTCGGTCGTGGAGCCACTGCCACGGTGATCATTCAAAAAGGAACTCTTAAGACCGGAGACATCATTGTCTGTGATTCCGTTTATTGCAAAGTGAAGGCTATGCTGGATGACCGAGGCGAACAGGTGAACACGGCTCCTCCGTCAACTCCCGTTAATATTCTAGGTTGGTCGGATGCTCCCCAATCCGGAGGCATCTTTCGAAAGGTGAAGAATGATCGGGAAGCTAGAAACCTTGCCGATGACGCCGTTCGAGATGCCAAATCAAAGTTGGTCAGTGTCCCGGATGTTGCCGATGGCGACGAGGAAGAGCCCCTTTCCGGCGTCGATGCTCTATTTGCGGCAATTGCCAAGACCAAGGCAAACTCCTACAAAGTTATCCTGCGGGCCGATGTTCGTGGTTCGGTGGAAGCCTTGAAATCTTCTTTGGAGGAGATTAAAAGCGATAAGATTACCCTAGATGTCGTGCAGTCCGAAGTGGGCCAGATTACCAAGAACGACATCGGCATGGCAAGCATGTCAAAAGCCGATGTCATCGGCTTTAATGCCAAGATGGAAAATGGCGTCATTGGCGAAGCCAAGCATCATGGAGTAAAGGTGTTTCAAAATAACATCATTTACGAGTTGATCGATTTGGTGAAGGACAACATGGCGGACATGTTGGATCCCGAGTTGGTTGAGAAAAAGACCGGTCGTGCCGAAATTCGCGAAGTCTTCAGGATCAGTAAAGGTCGTGACGTTGCTGGCTCGATGGTTATGGAAGGAAGCATTACCAGAAATGCTTCCGCTCGCCTACTGCGTGGCGGAGAAGTCATCGCAGAGGGCAAAATCGATACGCTCAAGCGCTTCAAGGACGATGCAACCGAAGTGAAAGCCGGGTTTGAATGCGGTATTCGCTTGGAGGGTTCCATCAAGTATGAAGAAGGCGATGCCATCGAAACCTTTGAGATCGAGGAAATTCGACCTTCCCTTTAGCAACTATTTTACCACCCGTCCCACAAAGGGAAACTTGTATCGCCATGGGGCAACGAACCCAGAGAGTCAACGAACTCGTCAAACGGGAGATTAGCAACTACCTTCACATCCGCTATCGTAGCGAGTGCGTACGGTGGACGATTACCTCCGTCGACGTTTCGCCTGACCTTCGAAATGGAACGGTCGCATATTCTGTTCTTGGCGATGAGACCCATTTCAAAGAGGCCGCTGCTTTCTTTCGAAAGAAAGTAGGAGAAATAAGGAAGGAAGTGGGGCGACACGTCGTACTTAAATACAGTCCGAAGTTACGATTTGTACGGGATGAAGGAATCGAACGAGGCAACCGAGTTCTTGAGATTCTTGATGGTTTACCCGAGACGGTGGAAGAGAAGATCGATGAGTTTTCCGACCCTGACAACGAACTGTTTCGAGACAATGCGCCATGATGGGATTTTGTCGCACGAGTCTCAGTTACTGTGACGTGGTTGTGACGCACTGTCACGTTTTGTGTTGTTTTGATCCAGTGGATTGAACCTTGTTGTTTTCGTAAGCTATTGCATTTCAGTGTAATGGCCAGGTTGTGACTTATCGGCGCGTATCCTGCAATAAAACCACCGTGAGCAAAATTATCGGCATAGATCTAGGTACCAGCAATTCCTGCATGGCCGTCATGGAAGCTGGCGAACCCAAAGTAATTCCCAATTCCGAAGGTGCCCGTACGACTCCGTCAATCGTCGCTTTCGGAAAGGACGGTGAGCGACTGGTTGGACAAGCTGCCAAAAGGCAGGCAGTGACTAATCCCGCCAATACCATTTTTTCGGCCAAACGTCTGATCGGTCGAAAGTTCGACGAAGTGAAAGACGAGGTCGCGAATCAACCCTGCAAGGTTGTCGAAGGCAAGAACGGCGCTGCGGCTTTTGAGTGTGAAGTGGATGGAAAAACCGAAGTTTTCATGCCCGAGCAGATTTCTTCCATGATCTTGGCCAAACTTAAGGCTGATGCGGAAGCCTATCTAGGTGAACCCGTTACGCAGGCGGTGATCACGGTTCCCGCCTACTTTAACGATGATCAACGTCGGGCCACCAAGGACGCCGGCTCGATAGCCGGTCTCGAGGTCATGCGAATCATAAACGAGCCGACTGCCGCTTCCTTGGCCTATGGCTTGGAGAAGAAAGGCGAAGAAACGATAGCTGTTTACGATTTGGGCGGGGGAACTTTTGATATTTCAGTTCTCGAAATCGCCGAGGGTGTTTTCGAGGTGAAGGCCACCAACGGAGACACTCAACTTGGTGGAGACAACTGGGATCAACTTATTATCGACTGGCTGGTGAACGAATTTAAGAGTGATCAGGGTGTCGACCTTAGTTCGGACCCGATGGCCATGCAGCGGTTGAAGGAAGAGGCCGAGAAAGCTAAGATCGCCCTTTCGTCTACCCAGGCCCCCGACATCAATTTGCCGTTTATCACGGCCGATGCTTCCGGACCCAAGCACCTCAATGTGAATTTCACACGCGCTAAGCTTGAGCAAATCTGCGAGGACTTGTACTTACGCACGAAAGGTCCTTTAGACTCTTGTCTAAAAGACGCAGGAGTTACCGCAGGAGAAGTAGGCAATTTGGTTCTCGTCGGCGGCATGACTCGTAGCCCAAAGGTGGTCGAGTTGGCTCATGAGCTTGTCGGCAAGGAGCCTCATCAAGGCGTCAATCCCGACGAAGTGGTGGCCATTGGCGCCGGTATTCAAGGCGCTGTGTTGCAAGGCGACGTGAACGATGTTCTTCTGCTAGACGTTTCTCCCCTTACCTTGGGAATTGAGACCGCAGGGTCAGTCTCTACCGCCATGATCGAGAGAAACACGACTATTCCGACCAAGAAGACGCAGACCTTTTCTACTGCTGCGGATAATCAGCCGGCTGTCGATATCGTTGTTCTCCAAGGCGAGCGACCCATGTCCCAAGACAACAAGATTCTCGGCACTTTCAAATTGGACGGTCTTCCTTCAGCTCCTCGCGGAGTGCCGCAAATCGAGGTCACTTTCGATATTGATGCGAACGGGATTTTAAACGTAACCGCGAAAGACTTGGGTTCGGGCAAAGATCAGAAAATCACCATTTCGGGTTCTTCGAGTCTGGATGAAGCCGAGGTCGAACGCTTACGCAAGGAAGCAGAGAAGTACGCCGATGCCGATAAAACAAAAAAAGATGAAGTAGTCGCTCGAAATGAACTAGACTCCATGGTCTACCAAGGCGAAAAACAGCTTGCCGATCTAGGAGACAAAGTTGCTGCCGACATGAAGTCGACTGTCGAGGAAGCTATCGGAACCGCAAAGAAGGTTTTGGAAGACCAAGCAGCAAGCACCGAGGATTTAAAACAAGCCAAGGATTCCTTGCTCAAGTCCCTCGAAGTGATCGGGAAGCAGGTCTATGAAAACGCAGGCGCTGCCGGGGCGTGTGATCCTGCTGCCGGCGCAAGCGCTGATACGGGCAATAAATCCGGATCCGGTTCTTCCGGAGAGTCCAAGGACGAAGACATCGTGGAAGCCGACTTCGAAGTTGTAGACGAAGACAAAGACGAAGACAAACACGAAGACGAAGACGAAGACAAAAGCTAAGTCCATTCCTTCACCCCACCTTTTATACATACTGAGACAACTCAACTGACTTAAGTCTTTCTGTGAAGTAACAGTATCTATCCTCACAACAAAGCTAAACCTAATACCAACAAAAAATGAGTAAACCAAAAATCACTCCATTGGGTGATCGCGTCCTCGTCAAGTCCGTCGATGATGACGAACAAGTCAAGGGCGGGATAATCATACCCGACTCCGCTAAGGAAAAACCGCAAGAGGCAACTGTTGTTGTTCTCGGCACTGGCAAGAAAGACGACGACGGTAACGACGTTCCTTTTCAAGTCAAAGTCGGAGACAAGATTCTTGTCAGCAAGTATGGTGGTACTGAAGTCAAATTGAACGATGAAACCTACCAACTTCTCCGCGAAGACGATATTCTCGGCATTGTCGGATAATTCCGTTTTGTCTCATATTAAACATCTAAATAGATTTTAAATTAATCATGGCTAAGCAAATATTATTTTATGAAGCAGCCCGTAAAAAGCTGTTGCGTGGCGTTGTCACTCTTTCCGAAGCGGTCAGTGTGACTCTCGGACCCAAGGGTCGAAACGTACTAATTGACAAAAAATTCGGTTCGCCGACTGTAACTAAGGACGGCGTAACTGTTGCCAAGGAAATTGATTTAGTCGACCCCTATGAAAACATGGGCGCCCAAATGGTGCGTGAAGTCGCTTCAAAGACTTCCGATGCTGCCGGCGACGGTACCACCACGGCTACCGTTCTCGCTGAAGCAATATACCGCGAAGGTCTCAAGAATGTCGCGGCCGGCGCCAATCCCGTCTATTTGAAGCGCGGGATCGACAAAGCCGTCACCGCAGGCGTCAAGAAGCTTTTGCGCGACAGCAAGAAGGTTTCCGATCGCGAAGAAGTTCGTCAAGTGGCTACCGTTTCCGCCAACTGGGATGATGAAATCGGTGAAATTATTGCCGATGCCATGGACAAGGTTGGCAAGGACGGTACGATCACCGTTGAAGAAGCCAAAAGCATTGATACCACTCTAGAGGTTGTTGAAGGTATGCAGTTCGATAAGGGTTATCTTAGCCCTTATTTCTGCACCAACAACGACTCGATGGAAGTCGTATTGGAAGATTGCTATATCCTTATCTACGAAAAGAAAGTCACTAGTCTCAACGATCTCCTCCCGCTCCTTCAGATTGTTTCCAAGGAAGGTAAACCTCTCCTTATTATTGCTGAAGACGTCGAAGGTGAAGCCCTTGCAGCGCTTGTGGTAAACAAGTTGCGTGGCACCTTGAATGCCTGTGCCGTAAAGGCTCCGGGATTCGGTGATCGCCGCAAGGAAATGCTTCGCGATCTCGCTATCCTCACTGGTGGTCGTTGCATCACCGAGGATCTCGGAATCAAGCTGGAGAACATTCAACTTGCCGACCTCGGTCAGACCAAGCGTGTTACCGTCGACAAGGAAAACACCGTACTCGTGGAAGGTGGAGGCAAGGCTTCCGAAATCCAAGGCCGCGTTAAGCAAATTCGTCGTCAAATCGATGAAACCACTTCCGATTACGATCGTGAGAAACTGCAAGAGCGTCTGGCCAAATTGGCCGGTGGTGTTGCCGTCATTAACGTGGGAGCTGCTACCGAGCCTGAGATGAAGGAAAAGAAGGCTCGCGTCGAGGACGCCCTTCACGCTACTCGCGCCGCCGTCGAAGAAGGTATTGTTCCTGGTGGAGGCGTTGCTTTGATTCGTGCCGCAAATGCGATTGAGAAATCCGCGACCGAACTCGAAGGCGACGAAGCTCTCGGTGCGACTATCGTACGCCGAGCCATCGAGTCTCCTCTTCGGAAGCTTTGCGATAACGCAGGAGTCGAAGGCTCGCTTGTCGTTCAGCAGGTTCTGAAATCGAAGGGTGCCATAGGCTACAATGTAGCTACGGATGTCTACGAAGACCTAATCAAGGCCGGCGTTGTCGATCCGACCAAGGTTACTCGCACTGCGTTGCAAAACGCCGGCTCAGTTGCCGGTCTTCTGTTGACCACGGATTGCATGATCACTGACATTCCGGAGGAGGAAAAACCTGCTCCAGGTGGACACGATCATGATCACGGCATGATGTAAGGCTCAGCCTGACTGACTATTAGTTTAATAGAAGGCGTCTCGGTTAATTCCGGGGCGCCTTCTTGTTTTCCGGGCTAGGCAAGTCCTCGCCTTTCCAAGTCGTTTTCTTCCATGCCCAGATAGTGACCGAGTTCATGAAGGTAGGTGATTCGAACCTCCTCGATGAAAGTGCTCTCGTCTTCCTCGCAATACTCCCAAAGGTTCTCAAGGAAGACGTGAACCGTGGGTGGAGCGGAATCGTCTCCGAGACCTTCGGGGAAGGATGACCCACTGAACAGACCGAGCAGGTCGGGTTCCACTCCATCCGACACCAGTTCTTTGCCGGGCCAAGGCTCGAAGATCACGGGTACGATCTTGGCTTTTTCCGCCAAGCCACCTGAGAGCGATTCCTGCGCCTGCTTTACTTCTCTTTCGGCAAGGCGAAGAATGCGGCGATAAACGGAGTCGGTCATGGTGGCCCCGCTTGCAGATTCGGTAAATTAACCCGATTTAACGTCGAAACAGAAAATCAACTCTTGGTCCCGCAGGTAAAGCTTGCCGTTGGAGATGACCGGGTGAGTCCAGATCTTACCGCTTTTCTTGCGCAACAAAGTTTGCGGAGTAAGAACGAATCGCCCCATTTCCTTCCATCCTTTCGGAGAGGCCTCGATCAAGACCACGGCTCCGTCACGTTCGGACTGGCAGATAAAGCGATTATCCGCGTAAACGATGGCCCCTTTCCCCAACGCTTTTTTTTCATTCCAAACCAATTTCCCCGTCTTGAAGTCTTGGCATACCCAACCATATCCATCGGAATAGCCGTAGAGGTGATCTCCAAGTTTGATTACGCCACCGTGGTGGTTTTTCATGTTCTTGTTGTCGTACACGTCCTCGGCGCTGTTTGCCCCGAGCTTCACAAGCTTGCAACCCACGCCGTATCCGGAAGATATATATACGAATCCGTCATCGTGGATGGGGGTCGGAATCACGGCGGTTCGGCCTGGCCAAGCTGATTTCCATAACAGGTCTCCGTTGTCTGCCTTGATTCCCACCAGATTTTTCATGACCAACTGTACGTACTGTCGATTGCCTCTATGCTCGATGACGATGGGGGACGAGTACTGTGCTCCGTCAGTGAAATCCTTGGATTGCCAAAGCACGTTTCCGGTTTTTGCGTCAAGAGCGGCTAGGGCCCCTTTTTTACCTCCCGGGGTACAGATGACCCTTCCTCGGTCCACCAATACAGATTCCGTATAGCCCCAACCCGGCACTTTGCCGCCAAGATCCTCCACCAGACCCTTCGACCAACGTATCTTGCCGGTCTCTATCTCTACGCACACGAGTTTGCCGCGACCACCCAAGGCGTAGACTAAACCGTCCGCCACCGCAGGGCTCATCCGCGGGCCGTCTCCCCAATTGTTTGTGAGCAAAGCCCCTACTTCAACCTCCCAGAGTGTTTTCCCCGTTAGGGCGTTCAAGGCTAGTAGCTTTTCCTTCTGGTCGAATGCGCCCATCGTAAACAGCCGGTTTCCGACTACAGAAAAACCGGAGTAACCCAAGCCTCCCTCCTTGCTTAGCCAGATGCGTTTGGGCCCGGTTTCGGGCCATTCCTGCAAGAGTCCCGTTTCTTTGGAGACATCCGTGCGGTCTGCCCCACGCCAACCCGGCCAGTCCCCGGCATGAGAAATTGTTAGCGCTGACAAGAGCGGTAATAAAAAGATAATTTTTTTCATTACCCTCGATTCTTTGGAAGCTTGAACTCTTCGCAAGTTGAAATCCTTGTCGGCATCTTTTTTTCCCGTCGACCTTGGGGTCTTTCGATAATAAGTAAGTTTTTTCCAAGAAGTCGTCACTTGGCGCGTCTTAGAATGTGAACGACGATATTTTCAATAGACGCGAATGGAAGCTTTCTCCCTCAAAATGTCAGAAGACATGACCAAGGAAAAGGGCGAGGCGGACGAGAGTCCCCTCACGCTTGAGGAGCTTTTTGCGTCTATGGAAGGACCGTTGCTTGCCTACGTATACCATCTGATGAACGACCGAGACGAAGCCCAAGACATTGTGCAGGAAAGCTTTCTGCGCCTGCATCAGCATTTCAACGAGGTGCGCCAGCCGAGTGCTTGGCTTTATCGCACCTCCCGAAACTTGGCTTTTAGTTACAAACGTAAACACGGGAAGGTTGTTCCATTTAGCCCGATAGCAGGCGAAGATGAGGATCAGTCCATCAATCCGGTGGACGAACAACCCTTACCAGACGATCGTGCCGAGCGCTTGGAGTCGGTAGGTTTGGCGATGCTTTGCTTGGATCGCCTCGCCGAAGACATGCGAGCCTTGGTTGAAATGAAATTTGTGGAAGGGCTTTCTTATAAGGAAATGGCATCCAGTACAGGCATGTCCATCGGTAACGTTGGCTACAAATTGCATCACGCAATCAAGTTTTTGGCAGGGGAAATGGAACGGGAAGGAGCACTAGTATGAACAACGAAGAAAATCAAAATACCAGAAGTGATCAGGAGGTGCGCGAAGAACGCGTGCTGGCCTTGCTTTTGGATGAACTTAATGCCGAGGAGGCAAAATCCGTCGAAGCACTCCTCGCCGAGGACGTCGATCTGCAGGCTTACCGGGATCGGCTAGAACGAACCCTCGACCTCGTTGCTGAGTCCGCTCGGGTCAAGGCAGATCTTGATCTTGAAAATTTCAAGCTCGATCCCGAACGACGTCAAGTGTTGGAGCGGTTGTGGAATACTGAGAAACCGAAAAACGAAACCGAAGATGCGGGGAAGACCGTTCCTTTCGAGCCTACCGGAAGGTCTCGCAGCAAGCTCAGTCACTTCCTCCCCATGGCTGCGGCCGCAGCCGTTGCAGTTGGAGCTACGGCAGTGATCGTTAGCTCCTTGAACGAACAGACGAAGCACGAAGAGAATATGGCTCTGGCCACTCAGGATGCCTTCGAGTCGGCCTCCGATAGAAATTCCGTCCCTATGTCCACTAGTGAATCTGCCTTGTTCAATCGAGACGAGAGCATGCAGAAACTTGTGGGGCAAGATGAGGAAGATGCTCCCAACGATATAAATCAGGTTCCCTCGGATAAGTTTGATGCCGAGATGAGTGAAGCTATCGACCTGAAAGTGTCCAGGGATTCCGATGAAATTTTGGATAGACGCCTAGTCACGAAAATCGATGAGCTTAACGGAGAGCTTACGGAAGGGTTCAAAGCTACTACCATATCCGATTCTGTCACCGTTGCGGGTATTGCAACTATAGAAGAATCATTAGAAGAAGCACCTGCCAAGAATCCAATGTCGCATCGTCAAGCCAAAGAACGTGGGCGAGAAGACTTGGATCGGGTGGTTGGAGACCTACATCCTTTACCAGTTGCCCTTGGTAATGAAAAGGGAAAGACGCCGTCGCCCATCTCCAATATAGAACTGGGCGACAAGGAATCCAATCTTGCCTCAACAGCCAATCTGCCCGCAGGTACAATTCATTCGTTTTTGGAAGCCGACCTCATCGACAAGCAGACTGCTTCCACCTCCGGGGGAGTATCCGCTGCAGGAGCCGGATTGCTAGTGCCTCAACGATCCGCCGACCCCAACTCCGTTACCAAATCCAAGACCGAAACTCGCGGCAAGAGAGCCGCTTCCGAGTCCTCGGTCGTTTCCGCCAATCCCGGATTCGGAGGAGGCTTCTCTTACGAATCGGCTGCCAAACCACTTAATCAAGGTCACTTCCGGGCAAACCCAACTGGAGAAAGGTCGGCCGTTTCTGCAGACGATGATGATCTTCGTGAGGAAAGGGAGAGCTTAACGCGTACCGCTATCTTGGATTTTTCTAAGAAAGCACCTGTGCGGTCTTCCGGCCCTACAGGTCAAGCTACTGTCGATGGAAGCAAACGCGAAAATGATAATTCGGGGATTCGTCGCGACGATGTTTCGGATCTTGTTTTCCCGGGGAAGCGTAACGGCAAACTCTCTCCGAGCATGGAGGGAAGTCTCGCAACCGCTAGACCAAGACGATCTGGTGGTGTAGGCGGAGGCGGTGGACAAATTGGGGACGGCAAGGATGGTTCTCGCTACTTTCCATCCGTTCATGATGAGGCCGGTGCCGCTCCCGGAGCTGTCGCAGGCGAAAAAGGAGCCAAGAAGCACTTGCTAGCCTTCGCCGACTTCGGTCTTGGCGGCAAAGCCAAGGATCGGAATGGTTTGAATTCCCACGAACTGGTTGACGAAGACAAAGGTAAGTCACTCTCCGAGTTACGCAATCAGCGAGGAATACCGGATTTACGGGAGGGGCGTGAGTTGTTGGGTAAAAACCAAGATCCGGGGGGTGTCGTGGACTTGAATGAGCCTAGCGACTTGCCTGTCTCTGGTGTTGCAACGCGTATATCGAATGGCTCCGGTCTGGCTTTGCCTGTTAATTGGACAGTATCCTCCATCTCCAAACCTAAGCCGCCACTGGCAACGACTCCGGCGCCAATCATCTCGCCGAAACCAACGCCTGATTCCCTCCCTTCCCAGCCTTTTCCTTTTTCCAGTGCTTCGGAGGCGTCAGAATTGCCGTCCGCTCCTGGCGCACCTGCTTCGCCCATATTGGATCAAGGCCAAGTTGCTCAAAACGAATCTTTGCGCTTGTTGGAATCTAAAAAACAAAGCGAGAAGAGTGGAAAAGGAAAAGAGGTTAGTGCCGGTCGCTGGCTATCCAATCTCGATGAAGAAGACAAAAAAATGGACCCGTTTGCCCAAGACGGCCTATCCTTAGCTGCAAAGAAGGAACTGAATCCTAGTGAATACACGGACGAGAAGAAGGGTGTCGACAAGATCCGCCTGAATGATCCAACGGCCAAATACGATGATGCGAAACCGGCTGAGGAGAACATTGAATCTAAGGAAGGACCATCTCGTGAAGATGAATCGGAGGAAGAGAGCCAACCCAAAAACAGCGAGCGGGATTCTCAAACATTTGAGGATGTCGGTGCCGTCCCACCTGCCGTTGCCGACGAGCCGAAACCCGAGCTCCGCGCCGTCGAGCAACCGTTTTCTACTTTCTCCCTAAATGTCAGCGATGTTTCCTTGCGTCTGGCGGAAGCCGCATTGAAGAAAGGTCAATGGCCTGCCAAGGCGACTATCCGCAGCGAGGAGTTCGTGAATGCTTTCGACTACCGCGATCCGCTTCCCGCGGAGGGGCAACGTCTCGCGTTCCGTTGGGAACGCGCTAGACATCCCTTTGCCCACGATCGCGAAGTCCTGAGGTTTTCCGTCAAGGCCGCCGCGACCGGTCGCAAGCAGGCGAAACATCTTAATCTCGTGCTTCTTCTCGACAACTCGGGATCGATGGAACGCGCCGACCGGGTCGCCCTCATCCAGAAGTCTCTACTCGGTCTGTCCAAACAGTTGACGATTCGTGATCGTGTAAGCCTCGTCACTTTTGCCCGGCGAGCCCGCCTTCGCATCGACAATCTGCCCGGCGATAAGCTCGCTGATGCAGTACGAAAGCTGGGTGAACTTGTTCCCGAGGGAGGAACAAATCTCGAGGAAGCTCTCGACCTTGCTTACGCCACGGCCCGCAAACGATATCAGCCCAAGGGCGGCAACCGGGTAATTCTCCTTACCGATGGAGCCGCTAACCTTGGTGAGCTTTCTCCACTTTCTCTCAAGGGGAAGGTGGAAGACCAACGCCGTCGCGGCATCGCCCTCGACTGTTTCGGCATAGGTTGGGATGGCTACGAAGACCATATGCTGGAGACGCTCTCTCGTAACGGTGATGGACGCTACGCCTTTCTTAATGATCTGTCCGACGTGGACGAGATGTTCAGTCGCAAGCTTGCCGGGGCGCTGCGACCTGCCGCCGCCGATTTGAAGGTGCAAATCGAGTTCAATCCGGAGCGGGTGGAGCTTTATCGTCAAGTCGGTTTCGAGAAGCATCAACTCAAGAAAGAGTACTTTCGTGATAATTCGATCGATGCCGCAGAAATTGCCGCCGCCGAGGCAGGTAACGCCTTATACATGGTAAAGGTGAATCCACGGGGAAAGGGTGACCTCGGGGTTTGCCGAATCCGCTACAAGGAACCTGAGACGGGAGCCTACAAGGAGCGCGAATGGCCGCTCGCATATCGTCGCGAGGTAGTCGCGTTCGCCGACTCAAGTTCAGCTATGCGGCTCGCCGTTCATGCCGCGTCCTTTGCCGAATGGCTTTCTGAAAGTCCCTACGGAGCCGGTTTCGAATCCGAAGAAGCCGAAGCTGACTTGCGTGTTCTGCGTAACGAATTTCCCGCGGAGTCTCCCGTCAAGCGCTTGAGCAAAATGATTGGGCAAGCTCGCTCAATCTCCCGCTGAAAATGTCCCTCGCTTTCTCAATCGAAGAAAACATGGAATTGAACAACAAAGGCTTTCTCAAGGACGAGCTTGTCGGTGGCGACTCTTCGTTCCCTCCATTTCCCTGTTCTGCTTCACGAAGTGAAAAACACTACAATTTCAAGCCGTCTATTCAGGCGGCAATTAAATGTTAACCGGCAACGAATCATGAATGTAATGCGATCAGTTTTTTTGGGAATATATTCTATATTATGCGTAATTATGCTTTCTCATGCGTTATTAGGAGAGAATATTAAGGACGTGAAACTGCATGATTTCGTTCTCGCGGGACAGGCTGACGAGGCAGGTATGAGTTTTCGCCTCACCACAATGGCGGAAGTGAAACCTAAGGAGGGAGCGAGCATTCTGCTCTGCAAAGGTGAAATCGCATTGGTTGAACTTCAGGAAGAGCGATCCTACCGAATCGGGCGGAGCGGCGAAGACTACGTTCTCATTTTCGAAAAAGCGGGAAAGTATCCAGTGGAGCTCGGATTTCGGGCCAAAGTGGAAGAGGACGATGACTTGAGAAGTGTGGAACTATGGCTAGCTTCCACGCCTTTACGCCGACTGAACGTCGTGGGCTTACCCGAGGAAGTGAAACTGGAGGTGTCGTTTGCTACCCGTCCCATCTTGAGTCAAGGTTCGTATTCCTGTGTACTGTCGGCAAACCCCGAACTTTCGATGCGGTGGAAAGTTGCTTCCGAAGAGTCTTCGGGCAAATTGTTCTATGCCTCTTCCAGCATAGTGGAATTGTCCGTTAGTCCCGGACTTCTCCGCCAGAGTCACTTGCTTAGAGCGGAAGTTCTTCAGGGTAATCTTGATAGTCTTGAATTTCTACTAGTTGGAGAGGGAGAGATTGTTCGGGTCGACGGGAAAGACCTTCTTTCCTGGCAAGTCGAGGTAATCCCGGATGGCGTTGACCGTCGTCTCGTGGTTCGCCTCAGTCAACCGCAGCACGGGGAGTACCTTTTGCGGGTTAACGCTCGGCAAGCCCTCGGTTCGTTTCCTCTGGAGGTGGAACCGCTTCGCATTTCACCCTCCAGCGCCATCCGCCACAATGGTTACTTGCGCCTTGTCAACGATGGAGCCGTCCATCTCGAAATACTCGAAACTACCGGTCTATCCCGGGTTTCACCCGAGTTGTTTCCTCAAACGGGTGAACTGAGTGATTCTCGGCCCGCCGGTGAGCGTTCCTTTGCCTTTCGCCATTCCGGCGAGAATTTTGTCCTTCGGGCTATGGCCGACGACGTGCTGCCCGAGGTCGGTGTTTCTCAGTTGCTCCTCTATCATCTGGGTGAAAACGACCTTTCCATCCGGGGCGAACTGGAACTGGATGTTCGGGAGGCTCCACTCCGGGAATTTTCAATATTGATCCCTGTGGGGTTTTCTCCCGCCGGATTGCAGGCCTCCGATCTTGCCGACTATTTCATTACGCCTGTTGACGACAAAAACGCTCGGTTGCGTCTGGTTTTCTCGAAGCCCGTGTTAGGCCGAGCTGTGGCGGAATTGGAGCTCGAGAGCAATGCAGGCGTTGCCCAAGGTCCATGGTCCCCACCTCGCATCGTGCCGGAAAAGGTGAAGTCTCTTCGTGGGCAGATAGGCGTTAGCGTATCTCCGGGGGTTCGCGTGAAAGTGGCGGACTTTGGAGGTTTGGTTGAGATGGCTACGGCATTCTTCCCGAAAAAGGAGGACGACCTTCAGCTTGCCTTCCGAATCAAGGGAGAGGACTGGAATCTGGAACTGACTCACGAACGTATCGAGCGTTCTCTTCGGGTTGATGCCCTCCAAGTTTTCTCGATCGGCGAGGGCGTAGCCTATGGGAGCTCTGTTTTTCATTATTTTATCACTGGTGCACCCGTCACCGAGCTGGAAGTCGCGACTCCGTCCGGTTACGCGAACGTAGAGTTTATCGGCAAGGACGTTCGTTCCTGGGAAAAGACTCCCGCCGGCCATAAATGCCGTTTGCATTCTCCCCAGTCCGGAGCCTTCACCCTGCTCGTGACCTACGATCTTCGCTTCGAGCCTTCCGGTGGTCTGCTTTCCCTCTCGGGAGCCCGTCCGGTGGAGGCGAAGGTCGAGCACGGTTACGTTATAGTCGCCAGTCATCACTATACACGGGACAAGGGGGCTGTGGGGGGAATTCTATCGCCCCATCTCCTTGAACTGGAACCTGCGGAGGTACCTGCCGACTTTCGCCTGCTTTATGATGCCCCCCTTGTTTCTGCATTTCGTTACTCGGGTCGTCCCTTGGAGGTCAACTTGATGTTGCGTCCTTTCGATCATGCAGAATCCGTGCGCCAAGTGGCGGACTACACCACTTTGCTCACGCAGGTTTCGGCCAAGGGTGAGATCGTGACGGATGCCCGTTATCTAGTTAAGAGCAAGGGTATGGCCCACTTTCGAGTAGAGCTTCCCGAGGGTGCCGATCTGTGGTCGGTTCGGGTGAATGATCGCAAGGTTACTCCCGTCGCCAAGGGCACCGAGACCCTAGTGCCGTTGCCTCAATCTTCCGACCCGAACCAAATCGCCACCGTCGAACTTAAGTTAGCGGAGAAGACCGAAAATGCCGAAAGTTTCCTTTTGCGGGCGCCCGCGGTCAAGTCGGCTTCTTCGTTGTTGGCTAAGTGGCGGGTGGAACCTGAACGCGGGAGGACTCTTGTCGATTTGTCGGGCCTTGCCGAAAAAGAGGAAACTGGACTTGCTCCCGGCGGTTTCGCATGGCTGTCTGCCCTGTTGCTGGGAGCATTCGGGATAAAGCCTCTGCTTTGCATCGTTCTTGCCCCGCTCTGCGTGGTGGTCGGCAGTTGGGCAGTTCGGCGAGCTCGTGCTACCGATTGCAAACGGGGTGAACCGCGCACCCTTTGGCTTGGCGTATTTACTTTCTTCTCCTTTTCGTTGGGTTTGCTTCTTTTGCTCTTTGTTGCGGAGGTTGGCTTCGATCATGATCCGGAACTGATTGCCGATCCCGGCCTCACTTTCGTTCTTCCGCCTCGCGAAGCCGGTGCTTTTCCCAGTTTTGCCATCGAAAATATTCCACTGGAAGACTCGGAGGATGGAATCGCAGCTACCGCGTGGTTCACGGCTTTCGGGGCCCTACTCCTTGCGGGGTGGATGCTGGTTTTTAAGCTGCGTGGTGATCGTGTCCGATGGTTCGCGTTAAAGACTTCGCTCGTTTGGACGGGTGTTTTCTGGACATGCCTTGTCTCGCCTGTTCCCGTCGGCTCGTTTTGCTCGGTTCTGGGTACCTGTCTCGTGTTCCACGGAATTCTGCCGGCGGCCTTGCTGTTCTTGGGTTTGCCAAAAATTTCCCCAGCGCCTGAAGGAAATAAGGAAGGAAGAGGCACCGGGAGCGCTGTAACGGCCTGTCTAGCTTTTGTTTTTTTCTTTTTCGCTTCGAACAAAGCAGATGCGGTTCTGCAGCCGGATGAGGTTTCTGAGCCGACTTCGAAACTCGATATTCCCAAAGGGAAAGAAGCCCCGATCACGCCAGTCCCGGTTTCCACTCAATCGGTCGTTTATTCCATTTCAGTGGAAAAAGACAGAGCCAAGGTCAAAAGCGTTGTAGAATGGATACCCAAGGCGGACGAATCGCTGACTCTGCTGGATGGACCCGCCGTGCTCACCTCGGTCCAAGTGGTTCCCGATGGCCCAAAGTTGGTTCAGCGGTTGGCCGACGATGGTCGGGTAAGCTACGTCCTCTCCCCGAGGAAATCCTCCTCCTTCAGGAGTGGCTGGGGCAGGTTTCGTTTGTTTGGCCGAAATTCAAGGTTTTCACTTTCTCGGAAATCCAATTCTTCCGCCTCGATTCCCAAAAAAGGTTATCGTATCACTTATTCGTTTGAGTCTGTAGTTGGACGACAGGATGGTTTCGCCACGCTCGCCTTGCCCAAGCTTGCGGGATTCATCAATACAGTCGACTTGCGTGTGGACCGGGCCGACTTGTTGGTGGAATCTCCTCAAGCCGTTACTGTGATCGTCGACCGATCCGAGGGCAATGCCACCTCGGCTCGCCTTCATCTTGCACCGAGTGACTCACCCATTCTCCTCTGGCAACCCCGATCGCGTGATCTGCGGAGCGAAGAAGCCTTGCTTTATGCCGAATTCGCTCACCTCTTCCTTCCTGCGGCGGGTATAATCGAAGGTGTGCATGAGGCCCGTATTCGGCCCGCACGGGGCAGGGCGGCCGAACTGGAATTCGTCACGCCGCCGAATCTCACCATAACCGACGTCAAACCTATCAAGGGGCTCGAGAGTTGGCGTTTCGATCCCGATGCCTCTCTGCTGCGCGTCCGTTTCAACCCCCCCATGTCCGAACCTTTCGATCTTCTTATCCGCTCTCAGCTCTCAGCTGCTCCTTTCCCCTACGAACGCGAGGTGGGACCGCTTTCGCTGAAGGGCGCGGCAGGGCAGGTCGGCATGGTCGCCGTAGCTACTGGAAACGAGGCTCATGTGGATACTTCGGTCGTCGAGGGAATGGCCAATGTAAATCTTGAAGACTTCCCGTTCAGTCGCCTTGCGGGTTGCTCCGATGTTTCCGGTCACCCTTCTCCGCGCCGAGCTTACCGTTATGCCGAGCCCTCGGCCAAGTTGAGTCTAGGCATCGTGGCGGTTGAACCTGACGTCCGCGTGACTTCGCGAGAAACCCTTTCGCTTAGTGAAGATCGCACTTTGTTGGCCGTGGATTTACAGGTATCCGTAACTCGGGCAGGCATCTTTCAACTTAGCTTTCCCCTGCCCGAGAACTTGGAGGTCGAGACTCTTTCCGGAGAAGCTCTTTCGCACTGGGACGAAACGAAGGACGCCAACGGTACGCGACTGGTTACCCTTCATCTTCGAGAGAAAGTAATGGGGCGGCACGACTTTAAGGTCGTCCTGGTGGGCTCGAGCACCCAATTCGGTGAGAATTGGCCTGTCCCTCGTCTCATTCTTCGAGAAGCCACCAAGCACGCGGGAGTTCTCCTTGTGTATCCCGAACGCGGTCTCCGCGTGGAAGTGGCGGAACGAAGGGGGTTGAGTTCGGTGGATCCCAAGAAGTTCGGCATCACCGAAAAGGGTGTTTCTACCTTCCGCTTTCTTCGCTCCGATCATTTTCTCTCCCTCGATTTAGTGAAAGTGGATTCGTGGGTGAGCGCGACTCTTTTGCAAGACGTGACCGCCCGCAAGGGATTGCTCGAGACCCGTGCCCGTATTTCCTATCTGATCGAAAACGCAGGTGTGCGCTCTCTTGGCATTCGTCTTCCCGAAGGAGCCACCGGCGAACGCATTCGAGGCGAGCATGTCGAGGACGTCGTCAAGGTGCCCGCCGCTGATGGGAATGGCACGGTTCCCAATATGCGTGAGGTGCGCCTCAGAAAACGCATTATCGGTCCCTACGAACTCGACGTCAGTTATCTCTTGCCTGTACTGGAGGGTGACGAAGACGCTACCGGGTTGCGACGTTCGAAGGCGACTGTGTTAGGACTTGATCTGCCCGAGGTTCATTCTCTTCGCGCCTTTCTTTCGCTACGAGCCGGCGGACGTTTACAGGTTGAGACGATTGCGTCCTCGATTCCAGCCGGGTTACGTCCGATCGAGTGGCTTTCCATTCCTGAGGAGCTGCGACGCAAGGCGGGCGCCGCCGACGCAAACCTTGCCTTTCGGGCTCTTCGTCCCGAATACGAATTGCCCATCGTCATCACGGAACACCCTGCTGATGAAACTTTGCCCGCCCGTGTTCGCTCCTTCGAACTGGCATCGACTTTTTCTGAGTCGGGACTTTTGCTAACCGAAGCCAAGGTGCGCCTCGAGGTTGGAGACAAGGAACGACTCACGGTTCTTCTCCCTTCGGGCGCCCGCTTCTGGTCCGCATTCGTGAACGGGCAAGCTGTGGCGGTCCGTCGGGAGAATGAAAGAATTCTCGTGCCACTTGAGGAAAACGTACTCCGAGACGGTCTCACCGAAGTACGTTTCCTTTACGCCCTAAAGCTCGTCGTCGACAATCTCGACGACATAGACGTTCTTCTTCGAGGCCCTCGTCTTGACTTGCCACTGGAGAACATTACCTGGAAGTTGCGCCTTCCCGAGGATTGGGAGACGGAGGAGTTCGTGGACGGTACGCTTGAGTTGCGTGAAGGCAACGCCACTCTCGGAGATGGATTCGCCTTTGATCTCGAAGCTTATCTTGCGGGTGAATCACGCCTTCGTGAGATGGGCGAGAAACGAGCCGAGGCTTTGCTTGAGGCGGGCAACGATCTTATCGCGGGTGGGAGACGTCTTCGAGCGCGCGAGGCTCTGCGTTCGGCATGGCGCTTGTCCCGTTCCGACAAGAGTTTCAACGAGGATGCTCGCGTACAGCTTCGCAATCTCAAATTGAACGACGCTCTGGTGTGCCTCGCAAACCGGAGGGCCAAACACTTGGAGGAAAACGATGAAAACCTATCCCCGGTCGTACTTGAACTGGATGCCTCGGGCGACAACCCGGTTTTCACCGACGACGAGGCTCGTTCGCTGCTCTCCGCCGCCTCCGAGGAAAATCGGCAAGCCTTGCGAACCATCGCCGCCGCCATCGTCGATCATCAAGACGCTGCTCTGGCGGCACCCGCCGCCATCCGTCCGAATCTACCCGAACGTGGGAACGTCTACTTGTTCGAGCGTCCCTTGCG
>CAJQSI010000020.1 GCA_905612515.1 uncultured Opitutales bacterium | reverse complement strand
TAATTGGCCATGATCTGGTCGGCCGAGATGGCGATGTTGATGCGGCCGCGTGAGCTGGCATCGGGCAACCTCGCGGTAAGCCAAGTCGAAAGCTCGAGCGCGTGGGGCGCCCCGTTGAAGGGGGAGGTCGGCACACCGGAGATGCCCTTCATCATGAGGCACTGGTCTAATACCGGTTGCAGCGACTTGATGATGGGCGGCGGCGAGTTGAGAAAGCTCTCCTGGTTCTTCGGCCAAAACTGATCCATGATGACGCCGTGGGGCATGTACATGAAGGCGAGTCGCACAGGTGGTTTGGCAGACTTGGCTCCTGCGGCCAAGCCAAGGGAATCCATGAAAGGCAATGCGAGGGAAAGGCCCGCGCCTTTCAGCCAGGAGCGACGATCGACAAGGGAAAGGTTATTCATGGCAGTCATGTTTTGATTCATTCGTTTGTGTAATCCTTGTTCATCAAGATGATCATTAGATTCTGCGGTGTGTAAACAGGTAACTGGTGATGACCTCGACAATGATCGAACGCACCCGGTACTTGTCCTTTGCAACCTCGGCAAGCAAACGGTCGACCACGATCTGGTCGTAGCCTTCGAGCTGACGACCGAGGGCGTAGGCCATCAGTCTTTCGGTCAGGTTACGAGCGAGGTCCGCCTCCCTCCGGGCGAGGAGGCCCTTTAGTTCGGCGGGCGAGGAAAAACCTTTGCCGTTGGACAGCTTGCCCGCAGAATCGATGGCGAGTCCCTCGTCGTTCTTTTCGCGCCACTGGCCGATGGCGTCGAAATTCTCCAGACCGAAGCCAATGGGATCAAGTACCTTGTGGCAGTTGCGACAGGTGGCTTCCGATTGGTGCAGCTCAGTCCGTTGGCGCAACGTCAGCCCTTCCACCTCCTTGTGATCCTGCTCCTCCAGTTCAGGAATGTCGGGCGGCGGCGGCGGCACGCGATCGCCCAAGACCTGCTCGAGCACCCAGACCCCGCGCCGCACGGGGCTGGTCCGATTGGGGAAGGAGGTGGCCGCCAGTACGGCCGGCATGCCGAGGATGCCTCCCCGGTTGGGGTTCTTCAGCTTGACCCGGCGCATCTTCGGACCGCGGATGGATTGCTTCAGACCATATACCTTGGCGAGCGGTTCGTTGAGGAAAGTGTAGTCGCTGTCCACGAACCGGGTCACGCTTTGGTTCTCCCGCACGATGCTCTCAAAGAACAGTCGGGCTTCCTCCATCATCGCCGTGCGGAGGGCAGGCGTCATTTGGGGAAAGGTCTTCGGATCGAAAATCTGCCCGTCCAACTCGTTCACGCGCAACCATTGCGCCCCGAACCCATCGAACAAGGCACGCGACCGGGCGTCCTTCAACAGCCGCTTCACTTGGGTCTTGAGGGCATCGGGTTTGTGGAGTTTGCCCTGGTCGGCCAAGGCGGCCAGCTCTGTGTCAGGCGGGGCCGACCACAGGAGGTAGGACAGGCGGGAGGCCAACTGGTGGTCATCCAAAAGTACGATTTTCTCCTTCGAATCAAGTTCCCCGGCTGGGGTGATGAAGAGAAACTGCGGGGAGACGAGGACGGCCTTGAGCATCAGGCCCAAGGCCGCGGAATGATTAAGTTCATTGTCCCGGGCGAGATCGTAGACGTCGACGAGGACATCCAATTCCGCCTCGGAGGATGGACGCCGGTAGGCATTCCGGGCAAGGGAACGGGCGACCCTGCGGGCCTCCTTTCGGAGATCGGAACCTTGGGCGGGCGGTTCCCCGAAGAGACGTTTTTGCACGGCGGGAGGCGCTTGGCCTTCCGGCGCCACGACCTGCTCGATCACCTGGTTGGCGATGCCGAGGAACAGTTCGGACTGCAGGGGGGAAACCGAGTTGAGGAAGCCCTCGCCGCCGACTTCCTCGGGGAGACTGTCGGCGACTGACGGATCCACCCCGTAAAGATCGCGCAGGGTGTTGGCGTATTCCGTCTTGGTCAGTCGGCGAATGACAAAAGGTCCGGGATCGCGAGACGCCAAGTACTTGATCTTACCGACCGAATCGATGAATTGACGCCGCTCCTCATCGGACGGGAATTTCGATGCATCCTCCGGCGGCATGTCGTGAACCTTGACGTTCGCCGCGGCCTTCTTCCAGTACAGCGCCGCAGACTCGCCGTTGGGATTCTTGAGCGCCGATTGAAGATTGATTCCCGCCTTGGCCCGACTTCCATGGCATTTGACGCAGTACTTGTTGACGAAGGGCGTGACCTTTTCCTTGAAGACCTTCCGGGCATCGGCCCGCAGAGCGGCCTCGCCGGCCAAGTCATCACCGGTTTCCGCCAAACAAGGCGTGACCAAGAACAAGACCAAAGACAGTCCGACCACAATGTCTGCGGGGAAGGCTTGATTGATTTGCTTGGTCATGGTTGAGCCTCCAGTGTAATGGCTTGAAAAGAATGACGACCCTGCTTGGAGCTCAGAATACCCTGGTGGCGTGCTCGTTGATAAAGTTGAATCCGCTCTTTTCAAGTCTATCAATATTCGGCGTGAGGGCCAAAACGGCCATGTACAACATCAGGATAATTTGGAAACACAGATTTATAATTAAATCTTTCGTATCAGAGGCAGGCGTGTACCCCTAGCCAAGGATGTCGTGAATCAAGTTGCCGGCGACGTCGGTGAGCCGGAAATCGCGACCGTTATGGCGGTAAGTGAGCTTCTCGTGGTCGAGGCCCATCAGATGCAGGACAGTGGCATGCAGGTCATGGACGGATGTCCGGTTTTCGATCGCTTTGTAGCCAAAATCGTCGGTTCGACCATATTGGGCGCCACCTTTGATCCCACCGCCGGCAAACCACATGGTGAAGGCATTGGGGTTGTGATCGCGACCTGTGCCGTTGCCCTGAGAGTCGGAGGTGCGGCCAAATTCGCCGCCCCATACCACCAGAGTCTCGTCGAGCATGCCGCGCTGCTTGAGATCGGTGAGCATGGCGCTGATTGGCTTGTCGACAGACCGAGCCGCGACCGTATGGTTGGCTTTGATGTCGTTGTGACCATCCCATGGGACGTCGTTGACGCCTCCTCCACCGCCATTGGTTCCTGCGAAAACGTGGATGAAGCGCACACCGCGCTCGACCAGACGCCGGGAGGTCAAAAGTTGGCGACCGACCAGTTCGGTGGCTTTGGTGTCGATACCGTAGAGCTTGCGAGTGGATTCGCTTTCATTGTTCAGGTCAAAGGCGTTGGGCGCAGAGGTTTGCATGCGGTAGGCCAACTCGTAGGCTTCTTGTCGGGCCTCCAGGTTGGAGGTGTGCAGGCGCTCTGTCCTATGGGCATCGTTGAGAAATTTGATGGCATCGAGCTGGGAGCGCTGCTGGTCGTCGGTTAGGTCGTCGAGGCGGGCAAGGTTGTCGATGACTTTCTTGTTGCCGCCGTCGATGGCGGTGGCTTGAAAGATTTTGGGAAGGAAGCCGGTAGACCAGATCGGGTCTTCGCCGCGCGGCTTTTTGGGGGCATGAAAGACAAAAGAACCGGGCAAGGATTTGTTTGGGGTACCGAGGCCGTACATCAGCCAACTGGCGATACTGGGAAAGCCCTGACGAAAGAAGCCGGAGGTAAGCTCGAGCATGGCCGGGGTATGGTTGTTCGAGCGCGAGTACATGGAGTAAATGAAAGCCATGTCGTCGACGTGATTGGAAAGATGCGGAAAGAGATCGGAAACCCAGGCCCCTGACTCGCCGTATTGCTTGAAAGCAAAGGGCGAGGCCAGGCACTTACCGCTGGTGTTGAAAAACCCGGTGTTGGAATCCGCGCCCGGCAGGGGCATGCCATGTTTTTTGTTGAGCACCGGCTTGTAGTCGAAGGTGTCCATTTGCGAAGGAGCGCCAGTCATGTGAAGCCAGATGATGCTCTTGGCTTTGGCAGGAAAATGGCCGGTTCCGAAGGCTAGCGGGTTGTTCTGGGCAAAGGTGCCCTGGGTGGCAAAGATACCAGTGGCAGCTCCCGCCTGGCTCAAAAACTTGCGTCGTGAATGTGTCATAAGTCGTCTCAATCAATGTAGACAAATTCGTTGCTGCAGATCAGCAACTGGCAAAGGTCAATCTTGGCCTTGTCCGCGGCCTTGGCGTCGCCCTCGTAAAGGCTGGTCTGTCGAGAAAGAAATTCAGCGAGGTAGCCCAGCTCTTGGGGGCGTGGTGTGCGGGAGAAAATCTCCCAATAGAGCTGGTTGACCAAGGCTTCGTTGGAATCGGCTTTTATGCGTGTCGCCAACTTGGCGCTCATTTGGCGTACGAACTTGGAGTTCAGTAGAGTCAGTGACTGCGGCGCGGAGTTTGTCTCGTTGCGTATCTCTTTGCCTTCGATGGCGTCGGGGGCGTCAAACAATTGCAGGAAGGGCAGGAGTTTACTGCGTTTGACGGTCAAATAAACGCTGCGACGTGGGTCGGTAAGCGAGAGCGTGCCCTTTCCATACATGCGGGCGTCGAGGTCGCCGCCCATTTGCATCAGGCGATCGCGAATGACTTCGGCCTCGATGCGCTGGCGTCGTCGCGTCCACAATAGATTGTTGTCGGGATCGAGCGAAAGCCCAATGTCACTGGTGGCGCCCCCCTGACGATACACAGCTGAATTCAAAATGAGACGATGAATGGACTTTTGGCTCCAGTCATTCTCGATCAAGGTCATGGCCAACCAGTCGAGCAACTCGGGGTGAGTCGGCATATCGCCGGTGGTGCCAAAGTTGCTGGCTGAGGCGACGATTCCCTTGCCCATATGTTGCTTCCAGATTCGATTGACTATGACCCGGGCGAGCAGGCTGCCGGCACCATGTTTCTCGTCCGTAATCCAGTCCGCAAAGGCCTGTCGAGGTTCGGTCTTGGCCGGTTCTTTTATCCAGTGCTCGTCGCTTGTATCCGGACGCATCAGAACATCCATAAATCCGGGCTTGGCCGGGTCGAGTTTCACATCGGAATTTCCGCGTACCAAATGATGTATCGTGTACTTGCCGTAGGTGGTCCCGTTCTTCTTCGCCTGGTAGATCTCGGTGAGATCGGGCTTGGGCTCCTTGGCTTTGCTAGCCTCGATATCGGCCTTCAGTTGTTTCCACTTGGGGTCGTACGGCGCGTGCCACTTGCCCAGCGCCTTCGATTCCTCAGCGGTCAGCTCCGGCTTATTGAGCAGCGCCAGTGTTTCGTTTCCTGCTCCAGGTTTGAGGCCAAAGTTCAGACGAGGCTTGTTGTTCTTGGTGTCGAGCTTAACGACAAGGTCGTTGGCACCCTTGCGTAGATAGATGTGGCGGGTGTCGACCTGCTTGAAGTTGCCGTTCTCGCGCTTCACCACCGATTCGCCATTCAGCCACGCCTCGGTGTTGCCGGCGACCTTGAGTGTCAGGATAACGGGGTGGTCGCGTGTCGAATCGATACGCCGGTAGGCATAGCCATTGGTCGTGGTGGTATCCTTGTTGTCCTTCCAATCCACCGTCTTCCAGGATTCGTCCAGCTGGGCAAAGTCGATCGTGTCCAAATCGATCGGCTCCTTGATGCTCAGATGGCGCCAGCCCTGCGCCACAAAGGGTACCTCAGCATTGCTCCGCAGATAGTAATCGCGCACCGCCTTTGCGTCCGCATCACTGCGCGTGTCCTTCAGCAGGATGGTCGCGATCGCCGGTGGTACCACGACCTCGCCCTTGATCTCGTCGGTTGACTTGGGGAAGTCGGACAGCGCCCGCAAGCGGAACTTCCCAAGGCCGTGGCTGCCGCCATACTGATGATCCATGACGAACTTGAGCGTTACCGCCTCCTGCGAGGTGATCGGTTTCTCAAGCTTGAACACCGCGATATGATCCTTGCCCATGGCGCCGTTAACTGCCCAGCCAGAGTTCTTATTCGTATCGATGGCGTAGGCAATGGGGTAGCCTTTCGGGTTGATGTCCGACAGCGACTCGGTGAGCTTGACCGGCACACCGTTCGATTCCACGGTGAAATCGTTGAGTATAAAGTTGCCGTTACTGGCGCGTCCCGGGCCCTTGCCCGGCAACCCGTCGTCAGCGAAAACCTCCAGCATGATGGCGGCGATCTGCGGCACCGGGTCGACATCGCCTTCGAGGGTGTAGGTGGCGGTTGCCGGATTGGCGCCGGTAAGCCGCGTAATATGCGCGTTGTCAGTCTGGATCGTTGCGTTGCCGGTCGCCGTCGAGGTACGCAAACCGATCAGGTACTGCTTCAATCCGCCACGCTTGATGATCGGGATCTGCTTCTCTTCCCAGCCCTTCAGTCCCGCAGCCAGAAGGCTGTCGTCGACCTCATGCGACTGCCATGCCTTGCGCCATTCGGCGGCGCGCTTTGGCAGGTCGCTGTCTTCAAAGGCCTTCAGGGCGTCGACGATCGGCTGATGCTTACGATCAAACTCCTCCTTGGCCGCCTTATAAATCTCGGGCTTAAAGTCCGTGCCCACGGTTTGGAAGCCGGTCTTTCCGAAGGCGGTGATCATGCTGTAATAATCGTCGGAGCTGATCGGGTCGAACTTGTGGTCGTGGCACCGGGCACAGGCAACGGACAGGCCGAGCATGGCGGTCCCGGTTGTGCTGATCAGGTCGTCCAATTGCTCATAACGACTCCTTTCCCGCTCTTTGGCCGTCTGCTGTGAGGTGAAAGGGCCTGCCGCAATAAAGCCTGTCGCTGCGAGATGGTCGTAGCTTTTGTCGTCAATCAGATCCCCGGCCAATTGCATGCGCACAAATTCGTCGTAAGGCAAGTCCTCGTTGAGCGCCTTGATGACAAAATCGCGATAGTGAAAGGCCCCCTTGCGATACTTGTCAAAGGCGTAGCCATTACTTTCCGCAAACCGAGCCAAATCCAGCCAGTGGCGTGCCCAGCGCTCGCCGAAATGTTGACTATCCAGCACCTTATTTACCAGCTTGCTCCAGGTAAATGGATTTTCGTCATTGATGAATGCCTCGACCTCCGCCCTGGTAGGAGCAAGTCCGGTAAGCCCCATGTAGAGACGCCGAACCAGCATTGCTTTCGGTGCCTCGGGAGCAACAGGGATTCCCTTGCCCTCCAACTCATTTAGCACGAATTGATCGATGGGATTGGTACTCCAGGCTGTGTTTTTGACAGGCGGTGGGGTAACCTTGCCCAAGGGACGAAAGGACCAAAAGGTTCTCCCCGCCTCCAAGTCGATGACCTGCTCCTCGGTCTCAGGAAGTTCTCCCTCTCGTGGGTCGGTGCAGCCATCCTTTATCCACTGCGCCATATCCGCGATCTGCTGGTCGCTCAGCTTCGCCTTCTTGGGCGGCATCTGCATGTCTATGATTTCGTGGCGAATCACCTGCATCAGTAAACTCTTCTCCGGTTGACCGGGTATCACCGCCGACCCACTGTCGCCACCTCGTAGCAACCCCTCGCGCACATCGATATAAAAGCCACCCTTCAGCTTGCCCTGCTCAGCTGCCTCATGCGAGTGACAGTTATAGCACTTTCCTACAAAGACCGGCCGGATCTTGGATTCAAAGAAAGCCAGCTTGTCATCTGCCTGAGCCGACATCGTCAGGCACACACTGGCTATGCCAAGTCTGAATATGTCAATCGATCGTATCAAATGCTCTACCTTTGTCTCAGTCTGGGATTCCATGAGACGGATTATAGAGGATGCAAAACAGCTATAAATAGTAAAGGTCTTTTTTAAGATTCTCAAATTGTTTTTTTAGACGAATGCGAAGCTAGATGGCAAAATATATGGATTTTGTATGTAAGTGATCTTGGATATGGCGATCTGAAATATTTAATCCGGTATGGTATCCCGCTTAAGCCAGCAATTCGGCGTAGACTTGCATCGACTTGGCCAGCGAGCCCCCCCCCTCACAAACCAACTTCTAAAGGCTGGATTCTTTACAGTTTTGTTTCTCAGAGTTCCCGCATTTGGCCATGACCAATCATCCGCCATCAGGATAAGAATTATTAGGATGCTTGAAAGCATTGGCATATGACACCAGGGCGAACAAGCAAAAGACGGAAAGAAGTCTCCTCATTAGCTTTCAACCATGATTTACCTTAATTTTTCCCACCCAGTGAGAAAAGCTTTGTCTGCGTACGTTGATACATGACTCCATTGGCAACAGCGGGAATGGCGAAGCACTTTTCGCCAAGCGGGTTTCTGGCCAATATCTTGAACGTTTTGTCAGCGGCTACAACCACCACGTCTCCCTCCTTGCTGGTACAGTACAACCGACCGTCAACCCAGACGGGGGAGCAATAATAGTTGCCCCCTACCCGCTCGCGCCAGTGCCGTTTGCCGGTCGCCGCATCCAGACAACTGACAATGCCGCTGTCGGTCCAGAGAAACAGAAGGTCATCCTTGATCAGGCAACTAGGCACAAGCGGTGGCGATTGAGAAACATTATAGGCCACCTTCGGTTTTTTTACGCCACCCTTTCGCGGGGCCCGTACCGCCACCAGTCGCTGCGCGGACAAACCCGAGCCGTAACTGCCGAACACCAGATCCTGATAGAGTTGCGGCGAGCCCACTACGCGACTGTTCAGGATACCCTTGATCTCCCAGTTAATCTTGCCCGTAGCCAAATCCACACCCGTCATGCCATGGGCCGTGCCTGAAAAGACCAATTCCGGCCCGTCGCCACCGGTTTGCCTGACGCAGGGGGTGCTGTACCCGGCCAGTACCGTACGGCGATCAATTTTCCATCGGGTTTTCCCAGTCATGCGATCGACGGCGATCAAAAAACTTTTCTCGGGAACCATGGACGCATCCCTTGGCAAAAACCGCTTCATTACCTTCGGGTCCATCTGGTCATTGGCCAATATGACCAAACCGTCGGCAATAATCGGAGAACTGGCTGAACCGTGAATCCCCACGTATGGCCCCAAGTCCCGACGCCACAGTTCCTTGCCCTCAAGATCCACCGCCAGCATAAGGAGTTGCTGCGGCATCGACCAGACCACCACCACCCCATCAGCATCCACTGTCGGCGTCGCCGAAGCGAAGTCGTTGTCCCGATGCATACGGTAACTGGTGTAAGGGAAATCTTGGCGCCAATGGATCTTTCCATCGTTTGCATTCACGCAGACCACCGAACGAATTGATTTCTTCCGGTCATTGCAGGTGACAAATAATTTCTCCTTCCAAACCACCGGTGAACTACTGCCATCACCAGGTAGTTCTATCGTCCAGTTGTATTCCTTGGCAGTCCATTTGACCGGAATCGACTGAGCCCCGCTTATGCCCGAGCCATTGGGCCCACGGAAACGGGTCCATTCATTTTCCTCATCATCGGCATGCGCCGCAAACAGCGGAGCAAATAACAAAGCAAGGAGAGTAGCTTTGAATCTCATCATTTGCCGCCGGCTTTGCCCTTCCCCTTGGCGAAGGTCCAACCGTGTCCAGCGGGAATACGCTCGTCGGTTTTCTTGATCTTCGGGATCTTGCCGAGGGGGGCGAGGGTCTTGGCCCAGACCGCGTGCTTGGCGGAGAGGCGCTTGATCACGTCGGGATGCTTGGCCGCAACGTTCCGTTCCTCACGCGGATCGGCCTTGAGGTCGAACAATTGCCACGGATCCTTGTCGTACTTCTTGTAGAGGCGCCAGTCCTGCCAACGGACAGCGATCAGGTGCCGGCGAACGGCGTCACCCGGTTCGTTGTTGAGCCAGAAGAGGTACTCGTGGGGTTCACCTTCTTTTTTACTGTTGAGATACGGGATCAAGTCCACTCCATCACAATGCTTGGGAATGGACAGGCCGGCCACCGAGGCAATGGTGGAATAGAAATCGAAGTTGGCAATCTGCTTGTGGTAATCCTTCCCCTCGGGAATTACGCCGGGCATCGAGAAAATGGTCGGCACGCGCACCCAACCTTCCTGTTGGGTCCCGTTTCCCTTGCCTCCGCGGTAAGGCGCCGAGGAGCCCTCCTCGCCAATGTTGGCCCCGTTATCACTAGAGAAAATGACGAGGGTGTTCTTGCGCAGGCCCTGCTTGTCGAGAGTCTTCAGTAGTTTCCCCACTTGGTCGTCGACCGAGACGATGGCCCCGGCCAGTTTACTTCGCTTGCCCTTGGCCGTGGTGCGCTCGGTCAGGCTGGGCGGAGCTTCGTCATTCCTGGAGTGCACGGCTTCGGGCGACCAGTAGAGAAAGAAAGGCTTGGCCTTGTGGCGCTCGATGAACTCAACCACGTTGTCCCCGTCGTAGTCGGTCAACCACTGGGTCTTTCCGGCCTCGTTGGTGCAAAAGTATTTCGAGCCCTTTTTCTTCGGTGGCTTCTGGGCGATTTCCGCGAAACCCACTTGGAGGGGCCCTTGGGCCTTTGTCCCGATGTCCCACTTTCCAATCTGTCCGGTGACATAGCCATTTTTACCCATGAACTTGGCGAGGGTGGGGCGGTCCTCGGGAATAGGCAACCCGCGCGACATGCCGTACTTGCCGAAGCGTTGGCCGTACTGCCCCATGATCAAGCTGCAGCGGCTCGGGCAACAGGGCGGGTTCACGATGTAGGACGCGGTGAAGCGGACTCCTTCCTTGGCCAACCGGTCGATGTGTGGGGTGGGAATGTCTTCGCAGTCATAGCACCCGAGATCTCCGTAGCCCAAGTCGTCGATGTAAATGAGCACGACGTTGGGCTTGTCCGCGGCCGACAGGGAAGCTGGTGAGAAGAGGCAAGCACCGGCGAGGGCGAGGAGGACGAACATGAAGAAATGACGTGGGTATTTCATGTGGATTGAGGTAATGTTGGATGGAGCGTAATCTGAATAAAGTCGGAGTGATTGTTTATGCGAAACCTTCATGGTCATTTCTTCCCGCGCTTGCGTTCGCCTTGCGCAAGCAACGCCTCAGCGGGGATCAAGCCCATGGCCGAATTTGGGCCTTCCCATTGCAGGCTGAGGGCGGGTTTGCCAGCAGGTGTCTTGTAATACAAGCGGTAGGGATGAATGCCCGCAGCCAGTTTCACCGTAGAACTGAGTGCGCTTCCATCGTACTTGTAGTCACCATCCAGGACCAACTTATTGTGTATTTTAAGTATCAAACCACCCGCAGTCTCACAATGAAACGTCCAATCCCCCGACTTCGGAATCTTGACGTATCCGGAGAACAACAAGCCTGCGTTTTTTTCAGCAGGCAGGGGCCCTAGACCGATGTTCTTTTCCAAGGATACTGTCTTCGCGGTCATTTGAAGAAACTCGGGAACCCAGTCCCATTCGCCAAGGTAGGACTTGACCACCACGCCCTGGCTTAAATCAGCTTCGTCAATATCCAGACCGGGGACAAATTCGCCATCATAGGATTTTTTAGCATGCCGGTTGGGCATTCTTATCCTGAGCACTTCGTCCTTCATTCTCTGTTGCAAGCGAATGAAATCGTTCGTTGTCCCAGCCAGGTTCTTGGACTCGGGCTCATCATCAATGGTATTGAAAATGGCAAAGTCGACGGAATGGTCCGTGGTTTTCATCCGCAAGCCTTTATAGCCATCCAAGTACAATCCCTGTTGATTATTGAATTCAACGTAGACGATGCCTTTCCTCTGCTTGCCTGCCTGGTGAAGCGTTGGGATCAAAGAGACTCCATCCGTTCTTGCGGGCGCTACAACGCCGGCATAATTGCAAAAGGTAGCCATCCAGTCATGAAACTGGGAAGGCGCATTGGATTTTTGCCCCGCCTTAATTCTGGAGGGTCCCCATGCAAAGGTGGGCACGCGCAGGCCCCCTTCTTGGGATGAGCCCTTAGACCCCTTGAATTTGCCGGCGGATTGAAAGACCGATGGGCTCCACCTTTCTCCTTTGATGTAGGCTTCACGGTGAGGACCGTTGTCGGAGGAGAATATGACAATGGTTTTCTTGTCGATCTTGAGGTCTTTCAAGGTTTGCAGCAGATCCCCGACGCAATGATCAATCCGGGTAATGGAGGTGGCAAAGCGTTCCGCCACGTCGGTCAGGCCCTTGTCGGTGTAATGGGGATCGCGATAATGATCGATGGTTCCCTCTGCCGTATTGATCATTCTGCCGGCTTGCTCTAACCATTTTAGTCCGCCGTTAATTCCTTTGCCTTCAGGGTAGGCAACGGTAGGCAATTGCAGCGCGGCGTGGGGGGTGTCATAGGACAGAAACATGAAGAATGGACGCTTGGGATTCTCCCTGGCTTCCGCCATAATCAATTGCTTGGCCTTGGCGGTCCATAAATCGGTTGTGTAGCATTTGTCCAATCCTGCGGAAACTTCTTCATTGTTTTCCCACACTTCCTTTTTCTGCTGGTGGGATTTATTATCTCCAAGCTTCCAGAAATTAGCCGGGTAATGCTGGTGCCCGTCAACGTGCCTTACGTAGCCATAGAAATAATCAAACCCCCGTTTGGTCGGATAGCCGGCCCATTTTTCCGGGGAATTGCCCCAGCCTTGCAGCCCATACTTCCCCAAATGGATGGTGTGATAACCTGCTTTCTGCAGGGTGTTGGCAAAATTCCAATTATCCTCGATGGCCTTGTCGAATTGCATGTTGCGCACGTTCGAGTGGCCTTGGTGCATGCCTGTTATGAGGGAGGCCCGGGAAGGGGCGCAAATGGGAGCGGGACAATAATGCCGATTCATGATCGTGCCGGCCTTGGCCATTTGATCCAATTCCGGAGTTTTAATTTGAACCCCCTCGCGCTGCTTTTGAAACAGAACACCGACGTCTCCGTAGCCCAAATCGTCAGTTAATATGAATATAATGTTAGGCTTGTCTGCCTGAGCGCTTAGGGCGGTTGCTCCCAGAATGTAAAGAAGGCTTGAAATAAATTTGTTCTTCATGTGGTGATGATTTTTCCTTTGATCGACCTGTTTGGCAACACGGTTTCGGTCTCGTTCGTAATTTGCTTTCCTTGACTCCAAACTGGAATCACTTCCCCATGGCTACATTGCAATTGCCATTGAATCATTCCCTTTTCATTACACTTTGCATGAAGAAGACCCTGACCTCGATTTTGTTTATTCTTTCATCTCTCGCTCCCTCTGCCGAAAAGGAACCAGGCTTCGCCAGCCTGTTCAACGGTAAGGATCTATCGGGATGGCAAGGCATGGGTGGTCCCACCTCCAATTGGGCGACCAAGGAAGGAATTCTTTCCTGTACCGGGGAATCCGGTTCCCAGTGGATTGCAACGAAGGAGGAATTCTCCGACTTCGACTTGCGGTTGGAATTCAATATTCCCGTGAACGGTAATAGCGGGATCTTCATACGAGCTCCTCAAAAGGGCGCCCCTTGGGTGGCCGGTATGGAAATCCAAGTGCTGGACGATTACGGGCCAAAATGGAAAAACCTCAAGCCGGCGCAGTTCACCGGAGCCATCTACGCGGTTTGCGCTCCCAGCGTTCGGGCCAGCAAGAAGGCCGGCGAGTGGCAAAGCATGAGGATTCGTTGCCAAGGCTCCACTTGCGAGGTCTGGCTAAACGACAAGCCCATCGTGAAGGCCGACCTTGGAAAACTTGCCGAGAAGAACTCAAAAGTCGGCGGGCTGAAGCGGGCCACTGGTTTCATTGGACTGCAGAACCATTCCTCCCCTGTGCATTACCGTAACCTGATGATCAAGCGGTTGAAGTGAGCTCCCTTCCTTGTTCGCTTTAGATTAAGGGAAAGAGCACGGAGTGGAGGTGCCAAAGGATACAAAAGCACTCGCACGGGAATGGCGGCATAGGATATGTCGGGACATTCCTTAGTCCGCTGAATTTCAAAGTTTCTTTACGTAGACCCAGAGAGCGCCAAAGCGTTTCTTGCCGTTGGCAAACGAGGCCTCGAGATCATAGTCGCCGGCTTCCAAGGTGAGCTGGAAGGTGGCCTTCTTGGCTTCTTCGGAAAGATCGATTTTAGCGGTATGCTCGCCGATTTGAATCTCGGCCTTCGATGCGCCAACCGGTTTGTCGGCGGCCCTCGGAAAGCGTCGGCATTCGAATTGGTAACGGCCCTTTTCGGAAATGGTCACGGCCCAGGCTCCGCTGGAAGGTCGGTTGTAGGCTCCGTTGTTCCAAGGGGATCCGCCCCGGTACCAGTCCATTCCGTTGAGAGCTACTTCGTCCCGGCAATCGGGATGCCCGAGTAGGTGTCGGCTCAGGGTGGTTGCCTGGTCGGGAAGGTCGGCCCAGTAGGCTTCGTAGGCTTGGCGCAATTTATCCACTATGTCTCGATTCTTTCCCGCTACGTCCGTATTCTGGCGGGGATCGATCGTGACGTCGTAGAGCTTGTCTCCATTGACCAGCCGCCAGCGGTCGGTCTTGACGGCGGAGTTCTTCCATTTGCTCGCTTGGCGGCTTCGGGGGCACTGGATGATGAGGGTACGGTCTTCGGGATAGCCTTTTGTTTCCAGAAGCAAGGGTTTCAAGCTGATACCGTCGACATTGTCTGGCATCTTGATTCCACAGAGATCGAGGATGGTGGGAAAGAAGTCGATCATGCCGGCGATGCGCGAAACGACTTTTGGTTTGGCTCCCGGAAGACGGAGCATGAAGGGAACGTGATGAGCCGGATCATAGCCAAGACCCTTGCGGTTGCCACCATGGGGAGCTCCCCGGTCGGACATGCCCTGATCGGAGGCGTAGACCAGGATGGTATTTTTGGCCAAGCCCAGCTCATCGATCTTTTTCATCATGCGTCCAACGTTGGCATCGAGGTTTTGGACCTGAGCATACAGTTGAACGTTCCCTTGGATGCCTTGGGCCTTCAACTGAGCGACCAGTTCCTTCGGGCCGTGGTGTGGGGAGTGAGTTACCGGCGTGGACACAAAGCAGAAGAAGGGCTGCTTCTCCTTGTGCTTGGCCTCGACATATTCCATTGCCCGGTCGAACAGGACGTCGGTGCAATACCCTTTGCTCGGGCTGACTTTCCCGTTATGGATGAAAGTCGTGTCGAAGAGGGAGTTGCCGAAGTAGTCCTCCATTTGTCCGACGCCACCGCCGCCGTGGACGAAGATCTCGTCGAACCCCCGGTCCTGCGGCCTGTAGGGATAGCTGAAGCCAAGGTGCCACTTTCCGAATATTGCGCTATGGTAGCCATTCGGCTTGAGGAATTGAGGCAGGGTCTTCTCGTCCTTGTGGAGGATGGAACGTCCCGCGATGGTGGTGAAGACCCCCGATCTTATGGCATACCGGCCGGTCAGGATGACGGCCCGGCTGGGCGAGCAAAACGGAGGGGCATGAAAATTGGTGAACTCCACGCTTTGATCGGCCAGCCGGTCGATATGAGGTGTTTTTAAATCGGCATGACCGTGGCAGCTCATCTCGTAGTAGCTCTGGTTGTCCGAAAGAATGAATACGACGTCGGGACGTTGGGCGGCCCATGCAGTCCAGCTAAACAGTATGAGAAGAACAGGAATGGCCAGCGCGCGTGATAGGAATCGGTGCGTCATGGGGAGTCGTCCGGGCATGATTGTTGATTAATTTGCAGGAGGGCTCAGTTTCCCAGAATTTCCTGGATTTTGACCTGCAGACTCTTCACTTTGTCGGGCATTTGATCGGCGAGGTTTTTCTTTTCCGAGAGGTCCTTCTTCAGGTTGTAGAGCTCGGTGCCGTATTTCACCTTGCGATCGGCGTTGAAGCCGCGACCGCCCCTGGTTGCGATCAGTTTCCAGTCGCCGGCGCGGATGACCTGGTTTCCGTGCAGAACGGGCGGGCGGGCCTTGTGCTTGCGGTCGGGATGCAGGAGGACGGGAAGAAAGCTGACGCTGTCCTCGGCCGCGCTTTGAGGCAGTTTCGGGTTGCCCGTCAATTCGGCAAAAGTGGCGAAGAGGTCGGCGAAGGCCACGAGGTGACCGGTCCTGGTATCGGCGGGGACGCGGTCGGGCCAATGGGCGATGAATGGCACTCGATGCCCTCCTTCCCAGGAACTGGCCTTGATGCCGCGGAGCGTGCCGGTGGAACGATGGCCGAAACGCTCCGTGTCCTTGTCGTACCAGACGGGACCATTGTCGCTGGAAAAGAAGACCAGGGTATCGTCGGTCATGCCCGCCTTTTGCAAACTGGCCATGACCTGCCCCACGACCTGGTCCACCAGCATCATGAAGTCGCCGTACATACCGGCCCCGCTCTTGCCGATGAATTCCTTGGTCGGTAGCCAGGGCGTGTGAGGGGAAGGCAGGGCGAGGTAGAGGAAGAGCGGTTTCTTGCCGTCATGGCCGGCTATCACTTGGCAGGCCTCCTTGGCGAAGCGCGGAGTCACCTCGACGTGCTTGAAGTCGGTCGAGACGTTGCCCGACCGCCAGAAGGCCCCTTGTATATGGTTCCATCCATCCTTGCCGCCGACACTTTCGCTGGCCCCCACGGTGTTTTTTGGAGTCATGGTAGGTGTGCGGCCGCGAACATAGAAATACGGTTGGATGTCGAGGGAGGCATGCATCCCGAAAAAGGAAGCGAAGCCGCGGTCGGCGGGGCCTCCGGTAATGGGCTGGTCGTAGTTGAAAGAAATCCCTTTGCCGGCAGCGGGCGGAACGTTCTTCTTGTCGAACCCGAGGTGCGACTTCCCCACCATGGCGGTTTCATAGCCACGATTCCGCAGGAGGCTGGCAATGGTCGGGCGATCCTCGGTTATGATGGGGCCGCGGTTGTCGGCAAAGGAGTCCTTGCGGACGGCAAAGCGCCCGGTCAGGAGGGCATAGCGGGAGGGTTTGCAGGTGGACCCACCGGAATGGGCATCGGTGAAGGTCAAGCCACCGGCAGCCAACTTGTCGAGGTGTGGTGTGGAGATCTTGCTTTTCGGGTTGTAGACCTTGAGGTCACCATAGCCCATGTCGTCGGCCAGGATGAAAACGACGTTCGGCTTCTTGCCTAAGCTCTTGGCTGCCGATGCGTCGGCAGAGCAAACTAAAAACAGGAGTGTCGTGAGCATCACGCTCCATAATACCTTCATATCGAATTTCCTTTCTTGAGGTGGGGAAGACTATTGGCATCGATGGGAACCGTTAATCAGAACTTCCGGTATTTTCCTTCGAGATGCGGGTTGGCTTCAGGCAGGTTGGTGACCTTCATCTTCTTGGCGTTCCAGTCCAGACGCTTGCCCGGGAACTGGCAGGCTACCACTCCGAGACAAAGAGACTCCGCCAAGGGGCCTGCGTAGTCGAAGCCAGCCAATGTCTTGTCCTTGCCCTCGATGGCATCGAGGAACTGCGTATAGTGATCGACTCCTTGGATGTCGGGCTTGGCGACGTTCTTCAAAACGGAATCCGGGTAGAAGGTGGGCATTGAACAGTGGGGGAGAACCATGCGTCCGGCTTCGCCTACGAAGACGGCGCCTTGCCTGGGCAATTCATCCCCGTTGGGGAGGATCAGGTCGGGGTTGTTCTTGTGACGGGGAGCCCCGTTGCCGTCCCACCAGGTGAAGGTGAAGTCATTCGTGGTGTATTTGGAGGGAGCAAAGCCATATCGTACCATGTTCTTTTCCGCATGGCCGAACCCGTTGGGCGCCCGGCAGTCCGCTTCAACCCACAAAGGGTCCTTTAGATCCAAAGCTTTGAATGGGGTATCGAAGATGTGGATGCCCATGTCTCCGAGGGTTCCGCAACCGAAGTCGATGAGTTTGCGCCATTGTCCGGGGTGATAAACCTTGCTGACGTAGTCATGTTTTGGGGCGGTGCCCAGCCAAAGGTTCCAGTCCAGAGAATCCGGTTTGTCCGACTTTTCCTTGAAGGGTTCCCCATCGTATCCCCAGGTCTTGAAAGACCAGACGTAGACCTTGCTGATCTTGCCGAGAATTCCTTCTCGCAGGTAATGACGGGTCAGGCGGTAGGCCTCCCTGGACTGGTTCTGAATCCCCATTTGCGTGGTCAGTCCCTTTTCCTTGGCGAACTTCGCAAGGTGCCGTGCCTCCGATAACTTGTGGGTGAGGGGTTTCTGGGTGTAGACGTGCTTGCCGAGTTCCATTGCCGCCATGGTGGCGGGATAGTGGGTATGGTCCGGAGTGGAAACGGAGACCACGTCGATCTTGTCGTCGAGTTTGGCCAGCATCTCTCTGTAGTCCTGATAAGCGGTGGCGCTTTTGAATTGTTTGGACCAGGTGTCTATCTTACCGTGCTTGTAATCAACGTCGCACAGTCCCAGAACTTCCACGTGCTTGTGCTTGGCCAGGTAGGCGGTGTCCACGCGGCCCTTGCCGCCCGTACCGATATGGGCGGTGCAGATTTTGCCGTTGGGTGAGTTGGCTCTCAATCCGGAGGGTAGGATAAAGAAGCTGCCCACTGCACTTGAGGTTTTGATGAAGTCTCTGCGTGACGTCTTTTTCATGGTGATTCTATCTATTCTATTAGTCTGAACGTTCTCTCTGGAAAGGTTCTTAACCTGCCTGACCTTTTTTCGTTCGGCAAGGGAGGAAGGCGTATTCTTATTTTTTTGGCGTAAGCCCCTCGCGATAGGCATTTACCTTTTTCACGGACTGATGCAGGCCGGGGCGTTCGGTGAGCCCCTTGCCGAAGAACCCCTGCTTCACGCCGGGCTTGCCGAAACCCTTCGTGGTATCGACCGGGTTGCACCAAAAGACGCCGACCACGTAATCGGTTTGGAGGGCGGCTTGGACGTATTCGGCATAAGCCTTGCCCGCGGCCACGGAATCGGCGGCCGGTTTCCAGCTGCGAATGTCCTTTTCGCCGTCCTTGAAGCGGATGGCAAAGTCGCAGATAAGGATGGGCTTTTTGGTGAGTTTGTGAATTTCGTCGAACTTTTTCTTGGGGAATTGGCCATGAAAAGGCGGTTGGATCGCGATGCCGTCTACGTAGGGAAGCATTTCCTTCACTACGTCGGGATCCAGAGTGTTGAAGGCGAAACGGTCTCCAAAGACGAGGTGATCGGGGGCATGTTTTCGCTGGGCCTCTCCGATGATACGGAAGTACTCGCGGGCGATCAGGCGAAGAAAGCCCTGGTCGCGGGCCTTGCCTCCATCGCCCATCCAAGCACGGAGGAACTTCTGGTATGCCTGTCGCCCGGGGGCGTCTTCAGGCAGACCGCGGATGTAGTCGACCCAGTTTTTGCCGACGTTATTCTTCAAAGGCCAGGTGCCGAGATCGGTCCAGCAATAACCGATGACGTTCTGTGAAGTCTTCGCGTTGACCAAGCAGTACGCTTTTACGCCGGCCTCCAAACGGGCTTCCACCTTGGCATCAAACACGTCGACGAACTTGATGCCGTTCCTGCCTCGGTAGTAGGAAATTGGGACGAGGTGGTTCCAGCTTGCGACGTAGGGCATGTCGGAACGGAGCTGGGTTGGGCAGCCATAGCCATAGGCGTTGAAACCGAGCTCCTTGCAGGCTTGCGAAAAATTTTGAAAATCGAGGTTGGCGTTCCGGTTGCCGGCGTGGGTGATGCCGTGGGCAAAGAAGGGCCTGCCGTCCGGCGTGAGAAGCCAATGGCGCCCGTCGATCTTCGTAAGGCTGAAGTTCTCAGGGCTCTTCCTTGGCTTGAGTCCCCCGCTTTGGGCATCGGCTTCCGGTAGGTTTGCGTTGAGAGCAACCAGAATGGCCGCGCCCAAGAGCAGACCTCCTTGCAGAAAACGTCTTTGTCTCGGGTGCATGTATTGGTGTTCGGGTACCCTTACTTTTTCTTGGCGGGCTTCACCTTGATGACGTCGCCTCCCGTGGGCTTGCCTTTGCCGTGGCAGACCATGTCGAGAAAATGGTTGTAGGCCTCATGGGTTTCCTTGTCTCGTGATTGCGGGCTGAAGAGGATGCGCTTGGCGGGAACGTGTCCCATGAAGTCGATGAAGACCATCTTGCTCCAGACCTTGTTCTTCTTGAGGGCGACTTGGATGTTGTGTCCCTGTTTGGCGGGGGTGGCGGGGTGTTCTCTCTTGCCTCCGTACATAACGAATCCGGGAGGATCGCCGGGGCCAACCTGTTTGATGAGGTTGGGCGGGAGAAAGGGACTGTTCCCGAACCAGCCCACGATGTTGAGTTTCTTAGGCTTATGCTTGGCGTTGGCGGGCCATTCCCAATTCTTCCGGTAGGCTATCCAGGCGCTGATGTAGCCACCGGCGGAGGCCCCGGTGGAAACGATCCTGGTCGGGTCACCCCCGTATTTTTTGGCATTGGCTTGGATATGGGCAACCGCCATGGCGGTGTCCATGGCGCAGTCATCCTTGGTAACGGGTTCCCCTTTGCCCACTAGGCGATAGTTGGGGGAGACGACGATGCAGCCCTTGGACATGTAGAGCTTGATCATGTCCTTGTTGCAATAGGCCTTGCTGCCGTTTTTGAATCCCCCCCCGTGAATGGTGAAGACGATGGGGGCGTTTTTGAACTTGGTGTTCCAGTAGACGTCGAGGACGTTGCGCTCATGGGGACCGTAGGATACCTCCTTGTCGGCCTTGAACTCGGCCGAAAGGTTCGACGAGAAGAGCAAGGCGAGGATAGTGGTGGCAAAGGTTATCAATTTCATGGTTCAGTTTTGGTAAACGAGTTGGCTAGTTTGAAGTTTCGTTAATTGGCCAAAATGTCCGCGATTTCTTTTTTTGCCCGGGTGAAGTCGGGGACTCCGTCCTTCATCGAGTAGTGTAGTCGCTTGGTAACGGTTGCTCCGTTTGCGTGGACGCTAAGCAAGCGGATCTGGTGGTTCCCGTCCCGCAAGTCCCCGATGCGGATGCGGAATTCATCGTTTGGGTTGAGCACCGAGGTCCAGGTCGTGGCGTCGTAATCCTTGTTCACCATGTATCCGCGCTGGCCCTTGTTCTCCCGGTCGTTGTAGGCGATCATGGCGACGGCCGGAATGACCGACCCGATGGTTCCGCGAAGATGGATTTTCCCGTCGGTGTGGGATAAGTTGAGTTTTCCGTACTTTGCTTGCGGAGCCTCCTGGCATTGCTTGTCCGTTCCGCTGAAGAGCGGATGAACGAGGAGGCGCAGGGCGCTGGAGTGAGTGAGGAAGGACCCTTTGCCTTCGTTCCGCCATTCCTTGCGGTAGGTATAATTGCCCGCTCCCATGAGGGCGGTGCCATGTTTTGATTCCTCCCTGGTTGCATAGTTGTGGGGGAGGGACATCCCGTGCCCGAGTTCGTGGATGGCGCCGCCGACGTAGGTGGTGTTGAAGCGGGCGAGGGTGAACGGTTCGTATCCCCGGTGCTCCTTTACTTGCAGAATGGTCTTGGTCGGGTCGGGCCGGAGACCGTCGATCGATAGCCAGTCCATATCTGCGGTAAAACAGATCCCACGGTTGTGATCGGCGCCCATTCCGTAGTAGGGGGAATAGATAGTAACTTTCTTCCCCTCGGTCTTGGAAAGCCCGCAGACGATCAGGATGGTTTCCTCTTGTGGGTTGATTCCCTTGGCTTGCAGGGCCTTGAAAACTTCCGCTCGGATCATACTACCCGACTTGTAAGTGTAAGTGCCGTCGTCGTTGGCGTTTCCGCGAACCTCGTGAAGCTTGAGTTTGCCGTTTTCCCGTTCCAGTCCAAGCATCACTTCGCCGTATCCCAACCGCTTCATCTCAGTGCGGTGAAACTCCTGTATGTCGTTCATGATTCCATCCCAGCGCGTGACGTGATCCTTCAGAGGTTGACGGTCCTTGGGGTGAAAATACACCACGCGCAGCTTCTTTCCTGTATCTTTGCCTTCTTGGCCTTGCCAAGAGCGTATAGCCTCGAGGACTCGCTTGGCTTGCTCCGTCTGGGTATCCACGGCAGACCAGTCGAAGGCTTGAGGGCCTTTTGAACCTGTAGACGAAACACTTGCTTCGCCTTGGCAGAGCGTTGGCACGAGAAAGAGAAGGGACAAAACCAAGGGGTGAGTCATGAACTTTTGAGTCAAATGGCTTTAATGCGGTTGGTCCGAGCTAAGTCTGAGTCTAATGTTTTGTTTCAGAGGGCAAGAGCTTAATCCATCCATCCTTGAGCATCTTTCCCAAGCGATTGAGGGTCTTCTCATGCTCCGGGGAAGCAGCCAAGTTGATGTTTTCGTCGGGATCAGCTTTCAAATCGAATAGCATTTTCTGTCCGTCGTTGAATTCGGCGTAATTGAATTGGTTGGTGACGAGGCTCCGGGCTGGGCCGTACTTGGAAAAAGCTGCACTTTTCCATTTCAAACGGGGGGTTTCTAGCAAGGGCTTGAAGCTCGTTCCCTCCAGTCCTTTGTTATTTGACTTTATGTCAGCCAGATCCATGAGGGTGGGGTAGAGGTCGACGAATTCGACCAAGCGGTCGCATACTTGCCTAGACTTGAAACCGGGAGCGGCGACGATCAAGGGCGAGCGTGTCGACAGGTGCATGACGTTGTGCTTGCCCCAGAAATTGTGCTCGCCCAGGTGCCAACCGTGATCACCCCAAAGGACGATGATGGTGTTTTCCCGGAGATCCAAGTCGTTCAACGTTTTCATCACTTTGCCTATCTGGGTGTCGACGTAACTTACGCAAGCGTAGTATCCGTGCAGGCATGCCCGGTGCCATTCCTCGCTATTGTATTTCATTCCCCGGTCATGGTAGCTGTGAATCTCGCCCGATCCCCTGAGTGAGGAAGGTGCGTTCACCGGCCGGTCACGGTTGTCCGCAAGTTCGAGCGATGTACGGTCGTAAAGATCCCAGTATTTTTTTGGGGCATAGAAGGGCAGGTGTGGCTTGATGAACCCACAGGCGAGAAAGAAGGGTTTGCTATTCTTTTTCATACGCTTGAGATCGGCAATCGTCTTATCCGCGATTTGGCCATCCGGGTATGCGCTGTCGGCTACCTCGGGGAATTCTAAAACCGGACCGCGCTTCTTCCGCCCGCCAATCATGGATTTTGACTTTGGGTCGAGAAAAGAGGCTCCGCCCATACTGGGTTTCCATGGGTCCTCGCTCCAGCTCCGTTTTGCGGTGTCGTTCTTGTGGTGAAAGATCTTGCCGTTGGAAATGCAATGGTATCCGTTCTTCCTTAATTCCTCGGCCAGAGTCATGGCGTCGGGAGCGTCTTTTTCGGCAAAGGTGTCGTACTTTAGAAAGCGCTTCTTGGTGGGCCGAAGTCCGGTCATCAAGCTAGCCCGCGAAGCTCCGCAGACTGCAACCTGACAATAGGCCCGGTTGAAGACAGTTCCCTGCTTTGCGAGTTTGTCGATGTGAGGAGACTTGACCTCCTTGCCTCCGTAACACGCAAGCTCGGGACGGAGGTCGTCGATGGCGATGAAGAGTATGTTGGGTTTGGCGTAGACCGGGGATAATCCAAGCAAGCAGAACGCGGAAATTGACAAAAGACCTTTTCTCATGAGCTGGGATTCCTAACTAAGGGTTGCGTACTTCCGGCATTTTGAGCGCGAAGGCGCAGTCCGTTCTTTTGAGTTCGGAAACCGTTTTCTTTCTGAGTTTGCGGAGGAGATCGGAGTATTTTTCTTCGAAGGCCAAGTTAACCAGTTCATCCGGATCCTTCTTCATGTCGTAGAGCTCCTCGGTCTCACCCGGGATCAGATTGCGGATGTACTTGTAGCGGTCCGTTCGCAGGGAAACCCACCAGGGAACTTCTTGTTTCTGGTAAATCGGGTCGTCCTTCATATCGATCACGACGTCGCAATCTTCCCCGTAGCTCATCCCCGTGTGAGCGAGCAAGAGCGGTGTCTTCCAACCTTTCCCCTTGGGGTTTTCGAGCAGCGGAGTAAGGTCGCGACCATGCATTTTCCAAGGAAGTTCGAGCCCAGCCGTCTTGAAGAAGGTGGGTACTAGGTCGGTTCCTCCAACTGGTTTGTTGCATACCTTACCCTTCGGGAATTTCTTGGGCATGCTTATGATGAGCGGGCCTCGGATCGTTCCGTCATAGGGAGCCAGCTTCATTTGGAACCCCTTTTGTCCCCATGCGATTCCCTGGTCCGCCCCAAAGACGATCAGGGTGTTGTCGTATTGCCCAGTTTCCTTAAGTGCCCGAATTAGTTTGCCGACCCCTTCGTCGATGGCGAGAACGCCTTGGTGGTATTGGCGGGTGAGGGCATGGATATCGTTTCCGTGGATGGCCTTGCCGCTCACCGTTCGGCCGGCGAATTGGCCCGACTTTAGGACCGGCAATCCATCGGGGCCGGGGATCCATTGTTCTTTTTCCCGGGAATATTTTGGTTTCCCTTCCCGAGGAGGATAAATGTCCTTGGGGATTTTGATCTTGGAGTTTGGGTAACGATCAAAGTGCCGTTTGGCCGGGGTGAAGGGACCGTGCACGGCGCCATAGCAAAGCCAGAGATAAAAGGGCTTGCCCTTGTCCTTCCCATGGCCACCGCGGATGTATTCTTCGGCCCACTTGGTGTAGTTATCGGTCGAGTAGCCTTGAGTCATGACCGGCTTGGGGCCGTTGGTCTGGATCAGTTGCTGATCGAAGTAGTTTCCTGAGTTGGCGGGGAAGGCGGGCCGATTCCATACTTTTTGAAAATCCCAATCGCGACCATACCCGTTGTCGACTCCTGTGTGCCATTTCCCGATTTGAGCGGTTTGGTATCCTTTTTTGCGGAAGACCGATGGCCAAAACGGGCATTTCTCCGGATCGTATTTACTGCTGGGATATTCGCCCTCCATCCGCATGGATCGGACGCCGTAGGTTTGGTGACCGGTGAGCAAAGTGGCTCGCACGGCCATGCACCAGGTCCCCATGTAGCAATGGGCGAAACGGACTCCGTTTTTTGCGAGGGAGTCGATATTTGGCGTATTCACCCAGTCGGGGGCTTCCGGATAGCAACTTACTGTGCGGTGCGATTGGTCGTCGGTGAAGATGAAGAGGATGTTTGGCTTCTTATCTCCCTTGTTTCCGTAGGCAGCGAAGGAAATCAAAAAGCAGATTCCTGCCCAAAGTTGGTGTTTGGCTGTTATTTTCATTTAGTTGTTGAGTTGGGCTTCATTGAATTAATGACCGACCTGATAAACGCCAAGCGCATTGTTCAACTTCGCCTGCCAGGGATAACTGATACATGAGACGAATTGTCGGATAGACATCGAGGTTGTTTAGTAATAGGCAAAAAGAATGACGGTTCGTCCCCTTCTTATCCTAAGCGTCTTCTTCTACGCGATTATTGCGCAAGCTGTGCCAAACCTCATCGTGATTATGGCGGATGATCTTGGCTATGCGGACGTGGGCTTCAACGGGTGCAAGGACATTCCGACCCCGAACGTCGATTCCATTGCATCCCATGGCGTTCGCTGCACCAACGGATATGTTTCCTATTCCGTGTGCGGTCCGTCTCGAGCCGGATTCATAACCGGGCGCTACCAACAGCGTTTTGGGTTCGAGCGTAACCCGCAGTACCAGCCTAATGATCCGGATATGGGTCTCACCCGCAACGAGAAGACCATTGCCGAGTTGTTGGCTCCCGTCGGTTACCATTCGGGCATAATTGGCAAATGGCATCTCGGAGCCCATGCCCCCACCAGTCATCCTATGAAGCGCGGCTTCAACGAGTTCTACGGACACCTCGGAGGCGGGCACAAGTACATGCCGGAAGACCTCGTGATCAAGGACGGCGCCAAAGCCAAGGGCGAGGGGGAAAGTTATCGGACTTGGATTCTGAAGAATTATACCCCGGTGCCTCCTCGCAAATACCTGACCGATGAATTTTCAGACGAGGCGGTCTCCTTCGTGGAGCGAAACAAGGACAAGCCGTTCTTTCTCTTTCTTTCCTATAACGCCCCTCATACCCCGTTGCAGGCGACCGCCAAATACCTCAATCGTTTTACTCATATAAAGGACCCCAAGCGAAAAACCTATGCCGCCATGGTGAGCGCCATTGACGATGGGGTAGGGCTCCTTCTCAAAAGCCTCCGCGAGAACAAGCTAGAGGAGAAAACCATTGTGGCCTTTCTTTCCGACAATGGTGGTCCGATCACTAAGAACGCCTCGCAAAACAGCCCGTTGCGAGGCTCCAAGGGAGATGTATGGGAAGGGGGGCATCGAGTTCCCTTCGCCTTGCAGTGGAAAGGCACCTTGCCTCGGGGGAAAACCTACGACCATCCCGTTTCCTCTCTCGATTTCGCCGCCACTATGGTCGCCCTGTCCGGAGCCAAGGTGGACAAGGACAAGCCCCTTGATGGAGTGAATCTCGTTCCTTATCTTGTCGGCAAGAATCCAAACTCGCCTCACGAGGTGCTTTTTCTCCGAAAATACGATGATAAACGCTATTCCGTGCGCAAGGGAAACTTCAAGTTGGTCATCCCTTTTCGGAACGGCAAGCCCCAGCTTTACGACTTGGACGAGGACATCGGTGAAACTCGTAACCTAGCCTCGGCTAAACCGAAAATCCTCGCCGAATTGAATGCACTTCGCAAGGAGTGGTCCGCTCAACTTATCGATCCCACTTTCAAGGGGCTAATCCATCTTAAAAGGGGTTCCGGCCCCCCTTCACCCAATAAAAATAAAAATAAAAAATGAAAAAATGGCTCACGTCCTGCGTCTTTGCTTTCTCCTTGGCGATCTCTTCGGTTCAAGCTGCGAAGCGGCCCAACATCGTCTTCATTTTTGCCGATGACTGGGGCTGGGGGGACCTAGGATGCCATGGTCATCCCTACCTGAAGACACCCAATATCGACCGCTTGGCCAAGGAGGGGACCGACTTTCATCGCTTCACCGTTGCCAGCGGAGTCTGTTCTCCCAGTCGGACGGCCGTCATGACCGGGCATTTCCCGGCTCGATACAACATCGATGGTCACTTTGCATGGGTACCCAGCAATGCTAAGCGCAACATGCCGGACTGGCTCGACCCCAAGGCTCCCTTACTTTCACGGTTTCTTCAGCAGGCGGGTTATGCCACCGCCCATTACGGAAAGTGGCACTTGGCCAACGACATGATCCCCGACGCCCCTTTCCTGAGCGAGTACGGCTATGACGACTACGGGGCATTCAATTGTTCGGGTCCGCAAATGTTCGTCCACGACGACGTCAAGAGCGCCATACCCTTCATCGAGAAAAGCCATGCCCAGGGAAAGCCGTTCTTCATCAACCTCTGGATGCATGAGCCGCACACTCCCTTTCACGTTGATCCCAAGTTGCAGAAGCTCTTTCCCAAGTTAAGCGAGGAACACAGTATATACGCGGCGACCTTGTTTCACGCCGACCAACGAATCGGCCAATTGCTCGATGCCTTGGATCGCCTCAAGCTGACCGACAATACTTTGGTCATCTTTAGTTCGGACAATGGCCCCGCCCGCGCCAGTTCACCCACCAAGCTGGCCTTGTCCTACGACTCGGCCACCGGTCCGGGCTACGGCATAGCTGCCGCAAAAGGAATCACTGGTGGTCGCCGAGCTTACAAGGGAGCACTTCTCGAGGGAGGCATTGGCGTGCCCTTCATAGCTCGTTGGCCGGGCAAGGTGCCTGCCGGCAAAGTGGACAAGAAGGCAGTTTTGTCTGCCGTCGATCTGTTGCCGACCTTCTGCGAACTGGCTGATGTCAAGTTGCCCAAAAACTACAAGCCTGACGGTGTCAGTCAAGTGAACGCCCTGATGGGGAAGGGGAGCGCCTTGCGCGGAAAACCATTGTTTTGGAAGATCGGCGCCCCATGGCCCGCCCGCCCGACCAAGCCCGACCACTGGGTGTCCTTTGCCGTGGTGAAGGATCAATGGAAGTTCGTGACCAATGCAAAAGGTAGCCATTTGGAACTCTTCGATTTGGTTGCTGATCCCTACGAGAAAAACGACCTCAAGGAAAAGAATCCCAAGGTGGTGAAGGCATTGTCTCGCTTACTCGAGGAATGGAAGATTACGCTGCCGACCAAGCCGACCGGAAAGGTGTTTTCCAATCTTCGTAAAAAATAGTTATCCTCTACCTGCATCATGCTTGAAACTTTATATTCATTTAACAGTTTGTATCATTTAATATGTTGCCCATGAAATTTTTTGTTTTCTTCTGTTCAGTTTCCTTATTACTGTCTGTTTTCGCTCAAAAGAAGACTGCTTCGGGTGTCTCTTTGGCAAAGGAAGGCGTTATAAAATCCTCACCTGAAGGTAAGGAGAAGAATAAGAAGCGAAAGGAACGTAAGCCCGGCAAGAATAAGGAAAACGTTTCTCCAATGAAACTCCCGCCTTTACCGAAGAATGGGAATGCCCCTCAGGTGCGGTCTGATAAGCGACTTCGCATGGAGATTGACCAGATCAAGACTGCTGCTCATTGGATCGATCGTTTTATAGGTGACGCTTTGGTCAAGGTCGGTCAAAAACCAAACCCGCCCGCCAATGATTTTATCTTTCTTCGTCGAATTTATCTGGATGTTGTCGGCCGAATCCCAACCGATGATGAAGCGACCGTTTTTCTCAAGGACAAGGATCTCGACAAGAGAAGAAAGCTTATCGACAAGTTGCTTGTCTCGGAAGGTTACCGTTCCCACTTATTCAACTGGTTGGCTGACCTGCTCCGGCACAAAGGATCGATCAAGAGGACGAACTACAGTCACTACGAAAGATGGCTTAAAGATCAGATAGCCCTGAATCGTTCTTGGGACGAGATTGTCATGGAGTTGCTTACGGCGGAGGGAAGCGTTGCTGCAACCGGGCCTTCCGGTTACCTTTTGCGCGACCCCGGAATGCCACTCGACAACTTGTCCAACACGTTGACCGTGTTTCTCGGAGCAAACGTTGCTTGCGCTCAGTGCCATGACCATCCATTCGCCGACTGGACCCAGCGTGAGTTTTACGAACTTGCGGCCTTCTTTGGATCGACGGACGTAAGTGATCGGGATCCTCGAAAAATAGGCAACAAGCTTAAAAAGGGAGATCTTTCGAAGCAAGACGTCATAACTGCCGTGGCTCAAAGTATGGCGAGGGTCCACACCATGGGTAGGCAAGTTCTCAAGTTCCCCGATGATTACGCCTACGACGACGTTGATCCGGGTAGTCCGGTCCTGCCCTCTCTTTTCTCCTGGGACTCGGAAGATGAAAAGGGGCCCGCCTATCTGGTGGACAAGAAGAATCCCAAGAACCTGCGGGCCAGTTTCGCAAAGTGGATGACGCACGAGCAAAACCCTCGATTTGCGGTCACTATAGCCAACCGCCTCTGGAAGAGGGCTTTTGGGTTGGGAGTGAAGGAACCGCTGGAGGACTTGGACGATCTATCGGAATCTTCCAATCCCGTCCTTCTCGAGCTTCTTGGTCGTGTGATGGTAAAGGCCGACTTTGATCTTCGGGAATTTCAGCGTGTTCTCTTTAACACCAAGGCCTATCAAGCCAAGGCAAGCTTAACTCCTCCAATCGGAGACATTGAAAAGTATTTGTTTCCCGGACCTATTCTACGTCGAATGACGGCTGAGCAAGCTTGGGACTCAATCTTGGTCCTTGTGATGGGGCAGGATATTGACGGTTACAAGGTGGACCGTTCTCATCGGGTGACTCGCTATGACTTTCCCTATGACGAAATGTCCTTGAAAGATGTGGAAAGAATGGTCGTGGCAATGAAGGAATCAGGTCACCTGAATAAAAAACAGTTTGGAGGCCAACGCTTGGTTGATTCCGATTTCGTGGGTGGCAAGCGACCAAGGAAGATCGCCGGGCAATTTCTCTTGCGGGCATCCGAAATGAGCCAACCGGCAAAGGATGATCATTTTCTGCGCATGTTCGGCCAGTCTTCTCGAGACTTGGTTAATGATGGAAGTACTGAGGCCAGCATTCCGCAAAGCCTCATGCTGATGAACGGCGACGTCCAGTACATGCTGTCCGATTCGGAATCTCGACTATCCCGGAAACTGAAAAAAAGCGGAGGACTCCAGCCAGCCGTTCAATTTCTATTCCTTAGTTTTTTCGGTCGACCTCCCAGCCCTGAAGAGATCGGAGCCATCAAGGAAGCGATGCAGAAAGACATGACCCAGGCTGACTTGACATGGGCCCTTTTTAATTCCACTGAATTTCTCTTTGTCCAATAACATATCCAAATTTTCAAAATGCTCATGAAAGATTTTTGCCTGAATCGTCGTCAGTTTGTCGAACAGTGCGCCCTCGGAGCGTTTGGCCTTTCCATCCTTCCCGGCTTGGTCCCGGCCCAGGAAAAGATTGGAGGAAACGGTTTCGGCAAGGCCAAGCGAATCATCTTTCTGCAGGTCAAGGGCGGGATGAGCCACATTGATACCTTTGATCCCAAGACGGGACCTACGAAGGGGCCCGGAGAAGCAATTGCCACCAAGGGCGACTTTCAAATCACAGAGTACTTGCCGAAGACTGCTAAGATTGCTGACCGCATATCCATCATCCGGAGCATGACGGCTAAAGTCGGTGTTCATGGGCCGGCTCAATACTTCTTGCGTACCGCCTTCACCCAGAGAAACACCATCAAGCACCCCAACCTCGGGGCATGGGCTCAGCACTACCTTGGCCAGAGTCACGGCACTTTGCCTTCCTCCGCCTGCATCAATACGGAGCCCAAGCATGGCAACGGGTTTTTCCCGACCTCCTTCAGTCCGATCCCCATTCTTGATCCCGAAACAGGGTTGCAAAACATAGAGACCCCCGGCGGTAGCGCTGCGCTCAAAAAGAGGCTCGCGCTATCTGAAAACCTCAGTGCCTTTTTCTCCGCTCGTTACCCTGATTCCAAGGTGAAGGCCTATCGTGAATTTTACGACAATACACTTCGTCTCTTGCGAAGCAAAGACTTGGAGGCTTTTGACTTGAGCAAGGAATCTGAGCCTGCCCGGGAAAAATATGGGACGAGCAAATTTGGCCAAGGGTGCTTGCTTGCCCGGCGTTTGGTTGAGACAGGCGTTAGATTTGTCGAGGTGGCCTCGACAGGTTGGGACATGCACAACAATTTGAAAGCCGAGATGGAGGACGTGAGTCCCCCCTTTGACCAAGGTTACGCTGCCCTTATTTCGGACTTGGACGATCGAGGCATGCTTGACGACACCTTGGTTGTCCTTGCCACGGAGTTCGGTCGTAAGCCGGAATACAACGGAAATGGACGTGGTCACTATCCCATTTGCTTTTCTTCAGTTCTGGCCGGAGGTGGTGTAAAGCGTGGCTTTGTTTACGGTTCCAGCGACAAGGAAGGGGCTTATCCCGAAAACCCTGTGACCGTGCACGACTTACACGCAACTATCGGATGGGCCGCTGGTTTACCCCTTAAGGAAGAGGCCTTTTCCTCAGCCGGTCGACCCTTTCTTGTCGGTGGAAGCAGGGCAAAGCCTGTCACCGAACTTTTTTCATAATATGAGAGTGCCCCATGATGAAAGTTTTGCTTATTTGCTTTGCCTTCTGGTCGGTTGGTTTGGTTGTACCGGCCCAAGACGCTAAGAAGCCTGAAGTCGCCGAGGCACCCGAGTTCAAACGACCGCAGTCCAAGCATCGGACCAGTCGTCCGGTGCCCGTTCCCTGGCTGGGATTCGGGCATGACGATCATCCCTCCATTCGCGGGGCGACTTACCTGATGAAGCCCGAGGAGATCAGAGCGATGCCTCTTCGGAGAAAGAACGGAAGCAATCAGGAACCTTCAGGCTATCCCAAAGGCAGCGGCTTGCGGATCGTTGGTACCGGGCACAGTTGGATGAGACCGGGTTACGGTACGCTTCCGCACATTGCCCGGGCGGCTGGTCTCGAGCAGCGCATGCGGCTCAATACTCGAGGTGGGGAAGCGGGCGGAACCCGCATGATGTGGGAACTGGAAAACGGTATTCTTTCCAGCCGAGGCAAACCATTTCCCGTTTGTATGGCCGCCATCACCACTGGCAAATGGGACGTCATGACGTGGGGCGGTTATACCAATGACCGTTCAGAGTATTACTTTGGTTGGATTGATTTCTGCCTCAAGTACAACCCGAAGATGAAGTTCTACTGCTTCAACGGTTGGCCGCAGTGGGCTCACGGATTTGCTGAGGGCGACAGTGAGCCACGCATCGAGAACTATCGCGCCTTTGCCAAGAAACGAAGCCGGGCGGTCACCACCAAACTGGTGTCGACAATCGACAAGCGTTACCCTGGCAAGTTTCATATCTTGCCAACGAACGAGGCGATGCTAGCAGCCCTTGAACTTTATTTCCAAGGGAAGTTGCCGGGAATCAAGGGACTCAATCGAAGGGTCGATGGCAAAATCCCGTCCATTTGGAGCGACGGTGGGCACTTGGGCAAAGGCATGGAATGGCTGGAGGGCTACGTATTCTATGCGACGTTGTATAAAAAATCGCCTGAGCCGATCACTCGGAGGCCACCGAAAAAGATGCTTTCCGCCGAACTGGATAAGGTGTTTCGAAAGATCGCCTGGCAGGCCGTCGTGAAAAATCCGCTTTCCGGAGTCACGGACGAGAATGAGAACGGTATCGGGGACGAGATCGAGCGGGCAAAGGAGAAATGATTAAAAGAATCCTCATGCTATGCTTATGCGCCTTGACCGTCGAGGCGGCTCCTAACCCCAACCAGGCGGTCGACCCCGACTTGGAGCTGAGCTTGCTCGCATCGGACATCAAGGAAGGTATGGAGATGACGATTGCCTCCGACGGGCGAGTCTTCATCGCCGAGCGTCCGGGCAAGGTGAAGCTTTTTTATCCCGACAAGCCCGGGCAATTGATTGAATTGATTGACCTGAAGTCGGACACGCGCTGCGAAGCCGGACTCATCGGCATCGCCTTGGACCCGAACTTCGACCAGAACCACTGGATCTATTTGCAGCACACGGTGCCGGTCGAAGGGGACAAGTCCCATTACGAGCATCGACTTGGCCGTTTCGTTTTCAAGGACGACAAAATCGAACCTGCCTCCGAGAAGGTATTGCTCAAGATCAAGGCGAACTCGGTCAAGCGCATCCACGAGTCCGGTTCCATTGCCTTCGGTCCCGATGGCTTGCTCTATCTTTCGGTGGGCGACAACCAGATACGTTCGGAGTACTTCTACTCCTGCAAGACCTCGGCCAACAGCAACGACCTGCGTGGCAAGATTCTACGCATACGACCCACCAAGGAAGGCGGGTACGAAATTCCGAAAGGTAACCTGTTTCCACCGGGCACTCCAAAAACGCTGCCTGAAATCTATATCATGGGGCTGCGTAATCCTTTTCGCATTCACGTCGACCAAAAGACCGGCTGGTTGCTCTGGGGAGAAAATGGTCCGCCCAACAACTGGGTGCCCGGCACCAAGCTCGACAAAAAGACAATCCCCTTGGGGTACGACGAGTTCAACTTAGCCAAGGGGCCTGGCTTTCATGGCTACCCTCTGGTCATTGCCGACCAACGACCTTTCACCCACTACGATTACGAGACCAAGAAGGGTGGGCCGATCATCAACCCCAAGGCTCCGCTCAATTTACACAATGGAAACACCGGGATACGAGAATTGCCGCCCGCCCAACCGCCACTTATTTGGTACGAAGGCAACCAAAAGGAATTTCCCGAGTTTGGCGGTGGCGGTGAGTCGGCCATCGCAGGCCCGATCTTTCGCAAGAACAATACCTATTCCAAGAAGCTCGGTTTGCCCGACCGGTTCGATGGATGCTGGCTCATCGGCGAGTATGCCAGAGGTTGGGTGAAGTCCGTGAAACTGGACGAGAAGGGAGAAATAGAGGAAATACGCCCGGTGCTTCCCACTTTGCGCCTCGGCAAGCCCACCAACCTTAAGATCGGACCTAAGGGACGCCTGCATGTGCTCTATTACACCAAGGACAACAAAGGCACTCTCGTGCGACTCGAGAACAAGGGGGTGATTGAGGGTACCATTGCCCCCGGGTTGGTAATGGGTTTGGAGGCTCCCCCTAAGCAACTTAAGAAATCCAAGGAAGCTTGGGCCGGGTACCAATTGATGAGCAAGAGCGATTGCCTCAACTGCCACCAGTGGACGCGTGCCTTCGTTGCCCCGCCTTACTTTCAGATCGCCGAACGATACAAGGCGGATCCTACCGCCGCCGAGACCTTGACCCAAAAGGTGGTCAAGGGAGGCGTCGGCGTGTGGGGCCAAATCCCCATGCTGCCTCACCCCCAGCACAACGCCAAGCAAGCCCGAAACATGGTCGACACTATCCTTTACCTCAACCAGTTGAAGGACAAGAAGTGAATGTAATGATCCTCAAGACGATCCTGATATAGTAACTTTGGGTTGTTTCAGGGCAAGTTATTGACACGACCGAAACACAAAGACAGTTTTTTTCGCATGAGTAATGTTACGGGTTTCGGGGCAGTCGGAGATGGTGAGACGGATGACACCGAGGCAATCGCTCATGCGGTGGCGCAAGGAGACGGAGCGCTGCATTTTCCACCTGGAACCTACCGGATAAGTAATACGATTGAAGTCAAACTTGCTGAACACGGACCTTTTACGATTGATGGCACGGGTGGAACTGCTCGCGTCATCATGGCCGGCAAGGGACCCGCCTTCCGACTAATCGGTACTCATGGCGGTACGGGCGATCCGGGAAGCCGAAAAGGCAACGTGGCTACTCGCCAGCGACTACCGACCATTCGTAATATCGAAGTGGAGGGGGCTAATACAGAGGCTGACGGGTTTGAATTAATCCAGACCCTACAGTCAGTTTTTGAAGGAGTTTTAGTGACGCGTTGTCGTCATGGGATTCATCTTATTCAACGCAACCGCAATGTATTGATATCTCATTGCCATATTTATTTTAACAGTGGCGTGGGTGTTTATCTTGATGGAGTGAACCTCCACCAAATCAATATTGCCAGTAGCCATATCAGTTATAACCGGCAGGGAGGTATCCGACTTGAACGTTCAGAGGTGCGGAACCTGCAGATCACGGGCAACGATATCGAATACAATAATTTTCGCGCCCACAAGACTGAGCCTGAACCCACTGCAGAAATCTACATCGACACTACTGCCGAGGGTGCCAGCGTAAATGAGGTTACCATTGCCTCCAACACCATTCAAGCGACCGACTCGCCAGCGGGATCGAATATACGCATTAAGGAAAAGCTTGATGCCACCCGACCACCCGGCCTCTTTGCTATATCCGGAAACATTATCGGCAGTCAGGAAAACAACGTGTACCTCACCGGTTGCTATGGCATCGCGCTAAGCGGAAACTGTATATACTCCTGTACGAACCGTAATCTGCTCATCGAGGACTCTCGCCTTATTAACGTTAGCGGGAATACTTTCCGTCGGCACACGCCCAAGTACGGTACGGGTGTGCACTTTGTGCGTTCAACCGACATCACCTTCACGGGCTGTAGCATCCATGATGAAACCGAGGAAGGGCAAGCTGACTTAACCGCACTTTTGGAACTTACAGATTGTCAGCGCATCAATGTTACCGGCAGCCAGTTTATCAATGGCTTGATCGGTATCGCCGCTACGAATACCAAGCACACTGCTCTAACGGCTAACACCATTCACGATACGAGAGACAACCCCATTTCTAATCATGGTATTGAATTCACTGGTAAAGGAGTCGGCAACCTTGCCGCTAACAATTCTATTGGACCGTGCAAAGGTAAGGCGATCAAGGGCATGATTGGCTCGGAGTAATAATTCATTTTTTTTAAATCGCTCCAGCGTAAAGACAAAGCAATGTCAATGATTCCGATCATTCTTTACCTTGTTCGGGACAAAAAACGACTATAGTGAGCACCGAACTGCAAGCCGTGATCTTCGATATGGACGGGGTCATCATCGAGAGCGAATACACGCATTATTCCTCGATCTGTGAGGCTATGGGAGAGGAAATGACGGTTTCCTATGAACACTTTCTTGAAAAATGCACGGGTGGAGACGAGCGTTTTGCGATGGGGCGAATGGCGAAACTTTCGGGTATCTCATTCGACGAGAGACTTTTTCAGGAATGGTCTCGGCGTAAGGCGACCGCCTATGCTCGCCTGGTCGCGCAAGAGGCTCGTGCGATGCCGGGGGCGATCGAGCTTGTTGAATCTGTCGCCGAGGTTTTACCTATTGGCTTGGCAACTGGATCGCGTCGATCGGACGTCGATGCCGCTTTGAGTGTTCTGGCGGAAGGGAGATTGACAGGTATCTTCAATGTCATTGTGACTTCAGGAGACGTCGATAAGCCAAAGCCCGATCCTGCTACCTACTCGAGGGCTGTTGAGGAATTGGATGTCGCGGCATCTGCTTGCTTTGCAATTGAGGACTCCCCCAACGGAATGACATCTGCTCGCGGAGCTGGTTTGCGGGTGATAGGTATCTCCGCTATCCATTCCGAGGATAAGCTTTCCGAGGCCGAAAGGGTTTTATCTACTTTGATCGGCGTTTCCCTAGCCGACCTGAGGCAATGGTTTGCCGAACCCGTTGATTGAGCCTCGACCCATTCTGTATCCCAAAATATCTTATTAGTTGAATTTGGTGTAACCTATTTCCTTTGGTTGCCGTTACTATTCGTATGAAACCAATTAGAGTGTTACCTCTGAATTGTGGCCATTTCCTTAAGGAGATGGCGGGTTCTCTCGCTTTGCCGATGATGGGAAGACACCACCTGCAGGCGATTGAAGCCATGTCCGCCGGCCCTCCGCGAAGGCTGGTCTGTTTCGGCAACCATCTGGGTTTTTGGCCGAAAGAATTCCCCCCCGAGAACAAGGGCAAGGATTTTAAGCCCAGCCTTCGTGATTTGATTTTGGCAGTGATTTTGAGTAAAGCATTTCGGCGGAATTAATAGGAACCTAGCATGAAATATCTCTATGTTTTATTTGGACTTAACCTGTGCTGGATTGCCAACACGAAAGCTCAGGGTTTTGCTAAAACCGAGTTCAAGGATTCGACCGGCACCGTTTTGCGTTACGCGATCCTGAAGCCTGCCTCGATTAAGCCCGATACAAAATATCCCCTAGTCGTTTCCCTGCACGGGTCGGGTGGTCGAGGTAATCAAAACTGGCAGGGCAATTGCGCGGCGAATATCGCTTTGGGCAAGCCTGAGCGTCGGCAAAAGTATCCCTGCTACATTATTGCCCCAACTGTTGGCCGTAATGAAAGGTGGAGCGGCGCACCCCTCACAGCTCTGATTGAGCTGGTTAAATCATTACCCAAAGAACATCCCGTTGATCGGGCCCGCATTTACGTCACCGGCCAGTCCATGGGAGGAGCCGGTACCTATGCGGCCATCATCAAGGAACCCGACCTCTTTGCGGCCGCCGCACTGGTATGCGGGCGTGGCCAGACTGAATTAGCCAAGCAGATCGTTCATCTGCCCATATGGATATTTCACGGTGAAAAGGATTCGGTGGTCCCAACCCGTTGCAGTCGGGAAATGGTGGAGGCATTGAAGAAAGCAGGTGGCAAGCCGATCTACACCGAGTATCCCAATGTCCGCCACAACTCATGGACCCGTGCCTACGGGGACGATGGATTATGGGCCTGGCTTTTTGCGCAGAAGCGCCAGTTTGCCGAGAAAAATAAATCCACGGTTCACTAGCTAATGTCCGGTCCCTTTACTATCGTCGGTCTTGGCGAGGCGGTCTTCGATGTCTTCCCTGACAAGGAGGTGCTCGGTGGCACTTCGCTCAACGTTGCCGTGCAGGCTCATCAACTGCAGGCTCCCTTGGGTGGACGTGGAGTGCTCTTGAGTCGTATTGGTCTTGACGATCTGGGCAAAAGGTTACAGGAGGAATTCAGTAGTCGAAATCTTCCTTTGGAGTTTTTACAGATCGATCCCGTAAAGCCTACCGGTCAGGTGCGGGTGAGCATATTTGAAGGAGCGCCTAGTTATGAAATCGTAATGGATACGGCTTGGGATCACCTCGAGTTTACCAAGCATGAAGCGGTTCTGGCGAATTCTTGCGATGCGGTTAGTTTCGGCAGTATGAGCCAACGTCATCCGGTGGCTCATCAAGCTACGCAATCGTTTTTGGCAGAGGCAAAAAACGCCTTGAAGATTTTTGACGTAAACTTGCGAATGGATCTCTTTACGTCGCAGATTCTCGATGAGGGTTGTCGGGTTGCCAACTTGGTTAAACTCAATGACGAGGAGATTGGCACCGTAGCCTCTTTGCTCGATCTACCTTCCGGTGATTCTCGCACTTGCGCCGAGCTAATGCGGGCGAACTACGATCTAGATGCTGTGGTCTTCACCAGAGGCAAACTGGGAACGTTCGCTTGTACGTCCGAAGGCTGGGTGGAAGGAGAGCCGGCAGGTTTCCCCTTGGCCGAGAATGCAGATAGCGTGGGTGCGGGCGATGCTTGCACGGCCGCCTTGCTCTCTGCCCGTCTGTTGGGTCGCCCATGGCATTCCACACTGGATATGGCCAATCGACACGGTGCATTTGTTGCCAGTCAGCCGGGAGCTACCCCGCATTTGTCAGACGAGTTATGGGAATCTTACAAGCTGGCAAGCCCGTGAATCATTCGTTGTGGCAATTCATTATGAAAAAGGCACTGAGCCATGCCTGCGAAGAATATAGCTGACTTTTAAACTTAAGCGGAAAATTCAACGATTTGACTTAATGCTCGGCATGAAGTAGCGATCCGAAATGGAATTAAAGTGTGTTCATGTATTTCTGATTTTGCTGTCCGCTTTTACGACTAGCTTCGCGGCGCAGTCGCCAAAGGGTTTGGATTTGGGTGGCCGTTTGCCGCCTTTCAACTTGCCTGGAGTCGATGGCAAAATGCACATGGCTAAGGAATATGCCGCCGCGAAGGTTCTGGTGCTGATGTTTACCTGCAATCATTGTCCAACCGCTCAGGCTTATGAGGATCGGATCATTAAGCTTGAGGCTGATTATAGGGATAAGGGCGTTAAGCTGATCGCTATTTCGCCGAACAATGCCGAGGCGGTGCGCCTCAACGAGCTGGGTTACGCCGATCTGGGTGACTCCTTGGCGGACATGAAGGTTCGGGCCAAGAATAAGAATTATCAGTTTCCCTTTCTGTATGATGGTGAAACCCAAGAGTTTTCTCGCAAGGTTGGCGTTAAGGTGACTCCGCACGTATTTATTTTCGATGCTGATCGCAAGCTTCGCTACAACGGGCGAATCGATAATTCGGAGGTGCACGAGGTGTCTGGCCGCGATACCCGAAACGCCCTCGATGACTTGCTCGCCGGGCGCCAAGTGAAGGTACCCATTACACGCGTCTTCGGATGCTCCACCAAATGGAAGGAGAAAGTGGCGGGAGTCGCTAGGGCGGATGCCGCTTGGGCCAAACTCCCCGTTGAACTTGAAACGATTAATGCGGTTGGGCTGAAGTCGTTGGTGGCGAACAAAGGTGAAGATTATCTACTGATCAATGCTTGGGCCACCTGGTGCCTAACTTGTGTGGAGGAGTTCCCTGAACTGGTGAAGATGGGTCGCATGTACCGCCGCCGGCATTTCAAGCTGGTTACGCTCTCGGTGGACAATCCTGACCACAAGGGTCTGGCTCACAAATTTCTTAAGCGTTCACAGGCAGCCATGACCAACTACCTGTACACTGGTCACGACCGTGACGAACTGGCTGAAGCGCTTGATTCAAAGTGGACGGGTCCCATTCCCTATACCCTTCTCGTGGAGCCTGGCGGCAAGGTGATCTATCGCAAGGAAGGGCCATTCGATGCTCAAGCCTTAAAGACGATGATCGCCGATACTCTAGGTCGCACTTACGCCAGTCGAAAAAAGAAGAATTAAGGCGGTTCCAGTCGCCTATTGCTTCCAGCGAAATGTTTCGCCCTCGAGGATCAGGTCGCGTTTTTTTCGTTTGGGTGAGGGCTTTGCAAAGGTTTTGGGCGCTTGGTCGACGAGGAGTTTCTTCAAGTCCGCGTATTTCGGTTGTTCGGCCAAGTTGTTCCACTCGTTGGGATCCTTCTGGACATCGTAGAGTTCCTCGCTGCCATCCTTGTAGCGGATGTAGCGCCATTGCTTGTTCATGATGGCGTAGGACTCGGGGAACATGTGAGGCAGGTAGACCTCGCGGTCCTTGGCCTTTTTCGGCTTGGCGAGGGTATTGGCGATAGAGGTGCCCTCGAGCTTGTGCGGGGTTTCTGGGAGGTCGCATAGTTCGACGAAGGTGGGATACATGTCGATCAGGCTGACGGTGACGTCGGAGGTAGCTCCCTTGGCTACGCCTGGCCCGGCCCAGACGAAGGGGACGTTGGAGGTCCGTTCCCAAAGGGTGTGCTTTCCCCAGTCGCCTTTTTCTCCGTGATGGTAGCCATGGTCGGACCATAGGACGATTATAGTGTCGTCGGCGTAAGGGCTCGAGTCGAGGGCGTCGAGCACGCGGCCGATCTGGGCGTCGGCGTAGCTCATGCAGGCCAAGTAACCGTGAAGAGATTCCTTGACCGCTCCCAGTTGAACCAAGCGTTGGTGGATGCGGGAGCGGTTGATCTTTTGTCGCCGGATGTTTTCGGGCAGGTCGTCGAGGTCGTTCGCCTTGTAGGGCGGCAGCTCGATCTTTTCGCGTTCGTAGAGGTCGAAATATTTTTGCGGGCAGTAGTTGGGAAAGTGCGGTGCGTACAGTCCCACGGCGAGGAAGAAGGGCTTGTCCCACTTCTTGCCCAGTTGGTCGACTGCCCACTGGGCCCGCATGGTGTCGGCGAGATCCTTTTCGCGGTTGTTGCGGACGGGGCCGAACTCCATGAATCCGCTGTTTGTCTTGGGTGCTCCCGGGGTGCGTTGGTAGGTACCGTAGGGCCTCGGGTCGGGGAATGGGACCTCGTCCGACCAGGAGTCCATCGGGTAGCCAGTCTCTCGTTGACGCTTTGTGCGGACGCGGAATTCGTCCCAGCCGCGCATGTCGACCGCCCCGGCGGGATGGTGGAAGAGCTTGCCCGTGCCTATGGTGCGGTAACCAGCTTTCTGAAAACTGGCTTGGAGCGGCCGTATCCCGGGGTGGTCGACGAAGTAGAGGGCGCTGTCGTAGCATCCCGTGGTGGAAGCGAACTGGCCGGAGAATATGGCGGCCCTTGAGGGGGCGCAGAATACACCGGCAGTGTGGGCGTTGGTGAAATTCACGCCGCGTTCGGCCAAGCGGTCGATGTTCGGGGTGATGGCGGCGGGGGTGGTGCCGTGGCACCCGATCCAGTCGTTCATGTCGTCCACAGCGATGAACAATACGTTGGGCTTGCCCTCGGGTTTTCCAAAAAGAATTCCCGTTACAAGACAAGCGAGAACGAGGAGGAGTTTCATTTATTTGAGGGTGATGAGGTAGGCGATGAGGTCGCGCATTTCCACCTTGGTGAGAATGGCTCCCGTCGGTGGCATGGGCGAGGTAAGAACCTCTTCCGCAATCAGGGAACGGTCGAGCGTTGATTCCTTCCCGTCGGGAGACTGGAAGGAATAGCTCTTCGGGGTTGCTTTCGCGATTGAGCCAGAAACCGTGGATCCGTCCTTGAGGGTCGCCACGAGTAGCCCATACCCTTCGGCGAGCTCGGCTTGCGGGTTGACCAGGGACTCGAGGATTTTATCAGTAGATAGGCGAGAAGCGACCTTTGACAGGTCCGGGCCGAGTACGCCACCGGTGGACCCGACCTTGTGGCATCGGATGCATTGAGCCGCGGGGTGGCCCATGGCCAGCTTCTTCCCCCTGTCCGGGTTGCCGCCCCGAAGGGTGGGGGAGTACGGTCCCAATGGACCTTCCTTGATCAAGGCGTCGTCGAGGACCTTGGCTTGGGACCTGGCGGCAGGTCCCTTGGCGGAGCGGGCTGCTTCCAGAAGATCGAGTTCGAGCTCGGGTTCGATCTTGGCGAACTGCTTGGCCAGCAAGGTATCCGCCTTTTCGTCTCCCGACTGAGCTAGGTTGTCGAGGGCGGATCTTTTTTCCCGTAAGGTGCCGGATTCCAAGGCCTGGGCAAAGACTTCCACTCCGGACAGTCCGGCTGCCCAAGCCCTTTTTTGGGCGGCTGCTCTGAGGCGGGCGTCCTTCGACTCGAGGGCGGATTCGACGAATTGTCCGAGTTTCGGGTCGCTCAGCTCGGCCATGGTTCCTAGCAACTGGGCTTGCAAGTAAGGAGTTGCCCGGTCGGATCCGTAGGCCGCATGGACCACGGGAAGAAGGTCGGAAACCTTGAGCCTCTCGATGGCTCGGGCTAGCACCGTGAGAACCTTGGTGGACGCGGTTTTGACCAAATCTTGGGCGACTTTGGCTAAGGCCTGGGCTGCTGGCTTGGGGCTGCGAGCCTTATATTCACGGTAGCGTCCCTCGACTGCGTCGAGCACGGGGGGCTGAGGCCAGAGGGCTAGGCAGGCGAGGGCTGTGGTACGCATGTTTTCTGGTGAGGTGGGGTTCGCGGCATAGCGGGCAAGGCGCTCGGCGTCGGATGGTCGGCCAACCCGGAAGTTGGCATTGATGACTCGTCTCAGCAGGGGTTCGCCCTCCAGTCCTGGTCGGTCGAGGGCCTCGGCGAGGGCAGGCAGGGCATCAGGGATGGAAAAGTCATCATGGATGGCTCGGGCGACTTCCGTGACGAGGTAGAGGTCCCTGTCTTGAAGGAAAGTTGAGATTCCCGGATGGGCATGCCGGCGCAAGGCGAGGATGGCGGCGAGGCGGACCGGGGAATGAGGTGAGTCCTTCGTCTCAATCAGGACTTTGGGGTTCTCGGTGGCGGAACCGGCCAACCCCATGACCGCAGCATGGCGCAGGAAGACATCCTCGTCGTCGTTTTCCTCGACCAGTTCGAGCAGGGGTCGAATGGCTTTCGGGTTCTTGAGTTTACCGAGAGCGAGGGCGGCGTGGAACCGGACGCGTGGGGATGAGTCGTCCAGCAAGTCGATGAGGGGTTCGAGGGCGTGGGCATGTGCTGCTTCACCAAGGACCTTGGTCGCCTGAGTGCGAACTTCCGCGTCTTTTTCGGTGAGGAGCTCAAGAAGGGGACGGACGGCATCGGGGTCCTTCGCTTTGCCATCGGGCCAACCTCTTGCCAGCTGTCCAATTCCCCAGATTGCATGCAGGCGTGCCAATTGGTTTACATTCTTCCGGGCCACCGCGAGAAGGGCCTTTCGGCCGCTTCCCCTGCGCCGGACCAATTCGAACTGTGCGGCCTTGCGAACCCTCAAGTCAGGTTCCGCGAGGCAGGTAATCAGAAAGGGTTCCGTTTTTTCGCTCATGCCTTCCGACAAGAGCTTCTTCGTTCTTTTGCGGGCGGGATTTTCCCTTCCTTCCGGCGAATCGATCTTCCAGACTCTTCCCCGTTCACTGGGGCCGTTCATCCAATCCGTTACGTAAAGAGCACCGCCGGGCCCGAAGGTGACACCCGTGCTGCTGCCTCCACTTGGGATGGTCTGTTCGTCGTACATTTCGAAGGCGGCCCCCTTGGGACGAACCTTGAAGGCGGTCACCTTCCTACCCTGAGCGAGGAAGAAGAAATTGCGGAATCGATCGTCCAGGGCGGTTCCCGGATCATAGGCAAAACCACAGGGACCATTGGAATAGCTGGCGAGGGGCGGTATGATGAAAGCAGCTTGATCGGGAAATCGTGGCCGGAAGAGCCCTTCCTGCATCCAGACGTTGTAGGGTTTCTCGCCGGACACCTTGGCGAAGTCTTGGTGACCATGCCATTGCCAGTGAAGACGCCATGCGGTCATGCCCCCTTCCACTATGTAGATGAAGCGCTCGCGCTCGCCCGGGTAGTCGCCGTCGTTGTCCACACTGAAAAGGTTGCCGAATTCGTCGAAGACCGGTTCCTGTCCGTTGCGTACTCCCAAGGCGAAGACCTCCAGACCAGAGCCATCGGGTTCACATCGCATGATGGCCCCACGATCAGGATAAAAGAAGTGCTCGCCATTCCTGCCCGTGGCATTGATGCCCTTGTCCGCGACCGACCAATAGATGCGTCCATCGGGACCCATGGTCAGCCCCGAGACGTTATGCCCCCCTTGCCCTATGTGTATGGTGTAACCTCGACTTATAAGCGTTCTCTTGTCGGGCGTCCCATCGTTGTTGGAATCTTCGTACTTCCAGATATCCGGCTCCACGGCAGCATATGCCGCTCCCTCGGCCCATAGCACGCCCGCCGCAATGCCAGTGACGGGAGAAGCCAAGTCATTGTCGATCACGACCGACTTGTCGGCCTTGCCGTCGCCATCTGTATCCTCGACGCGAAGAATCTCCTCTGTCTGCACGGCGAGATCGCGCCAGTCCCGTTTGCCGTCGGCATTGCGGTCAGGGGGCGAATAATGACGGACGTCGGGAAAGGTGTTGGGACCCATGGCCTTTTGATAAAACGCGAGCTTGTCCTCCAAACTCCGGATGGAGAGGTCGTGCTTCACCCAAGCCCGGTGGTTACGCAGGTCGAGGCTGGAAATCTTGCGGCGGCGGACACGAGTTACATAGGCCCTGCCCTGCTCATCGAAACTGATGGCCACCGGACTGGCCACAAGCGGATTCTCTGCCCAGACGGAAACCTCAAGGCCACTGGAATCCTCGGTGACAACTGCGACTTTCACCAATTTCCTGGAAACCGTAAGACCCTGGATTCGCAAGGTGTGCAAGTTCACCCAATTGTTCTCGTTGTTTCCTTGGGAAACGAAGCGAAGGAAGTGCCCGGAAGCATTGGGAGCTGGAAATTTCTTGATACCGTCCCCTGACCCATGGCTCTTTCCGGAAAACACCTTTGTCCATTTCTTGCCGTCAACTGAGGTTTCCAAACTGAACTCGTAACGCCGATTGCCTCTGGAGAAGCCTGCTTCGAACTCGGAAAAGGAAAACGATTTGTTCAACTCCAACAGCAACCGTTGCCCCTTGCCTTCGGCCGACCATCGCGTGCCTTGGTTAGTGTCGATGGCATGGGCGGGGCCGTTGCCCTCTTGGGCACTGGATGCGCTGACCTTGGTCACTTCGGTTGCGGAAAGCGTTACTTTAAAAACGTATGCCAACGAGAAGAGGACAAACAACGGAGGTTTCATTTTTTCGGTAAAGCCTTGGGAGGTCTCGGCATCGGAGCATTGGTTTCCTTGAGCCACTGAGTGAGACCTCGGTTGAGTCGAGTCGCAATCTTCGGACGCTTTGCGACGAGATTATTTTTTTCGCTCAGATCCTTGGACATATCGTACAATTCGAGCGAATCGTCGTCATAATTGCGAATCAGTTTCCAGTTGTCCGACCGTACGGCACCCCCCAGACGATTGTCCATGTGCCAGGCATAGTTGGGGAAATGAAAGTAAATCTCTTCGCGTTGAAGTTTTCCAGTTTGCCGCAAAAGAGGCAGAATGCTTTCCCCATCGATCGGCTTCTTGCCGAGCTTCAAACCAGCAACCTCCAGAAAAGTAGGATAGAAATCCATGCTGATGACCGGGGTGGAGGATGTGGTGCCCGTCTTCACCTTGCCGGGCCAACGAACAATCAAAGGCACACGAATGCCTCCCTCGTAGAGGTGTCCCTTGGATTCCCGCAGGGGCCGACAGTCGGATACCCCGGCGAACCCGCCGTTGTCGCTGGTGAAAATGACCAAGGTGTCGTCCGCCAAGTTCATTTCGTCGAGAGCCTCAAGCAATCGCCCGATGGCCAAGTCCATCGCCTCGATCATGGCGCCGTAGCGGGTATCGTTCAGGCCGGGTCCCTTGCGGTCGGCATATTTCTTGAGCAAGGGCTCGGGCGCCTGCATGGGCCAATGCACGGTGTAGAACCACAAGTGAGTCATCCAAGGCTTCCCCTTGTTTGCCTTGATGAACCGGATGGATTCATCGACCAGTCTATCGGGCAGGTATTCACCATCGGGTCCATCAGGCAGTTCGCCGTTTCGATAAGGCGAGAAGAAGCTGGGCGGCCCGCCGTAGGAAGTGCCGCCCACGTTCAGGTCAAACCCCTGTCCTACCGGGGAAACCTCGTCCGCCACCTTGCCGCCTCGTCCCACCCCGGGAGCGATGTGCCACTTGCCGAGGAAGGCGCTGGCGTAACCGCCTTCTTTCAAGCGTTCGGCGATAGTGACATGATCAGTATTCAATTGAGGCGTGAGTTTAGCTGGTAGTGGGCGTCCATCTTTCGGAAAAAAGAGTCCGGGCAAATGGGTAGTTAGCCCGATCCGAGCCGGAGCCTGCCCTGTGAGTACAGCACACCTCGTGGGTGAGCAGACAGGTGCCGCGGCGTAGGCATCGGTGAAACGCATACCCTGCTTCGCCAAGCGATCGAGGTTGGGGGTCTCGACCAACTTGTTTCCCTGGCAAGCCAGATCCATCCACCCGAGGTCGTCGGCCATTATGAACAGGATGTTTGGACTCTTTGCCCCTAGCGGGGAGATGACCGCTGCAATCGCAAACGATAAGCGCGTCAGAGGTGAAGCTTTCATCAGGGCTTGATGAAAACTTTAAGTGGCGGTCAGTTTTTCCAAGGCTTTAAAGCTTCGGGAAATCATCTCTCGGGGGTCTTCGAGGAGATCAGCGGAGGCGAGCGCGTTGTCCAGAAGTTGGTGGGCTACGAGAGATGCCGTGTCGGCGTTTGTGTCTCGAAGTTCCGAAAGTCCGCGAATGATGGGATGGCGAAGATTGATTTGTAGCTTTACGGTAGGGGCGGGTAGGTTGGAATCGTCGCCCTGCATCATCTTCATCATGCGGCGGGCGGAGGGTCCTCCCATTGCGTCCCCGCCAACTACGCAAACCGGGCTGTCGATAAGGCGTTCACCTTCCTCCACGTCCGAGACGCGATCGTCAAGCGATTCCTTCAACCACTTGCAGAGGGACTTGGTATCCTTTTTGTTCAATCGTTTTCCCTCGGGTTCATCATCTAGCTTTTCAAGCTTCAGGTCTTCGGAATCTCCGGAAACGAGCTTTTTTCCATCGAACTCTCCCAGAGTCTGCATGACGTATTCGTCGACCGGTTCGGTGAGAATGAGGACTTCAAGATTCCTAGCAGTTAACGCTTCGAGGTAAGGACCGGCTTCGATGGCCTCACGATTGCGGCCAAAGAGGTATATGATTTCCTTTTGTTCGCCTGTCATTCGGGAAGCATACTCCTCAAGACCCGTTAATGTGCCTGAGTCGAGGCCGGATGACTCGAATCGCAAAAGCTTTGCGAGGTTTTCTTTATGCGTGAAATCGGTTGCTGCCCCTTCCTTAATGAGTATCCCGAATTCTTTCCAGAACTCTAAATAAGCCTCTGGCTCTTTCTTGGCCTGTTCGGCAAGAAAACGAAGAAAGCGTTTGGTCAGTACTTGGTTCAGCTTTCGCAAGAGTTCGCTGTCCTGCATGGTCTCCCGAGAGACATTTAGCGGCAGGTCGGTACTGTCGACCACGCCTCTGAGAAAGCGAAGCCATTCCGGAAAGAGTGCCTTGGGTTCGGGATCGATCAAAACTTTCCTGCAATGTAGAGCGACCTTTACCTCGCTTCGCCACATGCCGAGCTTCTCCATATTGCGTTTAGGGACAAAAAGCAGAGCATTTATTTCGAGGGGGGCGTCGGTGCTGAAGTGCAGACGAAGGAGAGGGGTTTCATAATCATTTGCCTGAAATTTGTAGAATTCTTCGTATTCCTCGTCCTTGATTTCGTTTTTCGAACGAAGCCATAACGCATCGATGGTGTTGACCTTGTCGCCGTTAACCGAGATTGGGAACTGCACGAAAGCCGAGTACTTTTTGATGATTTCCTTAACTCGATCGGCTTTAGCGAAATCCTTGTGTTCGTCCTTCAGTTTGATGACGATCTTGGCCCCGCGTCGTTGGCCGTCCACGGGTTCGATGGTGTAGGATCCTGAACCATCGCTTTCCCAATGTTGGCCTTCGGCGTCGGGTTTCCATGAGCGGGAGTATACCTTTACGTTGTCGGCTACCATGAATACGCTGTAGAAACCCACGCCAAACTTCCCGATCAAAGCTTCGTTCTTTTCGCCATCGCCCTTTAGCGCATCGAGGAAATCCTTGGAACCCGAGTGAGCGATGGTTCCCAGATTTTCGGTCAACTCTTCAGCCGTCATGCCAAGGCCAAAGTCCTGAATCGTAATGATCCCTGCTTCGTCGTCAGTCGTGACGTTGATTTCCAATTCCAAATGGTCGTCGAAAATCTTCTTCTCGGTGATTTGGGTTCGGCGCAGTTTCTCTAAAGCATCCGATGCGTTGGAAACTAGTTCACGAATGAAAATTTCCTTATCTTTGTAGAGAGAGTTGACTACTATGTCGAGGACCTGATTGACCTCCGCTTGGAACTGATGTGTGGCAGCTTTTTTACTCATTTTTTTATAGGGAACGTTAGGAGAGCAATGGAAAATAAGACGTAACAATAGTGTGGCAAGCCGGAATCTGCGAGAGCATCGGTGGTTATAGGGGGCGACGGGGAGGTTGTCGTAAGTTTTCTTAAAGGTCGTACTTGCGTTGGAAAAAATCGTAGGACTCGTTTATTTCCTTGGCTTTGCGTTCCGCCACCTCTCGGATTTCATCTCCCATGCGGCTCACTTTGTCTGGGTGGTACTGGGCGATCAGGGTGCGATAGGCGCTTTTTACGTCATCCATGTCGTAGGGATCGACAAGTCCCAAGACGCTTGCGAAATTATCTTCCTGTGGATCTGATGGTTTCTCAGGTTCATCGGTTTCCTCTTCCATATCCTCGTCATCGGATTTTTGAGAATGTTCGGGTTCTTCAATACCTTTATCTTCAACACTGGTTTCTTCTTTTGAATCGGGCCGAAAGAAAATATCGAATTTCCACAATATCCACCACATGCTAATCATTAGTACCAGCCAGATGAGGTTGTGCGTTAATCCGAGAATGTCGTTTTGTTGTCCTCCGCTTGCGAACAATTGCCAGAAGATTGCTCGGTCTTGGAGGTGTTCCCATTGCTCGTAAACCCCGCGAATCGCCTTGCCCGAAAAAGTCGCGAAGAGCACGGCGAATGCGAAACTAGACAGTCCGCCGTCGAGAATGCTGTTCGCAGGAATCCGCATTATATTGTCTATTGCGGAAGGTCGTCAAACCGAACGCTACACATTTTTTGGTACAGGAAGTAAATACATCCCCCTATTACAATGACTATCCATTTGCCTACGCGTTTCATTTCTGAAAAAATTAATATTCGTGAATTTGCCTTTTCGCAAAGTGTAAATGGTGGTAGGGGTCGGATTCGAACCGACGAACGCACGAAGCGGGCGGATTTACAGTCCGCATCCTTTAGCCACTTGGATACCCTACCATGCCCAAAAACGCGATTTGCAACATGTCAACAAGTACACGGATGGCAAGTGGATTCTTGGCGAGTTTGAGAATTCGGCTGTTTCCGTTGTTGCCCTCTGTGGTCTCCCCCTTTTTTTTGAAAATATAAAATGAGTAGCGTGAAAACAGAGAAAATAGTGGTGGGATTGACGGGCGGAATCGCTTGCGGGAAGTCCGTAGCCTTGGATTTCTTTCGGGCAGCTGGGTTGGGCATCGTTTCTGCCGATGTCATCACTCGCCGTTTGCTCAGCGAAGACGAAGGGGTGAAGAGCGCATTGCGAAAGGAGTTTGGCGAACGGGTTTTTTCTGTTGAGGGAACTGTTGACAAACGGCACCTCGGGCATCTAATATTCTCCAATCCTTTAAAACGAAGGTGGCTTGAGGAACTTCTTCACCCTCCAATCCGCACCGAGTGGTTGCTCGCGGTGACTAATTGTGAAGAAAATCTCGTAGCTGTTGAGTTGCCTCTTCTGTTCGAGAATTTTCTTGAGTCCGAATTCGACTTTGTCGTCTCTATTTTCTCCAATCCTAAAACTCAAATGCATCGCTTGCTGGAACGAGGTCTAGAACAACTCGAGGCACGAAACCGTATCGATGTTCAATTGCCGACCGGGCTGAAAGCTTGTCGGGCCGACTTTGTGCTTCTGGGCGATGGTGAAATTTCCTATTTGGGCAAGCAGGTCGAGCACTTGTGCCGCCATTTTCTTTTTCCAAAACTCGCTAGTTCTAGTTCTTTCAAATAGTATACCAAAACAATCCCATGGCGCTTACACGATCAAAAAAATCTCGCGGAGGAGGAAAGGACGACGAGGTCTCCTCCATCGATGAAGTGAAAGAAAAAAGTCCGAGCCTTTCTAGTGAAACCGAAGCTGACGTTCCAATGGAAGTAACTCCACGCAAGAAGTCGAAGGCTGCTGCTCAAAGTGTTTCCGACTCGGAGGAGCCTCCTTCTCAGGAAAAAGATTCTGAGCAGGTTTTCTTTAGTACCGATGGCTCCGAGCCAACCGAAGACAAGGGACCTCCGCCGGTTGATGAAGAATCGGACGAAGGAAAGAACTCTTTAAACGAAGGTGGTCAAAAAGACCATAACCGTCAGGGGCATCGGAAACAGCGTCAACAAAATTGGCAGAACAAGAAAAGAGGTGGTGGCGGGAAGGGGAAGCAACAGCAATTTAACCAGAATCAAAAGCAAAGACATAAGTCTAAGAGAAATCGTCGCACTTCTCTTTCCGATCCGGAAGATCGTCATCCTTTGGAAATCGGCACATTGCAAGAGTGTGAACCACTTGCAGATTTCGATGCAATCGAGGTCTTGGCCGAAGAATGCATCGGTGGCGAGGGCGAAGCTCTTGATTTCAATTCCCTATATGGCTTAGACCTCGTAGAGCTTAAGGAAAAGGCTTCTGCATTATTGCCTGAGCTCGATTTTCCTTCCGCACCTGTTCGAGAGGAGATTTTTGATCTCATTTTCCAGAATCGATTTGAAGCAAAGATTCCAGTCAAAACCTGTGGAATCTTGGAGGTCCTGGAAGAAGGTTACGGTTTGCTTCTTCAGGCTAAGGATAATTACAGAATCAAATCTCAGAGTGCCTATGTTCCGAAGGCAGTGGTTAAACGTTTTGGACTCCAAACGGGACACTTTTTGGAAGGTTTTTTGAGACCTAAAATGGAAGGAGCAACCTGTCCTTTGTTGATCCGGGTTGAAACTGTAATGGGAAAACCGCCGGAAGAAGCCGCCAAGGTAATACCGTTTACGGAACTTACTCCTTACTATCCCTTGGAGCGAATTTTTCTTGAGACGGGCCCGGATGTCGAATGGGACAATGTCTCCATGCGTGTGGTCGACTTGGTTTCTCCCATTGGATTCGGTCAACGTGGTCTCATCGTGGCTCCCCCTCGAACGGGTAAAACTGTCCTTCAGCAATGCATGGCTCGTGCCATAAGGACTAACAATCCTGATACCCATCTAATTATCCTGTTGGTCGACGAGCGCCCCGAGGAGGTCACCGATTTCCGCCGTCAAGTTTCCGATGCAGAGATAATCGCTTCCACTTTCGACGAAAACGCAGAAAGCCATGTGCACGCCGCTGAAATCGTCATAGAGAAGGCTCGACGTATGGTGGAAGTGGGGAAAGAGGTAGTGATATTATTGGATTCCATTACCCGACTCGCTCGGGCTTACAATACGACTATGCCGAACAGCGGCAAAATCCTCAGTGGAGGTGTGGAGGCATCGGCTCTTCAACGACCGAAGCGTTTCTTCGGTTCTGCCCGAAATATCGAGGGAGGGGGAAGCTTGACGATTCTCGGTACCGCCTTGATCGATACCGGAAGCAAGATGGATGAGGTTATCTTCGAGGAATTCAAGGGTACTGGAAATATGGAGCTTCATTTGGATCGAGAGCTTGTCAGCAAGCGCATTTTTCCCGCCTTGGATTTTGAGAAAAGCGGGACCAGGAAAGAGGAACTCTTGTATCACCCCGACGAACTGGGAAAAATTTACGCTCTTCGACGTTCCCTCAAAGGCGTGCCTCCCGTCGATGCAATGGAGATGTTCATTCAGCGTGTGAAGAAAACCAAAAACAATCCCGAATTTCTCATGGGCTTGGGGCGTTGATATGTTCCCTTGCGGGGTCTTGTTGTCTGGTAAGGACTCTGTTTTTCTTTCGGTTGCCTTTTTTCAAGAGGTTTCCCTATCTTAACGGAGTTTTTTTAGCTCAGTGAACCAGACCGACGAATACTTACTGCAAGCCTTCGAACAAAACAACGAAGGTTTTGGCCAAATTGTGGCCTCCGTTCGTGCAGAATTGGCGGCGGTTCCGACCGATGAGCTGGAAGTGCCTATAGACCCTGATTTGGCGTTCATGGACAAGCTCATCGAAGACACTGGTTCTTCGACTCAGGTATTCGTTGATTTCCTTGCTTCGGAATTGAACATGGAAACGGTGGATCTTTCCTTAGTCAAACCGGGCAATGACGCTCTTGCAGTCGTTCCGGTCGAGGTTGCTCGTCAATATGAAGTTTTCCCTTTGGAGCTTAACGGAACCGAGATCGATCTCGCTCTTGCTAATCCGGTGGATCAAGACGCATTCGATAATCTCACTCATGTTCTCGGCAAAACCATTAATCCTAAGATTGCCTATCGAGGGGATGTTCTGAAATCCATCGATGAGGCTTACGGTGTTGCGGATGAACAAAAAATGTCCGATTTCTTCAGCGATATTTCGGCAGAGGATCTCGAAATAGGCGATGGCAAGCACACTGAAACGGTTAGCGAGGAAGACGCTCCCATCATCAAGTATGTTCATTCCCTCATTAAGGATGCCTTGGAGATGCGGGCTTCGGATATCCATATGGAGCCTCTGGAGAAAAAATTTCGCATAAGATTTCGTATTGACGGCAAATTACAAGAGCAATCAGACCCACCGAAACGTCTACAGCCTTCGATAATTTCTCGCACAAAGTTAATGGCCAATGTTAGCTTAGCAGAGAAGCGCGTACCGCTTGACGGAAGAATCACCGTCAAGGCTGGCGAAAAAGTGATTGATCTCCGCGTGTCGACCTTGCCGACCGCTCATGGAGAAAGCATTGTTATGCGGATTCTTGACAAGGAAAGCCTTCGTCTTGGTTTGCCTCAGTTGGGCTTTTTTACCGACGATCAAGAGTCGTTCGAGAGAATTATCGGAATGCCTGACGGCATCTTTCTTGTAACTGGGCCAACGGGATCGGGTAAGTCGACTACCCTGTATTCCGCTCTCAATGTTATCAATACTCCTGATCGCAAGATCATTACCGTCGAGGATCCCGTCGAATACGAACTTGCAGGAATCAATCAAGTGCAGGTGCGAGCAGAGGTGGGGATGACTTTTACCGCTGCTTTACGAGCCATGTTGCGGCAAGCTCCAAATATTGTTATGGTGGGAGAAATTCGTGATCTTGAAACTGCCGAGATTGCGATTAACGCTTCTCTTACGGGGCACATGGTGTTCAGCACTCTGCACACTAACGATGCTCCCAGCGCGGTTGCCAGATTGATCGACATGGGTGTCAAGCCCTTCCTGGTTTCCGCTTCCTTGAGAGCGGCATTGGCTCAGCGCTTGGTTCGTGCCATCTGTCAAGGTTGTAAGCAACCCTATGATCCCACCGCCAACGAATTGCAAATTCTCGGACTCGACGAAAAGCAAGCTCAGGAAGCCTCATTCATGATGGGGGCAGGTTGCGACAATTGCGGAGGTACTGGTTATCGTGGGCGAAAGGGAGTTTTCGAGATTTTTATCGTGGACGAGGAAATCGAGGCAATGATTTACAATAACGTGAGCTTGGTCGAGTTGCGCCACAAAGCTCGTCAGATGGGTATGCGTTCGATGCGCGCCGATGGTTTTCGGAAAGTGCTTGCAGGTATTACCACTCTTGACGAGGTGCTCATGAGCACCACTGCCGAGGAGTAGAGAGGCAACGATGTACATCGATCACAACTCCACTGTTCGTGAAATCTTCTCGCAAGTCGAAGGAGTTTCTCAACATGGATTGGATGAATTGTTCGACGAGGATGTTCGAGTCGGGCAAAAATCCTATGCCGAAGAAATTGTTCGCGCCGGAATCGCTTCTCGCGGCGATGTGTTTAGCTTGGTCGGAGAGTATCTTGGTTGTGAGGTGCAGGTGGGGACCGTGGATGAAATCGAGGGAGAAGTTCTGGCCTTAGTCAAGAGCGACATAGCCAATCAATACGCAGTGGTTCCTGTGTACCTTTCCGAAGACGGACTGCATCTCTTGGCTGCTGATCCTTTCAACTCCTCCATTATAGATGATCTTACTTTTTCCCTCAACTTGGACATTTGTCTTATCGTATGTGATCCCGAGGAGATTAATCGCCTTATCGAACAGCACTACGGTAAGGATGAGTCGACTCTCGCCGACCTTTTGGGCGACATCAGTTCCGAAGGTTTCGAAAACTTGGACGAAGCGAAGGAGAGCGAACTCATTGACGCAGCTAATGAAACTCCCGTCATCCGGTTCGTAAATCTTGTTCTTCAGCAAGCAGTTCGTGCTCAAGCTTCAGATATTCACTTTGAGCCCTTTGAAGACGAGTTTCGCATTCGTTATCGGGTCGACGGAGCACTTTATGAGATGTCGCCTCCACCCAAAAGCTTGGCGCTTCCTGTTATCTCTCGAATTAAGGTCATTTCCGAGCTGAATATTGCCGAGCATCGTGTACCTCAAGATGGTCGCATAAGAATGACGATTGCGGGTCGCCCGGTAGATCTTCGAGTTTCAACCCTGCCTACGCAGTTCGGGGAAAGCGTTGTGCTTCGTGTCTTGGATCAATCGGCCGTGAACCTAGATCTTGATAATCTTGGATTACCGGAAAACATAAAAGAAGGAATACGAGCAGCTGTCAGACGTCCCAACGGAATTTTTATTGTAACCGGTCCCACCGGTTCAGGCAAGACAACCACTTTATACAGTGCCTTGCGCGAGATTAATGTGATTGATACCAAAATCTTGACCGCCGAAGATCCCGTGGAATACGAGATCGAGGGGATCATGCAGGTGCCGGTCAATCATAAGGTCGGTCTAGATTTTGCCCGAGCGCTTCGTGCTTTTCTTCGCCAAGATCCGGATAAGATCATGGTCGGGGAAATTCGTGACATTGAGACCGCGCGTATTGCCGTGCAAGCCTCCCTGACGGGGCATGTGGTTCTCAGTACCTTGCACACAAACGATGCTCCCGGCGCCATTACTCGTCTCATCGACATGGGACTCGAACCGTTTCTGCTTTCTGCTTCAATCGAGTTTGTGCTTGGCCAGCGTCTGGTTCGGAAAATTTGCAAGGAGTGCAAACAAGAATACAAACCAAAGCGCGACATCCTGGAAAATCTCGGACTTAATCCGCAAGAACTCGGTGATCGCAAATTTTACTTTGGCGGTGGATGCCCCGAGTGTAACCAGACGGGATACCGTGGCCGTTCCGGCCTCTTTGAGATGATCACCATTACAGACAGTTTTCGTGAACTTATTAATAGCGGAGCAGCTACGCTTGTTCTTCGGCAAAAAGCCATTGAACAAGGAATGCGTACTCTTCGCGAAGATGGCCTTCGCTCAATCTTTGATGGTGAAACTACTATCGAGGAAGTCTTGAAATATACCTAGAAATCTCCAATATCTTAAATTATGGCAGTTTTTAATTATGTCGCAGTCGATCAAAACGGCTCCCCTTCCAACGGTAGCGTAGAGGCGGAATCGCAAGAACAGGCCTTGGCCCTTTTGGGACAGCGCGGGCTAATGGTTTCCGAAATCTCTCCCTCACCACAGGAAGCCCCATCGGGCGGCAAGGCAGGAGCAGGCGCGGCCAAGAAAAAAAAGAAAGGCAAGAAAGGGTTCAATATCGAAATAGGCGGCGGTCCCAACAGTGAGGACATCTCGATTTTCACCCGGCAAATGGCGACTCTGGTTCAGGCAGGTTTACCCCTTCTTCGAAGCCTCGAGGTCATGATCAAACAGCAGGAGAAAAAACCGAAATTCAAGGAAATGCTAGAGAAAATTTCCGAGAAAGTGTCGTCCGGTGGAAACCTTTCCGATGGGCTGGCTACGTACCCAAAGACTTTTGATAACTTATACGTCAATATGGTCAGGGCAGGGGAGGCCGGCGGTGTCTTGGAACTCGTTCTCGATCGCTTGTCTCAATTTCAGGAAAAATCGATACGAACCATCAAGAAAGTAAAGTCCGCCATGATTTATCCAAGCGTAATCATGTTTGTCGCGGTGGTCATCGTCACCTTGTTGATGATGGTGGTGGTTCCACAATTCGAAGCTATTTTCCAGCAAATGCTTCGAGGTGCCCCTCTGCCCGGACCTACTCAGGTCGTGATTAATGTCAGCGAACTTTTTTCGGGACACCCAATACTCGTTTTGGGCGGCATGGGAGGCACGGTTTTTGGTCTGTTCATGTTCAAGCAAACAAAAAAAGGTTCTCGTGTGTTCGACTGGTTGGGGCTTCACGTGCCTGCGATTAGAGATGTGATCAGTAAATCGAATATTTCGAGAATTACTCGTACCTTCGCTACCTTGCTAAGTAGCGGCGTACCTATTCTGCAAGCCTTGCAAATTACTCGCGATACTTTGAACAATTCATACTTCGCCGAGGCAATAAACAATATACATGACTCCGTTAGGGACGGTGAAGCCATGGCTACTCAAATGGAGAGAGAAGACGTTTTTCCCACGATGGTTTCCAGCATGGTTGAAATTGGTGAGGAAACGGGAGAACTCCCCGCGATGCTCACTCGTATTGCAGACAACTACGACGAGGACGTGGACAACGCCGTGGCCGGGATGGTATCCTTGATCGAGCCGGTGATGATCGTCTTTCTTGCCGTCGTGGTGGGATTTATTGTTATCGCCCTTTTCCTGCCAATCGTCAAGATCATCGAAACCATCGGTAAATAACCGCTTCTCCAAGTAAAAGGATCTGCCTTGTCTTGATGCCGACGAGTCGATTTATCCTGCTGTAACCGGGGGCAATGGGCACGAGATTCCCGCTGCCACTCCGCGAAGAACTTGGACTTCCACTTCAGTGGCTTTGCCATCGAAGTCGATGGTTCGAGAGCAGGCTTCCAGAAGAGAACGTTTTTCCAGAGGCGTGAGCCGCTCGAGACGCGTCACAGCTTCATTCAGTTGAGCCACCCCGCATTCCTCGACGGAAGGCAGGGAGAGAGCCTTCGATCGGGTGAGGGCCGAGGCTCCTTCGTTGAACGAGGGTTCCGGCGCCATTCCGTCCTGCCCGTGGCGAGCCAAGGTTCCCAGAACGAGAAGGCAGTCGGGAAGCAATCTGCGGATGGAAGCCGAACCGTGCGGCGGGCGCCTTTGGGAAAAACGGCGACCAAGGTGGTGGTCGATTGCTTTGCGCAGACTCCACTCGAAGAGGTCGAGGCGGTTGTCCGCTGCGACCAAGTGCTCCACAGTGTTGCGGAAGGCGGCATACTGGCCTGGTGAAAGGTGAGCAAGGGCGGGAGCAGCCATTTCCACGAGGGCGAACTTCTGTTCGGAGGAAAGATCCGACAGGCGGGAGGATGCCGTCTCTGTTTCTTCGACCGAACCGCGTTCTGTTTGCCGAAGCAAAAGGGCGAACTGTTTGTCGCGCACGACTTTATCAACTTTGTCTAGCAGTAGGGCGAAGATTACGCAGCGGGCCCCGAAGGGTTCGCGGACTTGGTCTAGAAGTGCCGACGGAGTCTTGCTAATTACCTTACGGGCATGTTCCATGTGTGCTTGGGTTGGATTGCCGGCGGAGCGAATAGCGTCCCGAGGTCTTGCGGTTCCGGTTCCGGCTTTCGGCTTACTCTTAGTAGCTTTTCCGATTTCACCCAAGAAGCCCGATGCACCGACGAATTCAGTGGTGTCCGGGTGTTCTGCTAGGTTGTTGGTATCGGGAAAACTTCCTTTCCAGTTCGGATCGATACGTCGTACACGTTTCTCGAGTTTCGGATGGGTGGCGAAAAGGCTAGAAACGCTCGCTCCGAAAAACATGTGACTGCATTCGTTCGCCTTTGGAGCTTCTATTCGCGACCCTTCGGACAGTCCTCCTATCTTCTTCAATGCGCCCGAAATGCCTTGAGGGTTGCGAGTGAATTGTACGGCGGAAGCATCCGCAAGGAATTCCCGTTGACGACTGACTGCTGCCTTGATCAGACCACCGAAAAAGGCCCCGACGTAACCGATGACCAGCATGACTATTCCTGCCACAAGCATGGCAATCCCCAGTCCTCCGCTCTCACGACTTCGTCTCCCGCCACCTAGGAAGGGAGCGATGCGCATAAGGAAAAAACCAAGGCCGGCGATTAGTAGAATTCCATGAAGGACTCCGATGAGGCGAATATTCATTCGCATGTCGCCATTCAATATATGGCTGAACTCGTGAGCCATGACTCCTTGAAGTTGATCCCGGTTCAGTTTGTCAATGCAACCTCGGGTTACCCCAATGACGGCGTTTTCGGGAGAGTGACCTGCGGCGAACGCGTTGATCGAATTTTCCTCCATGAGATAGACCGGGGGAACCGGAGTGCCTGATGCAATGGCCATTTCCTCCACAATGTTCAAGAGGCGTTTTTCCTTTGGATCATGAGTGCCGGGATAGAGTGGATTTCCTCCCAATGATTCTGCGACTACCTTGCCCCCTCCATTCAAAGTCGCGATTTTATAAAGACTGCCCGATCCAATCAACAAGCCGGTTCCGAGTGCGATCTGCACTGCCATACCCATGTCCCAGACGATTTTTTCGCTATAAGGATCTCTCGAAAGAAAATAGGAGGCCAAGGTAAACAGCGCGCCGAAGATGCAAAGAACTGCCAACCCAAAATAGAGGATTAGTAGCCCGGTGTTGCGACGGGCTTTGTCCTGGTGTTCGAAAAAATCCACTTGCCCGAGGTATTAAACCAAACGCTGATTAGACTTTAGAACGAAACCTTCGGTGCTTCCTTTATGGCATTGCTGTCGAACTCCAACAAGCTCGCGTTTTGTCCGTGACCGAACATTCCGGCGAAAAACACGGGGGGAAAGGTCTGTTTGTAAGTGTTGTAACTGGTAACTGCGTCGTTGAAAGCCTGTCTCGAAAACGAGACTTTGTTTTCCGTGGTGCTGAGCTCTTCCTGCAAATTCGAAACGTTTTGATTGGCTTTGAGGTCAGGATAGCTTTCCGAGAGTGCGAAGAGTCTCCCCAATGCTCCTCCCAGCATGCCTTCCGCACCCGCCAAACTCGCCATGGCTGTAGCGTCGCCCGGATTCCCTGATGCTGCTTGTAGACTTTGCGATGCTTGGTTGCGGGCTTGGATTACGGCTTCTAGGGTTTCTCTTTCATGTTTCATGTACCCCTTTACGGTTTCCACCAAATTAGGGATCAAGTCATAGCGGCGTTGGAGTTGCACTTCGATTTGGGAGAAGGCGTTCTCGAATCGGTTTTTCAAGGTCACCAGCGAGTTGTATATTTTTACCACGACGGCGATCAGGATCACGGCGCCGCCGACGACTGCGGCAATGGTTATGGCTGTTGAACTCATTTTGATTTATCCTTTTGTTGAACTGTTTTCGTTTTTTCTAATAAATTCGTTTACCATTTGCTGAGCAGTATGGAGTTGTCTTTGGAAAATGACAAAGGATTCGTTGGCGGCAAGTTCTTCCGCCATTAGTTTTCGAGTTGTTTGACGACGAATGTCATGCAGTTTGCTCGCAATAGCTTGAATGCGTTCGGGTTCCGTCCCTTTTACGAGTTCGGAAGTTATCTCGTCAACCTGTTCGAAATAAACGTCCAAACCGTCCTTGCGGCGTCGCAAAAACAGTTCACGCAAGGTTACTCCGATTCCCCATGCAATAGCTAGAAGAGAGACGAGCAAGGCAATGGGGTCAGACCAGTTTTGTATAAAGGTCGGCTCGTCCCTTTCGTAGTATTGACGAGTTCCCTCATGAAGGGGGAACTGATGGTGGGGCAAGGTCGGGGAGGTCAGTTGAGCTAGCAACGGTTGCTTGATCGCCAGGGACCCGCGACCTTCGCTTAGGCTTTTCGTGAGCTGCAATGCGGCGGAGTCGGATAAATTGCTTGAACAAGCTAGGATGACATCTGTTCCAATGGTCGGTAATTTCTCACGAGGCAAACCTTTCCCGGCCTCAATGGGATAGGCCCCTGAGGGAATCTCGGCTTGGTGAATGAAGGGGTACGCTAGAGATAAGTTCGCCGCCGGTTCCTTGCCTAGCTGCAAGAGATTGAGATCTCCTTTTCTCAATGCCTCACCGACCATAGCGTTGCCAATGCCCGTGACTACGCATACAGCTTCCGTCTCTCCCTCTCTCAAGCTGATTAGACCATCCTTCAAGCTCTCCCTTCGCCACTTGTCGAGACTATTGGAAATGCCGAATTGCTTAAACAGGGCAATGGCCAAGGTCTCCGTGCCTCCTCCTTTGGGACCGATGGAGACTGTCGTGCCTGCCAAGTCCGACAAGGTCTTGTTTTCATCCTTAATGATTACATGCAGAACCTCTTCGTAAAGAGCGGTTACCGCTCTGCCGCTTTCGCCTCGTGGCAAATCGTTTTGCACAAGGCAAAGGTCGACTTCTCCCTTTGCCAAGCGAGTTAGGTTGTCCCCGCTTCCGGAACTCCCTGAAACTTCGACCTTCCACCCATTTGAATTTTGAAGAACATCAGCAATTGCCTTAGCTGCTTCGTCATAATGCCCGCCGGTTTCGCCTCCCGATATGGTCCAGTGGGTTTTTTCTTCTTCATAAATCAAGAAGTACCCGCTCCCCATAATCACTATGCCGGCCAGGACGGCGAGTAGCCTTATGCGTAAAGAATTCATTTCAAAGCAATGGTATTGCCCGAATTATACCTCATTGGGAGAGTTTTCATCCATTACAAAATTTTGCGCTGTTTGTAACTAGCCTTTTCGGAAACGGAGTTTTCTCGACGAGCGAAGAAAATTCATTACCGACTCCTCGGTCGTCAATCGAGAAGACGAACTTTGGCGGATGCGGAATGGAATCTCAATTTGATGCCGTCGGCGGGATATTGAGGCGTAATGGCGAGCACATAGGTATGGGTGCCGCTTTTTACCGAATGTTTGAACATTTTGGCTTGGGGTTGAAAGTGGACGCGACGCCCTTCGTGTTGCATGTGAAGACCATTCGCTTCGTCGAGCGAAAAGCGAATTTCCTCGGAGACGTCGGCTTGTAGGCGAAAACGGAGATAGCGGTTGCCGTTCGGGGATGCAGGTATTTCCACCAAGGGTATGGAGCCGTTTACGAGAGCGTGGAGCTTGTTCGAGCGTGCAGTCGAGTCTTTGAGGAAGTTGTTGGTCTGTTTTAAAGTGCGGGCGCTTTCGGCGTTGGGTACTTCCACGGATCGTACGAAAGCTTCTTTGGGGTGTCGATAGGCTCCTTCCTTGCCGAGGGCGGATAGGAACGCCGTGAGGTGGAGGAATTCGTCGCGGGTAAGAGATGCCGTGAGTCCCGCGGGCATGAGTGAAGTGGGAGATATCGACTTGGAAAGAATTTCTTTAGCGGGGATTTCGATAATTGCTCCTGATGCGTCACGGATTACGACTTTGGTCTTGTCGGCGCTGAGCTCCAGACCTGCTGCGACTTTGCCACCTTTTGCGTTAACCACAGTGAGATGATAGCCTTCCTTGATTTTTTTCGATGGGGCGAGTAGAGAGTCGACGAGGTAGTCGATGGGGGCTGACGCCCCAATGCTAACCAAGTCGGGACCGACTTGTGGTCCCACTCCGCCGATTGCGTGGCATGCCATGCAGGCGAGAGCTTTCCGCCTATAGACTTTTTCACCGATAGCGGGATCTCCGTGTTTCCCCACATCTGAGGCGAGACTTTTCATTTCGGCTGCAGTAAGGTTTGGGATCATGGGTTTTAGGTTGCCCGCTTTGCGAATTGCGGCGACGAGGGCGGAGAGATCCCGACCGGAGGTGGTGGCGGCGCGTATGCCTGCGAGTGCGGAGTTTGCCGAGAGAGTTTTCCCCGTTAGGCCCGAGGCAAGAATTGCGGGTGCTTCAGCTGAACGCAATAGATGAGCGAAGAGAGGGGCGGCATCGACTTCGTTGGGGATTTTTGCAAGAAAAGCCGGAGCGAGCCTTGCTGCTGAGACAGCATCTACCTGAGCGATTGCTTCGAGTGCGGCAAGTTCCGCTTCAGTGCTTTCCGTGTCTTGGGCGAAGGCGACTAATTTTTCGATGCCGGGTTTCCCGAATGCTGCGAGGGTGGACGTGTGTCGGCGTAGTGCAAAGAGGTCTTCGGCTGAAGCTCCTGCAAGGCGTTTGATCGCGACTGCTCGGGCACCAGTTAGGTTCCAGTAAGCGGCGAGCCTGAGAGCATCCGAACCAAGCACCGGGTGCTCGAAAAGTTTAGCCAGACGCCCCCTGTCTTTGCCGGGCATTAGCTTGCGATTTTTTTTGGTAGTCAGAAGGCTTCTCAGGAGAATGAGCCGATCGGTAGCTTTGAGATTCTCTTCGAGACTGGCGTTTAGCACTGCATCGAGGTGCTTGGGTTGACCTGCAGTGGCGAGAGCCTGAAGGGTGGAAAGGCGTTTGGAGTCGCCTGTTTGCATAGCTTTTAGTGAGGCGAGTAGGCTGTCGAGCGGTGCTTGACTTCCAGTAAGAGCGACGACCCGGGCGAGTCGGGTGGGGTGGTTCTCGAAAGTGGTCTTCCCTTCCCAGATGGGACGGAGATGACGAAGTGCTTCCCGTAGGGCGAAATCGATGTTGCGATCGGTTTCGTAATCAGTTGCTCGGATTAGAGTCTCGATGGCCTTGAGATCGCCTTGGCTACGGAGTGCGCAAACGGCTTCGAGTCGAACGCGTGGATGCGGATCGTCGATGGCGTTGGGTTTGTCGTAGCCGAGACGAATAGCTGCAGCTCGGATACGAAAATTCTCGCTTTCGGCTAGCCTTTTGAACAGGTCGTGGGGAATCTTGGCCCTGAGACTTCGGGCAGTCCAAAGGTATTCGAGCAGTGTTTCGTCTTTATCGGTGCCTCGTGCTTTTTCGAGTAGATTTGGTAGAATCGAGTACCCTGCTTTCTCCACGAGGAGGCGGCGGGCAACTCTACGAACATACAGCTCGGGAGAGGCCAAGGCATTCAACCAATCCGTAGGCTTCTTTTTGAATAGGTCGGCATGGTGTGGGAGGGAGGCGTTTTTAGGTAGAAGACGCCAGATGCGTCCGTGTTCATGGTCACGGCGTTTGTCGTGAAAGTCCACTTCGCCGTGCTGGATTATGTGGTTGCTCCAGTCGTTGACGTAAAGAGCGCCGTCGGGGCCCTCATCTATGTCAATGGGGCGATACATCCCCGCGGATCCATGTCGATCAGTTCCTTTTGAGGCGACGTGAATGAGATCTTCCTTTTGGATCGAAAAGAATCCCGATCCGTTTTCGCTCAGGCGAAAACTGATGGTGCGGTGTCCTCGAAAGTCGTTGGTGACGAGAAGTCCTCGGTATTTTTCAGGAAAGATGCCGGAGTTGATGATGGTCAGGCCGCATTGCTTGGGTTGGCCGGGATTGAGCCCGGGCAGGACTTCGGCTCTACTATGATATGCGGAGGTGACATAGGCTGCGCCCGGGAAGGCGTAGTGGATACCCGCCCCGCCGGCTCCATCCGTAAGGAACGATTGGCCGAATTCGTCCGTTTCATGTCCCCATGGATTCACGAGGCCGTAGGCAAAAACCTCCATATCGTGCGTATTGGGGTCGAAAGCCCAAACCCCGCTTTTCAGTAGGCGACGAACCCCCCATGGAGTTTCAACGTGGGTGTTGATGTAGATGGACTGATTGAAACCCACCTTCCCGTCCTCGGTGTGACGGAGACTGTGAACGACGTGATGGGTGTCTTCGGTACCCAAACCTGAGATGAGAATGGTCTTTTCGTCTGCTCGCCCATCGCCATCGGTGTCACGCAGGTGAAGGATTTCAGTGGAGGTTCCTACGTAGACTCCGCCGTGACCCGGCAGTATGGCGGTGGGCATGAGGAGACCGTCGGCGAAGACCTGTCGGCGGTCTGCCACGCCATCGCGATCCATGTCTTCGAGGATGATGATCTTGTCATTGATTACGAAGCCGGGCGCGATGTGCGGATAGCTTTCGGCGGTGGCGACCCATAGGCGACCCTGTTCATCCCATGCGGACTGAACGGGGTTTTTTATGGCGGGCTCGGAGGCGAATGCATTCAGTTCTAGGTCGTTGGGCACTTGTAGCTTTTGCATATCCAACTGGGCTCCCTTTGAAGGTTTTATCGACTCCCATGAGGAAGGCTTTGGTTTGGCCGGAAGATGGACTTGTTCTTCCGGAGTCAGTAGCAGTTTGCGGATCGCTTGCTCTTTCTCGGCAATGTGAGGAGCGAACTTTGGAAGGTCCTTGGCGTGACGACCCTGTTCGTGCTTGCGAAAGCTGAGAATATAGGTCTGGTTTTGTGGACGCCAACTGTGAAAGTGAAGGGCATTTTTTTCACGGATTAAATCTCGAATACGAATGGCCTTGGCGGTATCTAGGTCAGGGGTGACGAGTCCAAGCTTGGCGAGAACCGTCTTGGCGAGTGCCCGATAACCGGAGTCGTCAAGGTGAAGGGAATTCATCGTGAGGCGCTTTCCTTTCTCGACTTCGGGCTTTATCAGGTCGATGAGCGAGATGTGAGCCAATCCGTTTTTTGCCGCTAGTTTTGCAATGATTGCCGTATGTTCACGTAGGTCTTCATTGTGTGCGGCGGGATCGGGCATAGGTGGGCCCCAGTTCTCCTGCAGAAAGGGAGAGACGAGAACTTTTCGAGCACCTAGGTCTTTTAGATCGTTGAGCAGTTTTTGGTAGTTGGCGGTGAAGGCTTCCGGGGTTTCCGCCCACGATTCGGCCGGACCATAAGCGAGGAAGAGTAGGGTGGGCTTGGACTCGCGAATGCTCCTAAGCAGATTGGCGTAGCCGGACTGGGGCTTTTCGTAACCTCTTGATTCTCCCATGACTGTGTCTGCCGACCAGCCGAGGTTGCGAAAAATCAGCTCTTTTTCAGGCATTGCCAAAGTAAGGGCGGTTTCCAGATGTCCGAATCGAGCCGTTCGTTCGACGAAGGTGGGGCCGACGAAGACTATGCGGTCCCCCTTTTTGAAACCAATGGTTTCGTCTGAGTGAACTGTGCCTGCTGTTAAGCTGAGGGCGAGGGCGATTAGGAGTTTTCTCATTAGGTTATCAATGGAAGTATGGTGTGTGAGTTCAAAGAATAAGTCCGTAGGTTTTACTCAAATTTATTGCTAACTCGAGTTCCCGTTCAAAGTACGCCTGCTTCGGCAAAGCTATAGAAACCGAGGCCTCTAGGGTCGTCTTCCGGTTCGCCAATAATGATGTGATCGTGCAACTCGATGCCAAGATGCCCTGCAGATTCCCGAAGTTTTCGGGTGATGGTTAAATCCGCTTTACTCGGGGTTGGGTCGCCACTGGGATGATTGTGAGCTACGATTACGGCAGTGGCTCCGTGCCGGATGGCGGGACGAAATACCTCCCGAGGATGAACGAGACTTCCTGTTGCGGTTCCGGAAGTTACCGACTCCATTCGGATCAATTTGTTCTTGCGGTCCAGACATAGCACCCAGACTTTCTCTACGTTGTCCGATCTAACCTCTGGATAGAGGTGAGTGAATACGGTGAGAGGTTCGCTTAGCTTTGGGCAGGAGGATCGATTCGATCTCGACATCCGTTTGGCGACTTCGACGTAGGTCGAGAGTTGGAGTGCCTTCACTGGGCCAATTCCCGGAACCTGACGAAAATCCTCCACGTCCCAGCGGAGAAGTCCGGCTAGAGAACCTGCTCTGGCGAGCAACGCGTCCGCAATTGCGAGAACGTCCATGCGGGCATTGCCCGAACGTACGAGCATGGCCACGAGTTCACGATCCGACAGGGCGCTTGCTCCTAGTTTTTCGAGTCGTTCTTGTGGGCGTTCGTGTAGAGGTAGGTCTCGGAGGCGAAGGGGTGGGGACGAACGTTTAGTGCCTTTGGCGTCCTTGGCATGACTTTCCGTTTTGTTACTGGAATTGCTCATGGGGTGCGAGCGATTTTATGGAGGTGATGTGGTAGAGTCAGGCCTGTGCCAAAATTACTAACTAGGGGTGGCTGCCTCTAAGATAATGACTCTTCCTCGCCGGATTGGCACCCGGGACTAGCTTTCGTCGTTAAAATAGTACTTCAAGTAGGCATCTCGCTTGAGGCGGCTTAGCCATTGGCGTTGGCTCTGGGACTCGAGTTGGTTGGCAAGTGTCTTTTCAATTTGTTGGCGTACTCCGTCCAGTGGTTTTACCCCCGCTGCGGTTTTTTTGTCTATTTTGAGGATGTAGACGGCTTTTTTACTGGATTTTCCCACGGTGCCGTCAGCTTTTCTTTCCAGCAACTCGACGCTGAAAGGTTTAGTCACTTGGTTTTCGTCTACGGAGAAGGCTTGTTCTCGAATGGCATCGTTGCGAATTTCTCGCTTGGCGACCATTACTTCCCAATCCCCGCCTTTTGCTTTGTAAGGGCTTTGCCCATGTTTTTTAGCGAGTTCTTCAAAAGTTACACCAACCTTTATCTGGTCGATTACTTGCTGGGCTTGCTGGAGAAGGACGACTTCCGGTTCACCGGCGATTTGTGAAAAAACGATTTCCCGGAGGCGAACCTTTTCATCGGTTAGAAATTGAACACGGTTTTCACGGTAGTATTGCTCTACCTTGTCAGGGCTAACTTCCTCTTTAGATCGACGTCGGGCATTAAGCATATGACCGTGTATGAGTTCCTCCTCCAAGTCTTTCCGGAATTCCAGTTGCGACTGATTACGGCTCAGCAGTATGTCCCGAAATAGTTTTCGGTCGCCGTTGAATTCCCGAATGAGATGTTTGTTGTACTCGTTCTCCAGATAGGAGTCGGGTATAATCATACCTTTATCATGGAAAGCGCGAATGGCGAGCAGGCGATCAATCTTACCGTCCACGAACTCCTTGGCTCTAGAGTCTTTTTCGGCCTTGGTGAAGTTGAGCATATCCATGGCCTTGTCCACTTCGCCCCTGGTTACGATGCGGTCCTCCACTTTTGCCATCACCCTGTTGATCTCCACCAGATCGGCTTTCAGTGAAACCAAGGGGATTGCTGTAAGCAGCAATAACGCCGCGGGATTGAAAGTGATTATTTTATTCAACTTCTTTTGCATGGATTCGCAGTTTGAGAAATCGAACGATTTCCTTCAACTTCAAAAAAGGTTCTTTTTCCGAAAGTTTTGGGAAGCGACCCGCCATCTTTAGGAATTTATTGTCTTTGTTAGGCTTTTTCCCTTTGGCAAAGCGGCATTGCAGGGAACTTCCTTCAGTTTCGAGTCGATCGAATCCGGCCTCTTCGGCCAAGCAACGAATTTCCGTTTCAAGCAAAAGAGCTTTGGCTTCCCTTGGCAATTCTCCAAAACGATCCGTCAATTCCTCTCCAATGCCCTCCACTTCCTTGGCGTCTATGGCATTGGCCAGTTTGCGGTAGAAATCGATGCGAAGTCGGGTTTCTGCAGCGAAGTGTTCGGGCATATAGGCTCCGATGACATCCGTGACGTCTTCCGCGATCTCAGGTTCTGGTGAATCAGTTTCGGAGAGAACTCCGCTTGTGGTGAAGTCTAAACGCACGGTCGCCCTTGAACGAATGGCGTTCTCGTCTCCCTTTAGACGAGCCACGCTTTGTTTGAGCAAACGACAATATAGGTCGAATCCCACGCCTGCCACGTGCCCGCTCTGCTCGCCTCCAAGAAGATTTCCCGCGCCTCTTAGCTCCAGATCTCTCAAGGCGATTCGGAATCCTGCCCCCAGTCGCGTGATTTGCCGGATGGCTGAAAGTCGCTTCCGGGCCTTGTCCGAAACTGGTTTGTGACTGTTTAGTAGGAGGTAGGCATAGGCTTGCTTGTCGAATCTTCCTACGCGACCGCGAAGTTGATAAAGTTGCGAGAGCCCGAATCGGTCGGCGCCTTCGATGATGATCGTGTTGCAATTGGGAATGTCTATGCCCGCCTCGATTATCGTTGTGCAGACAAGCATATCGTATTGATGAGCCACGAATTTAGTCATTACGTCTTCCAGTTCGTTTTCTCCCATTTGGCCGTGCCCCACTGCGATTCGGATCTTAGGAAACCTTTCATTGAGCCGGCGGGCCACGGCTTGTATGGTTTTGACTTTGTTATGGAGATAAAAAACTTGTCCGTCGCGCCGTATTTCAGCATCCACTGCTTTCTTGACGACTTCCGGCGTGTGCCGCATCACTTCGGTGCGAATGGGACGCCGGTTGACGGGGGCTGTTTCGATCGAGCTCAGCGCCCTTGCGCCTACCATTGCGAAATAGAGCGTTCTTGGAATGGGAGTTGCGCTTAGGGTCAGTACGTCGACGGAAGTTTTCATCTTCTTGATGCTTTCCTTGTGCCGCACTCCGAATCGTTGCTCTTCGTCTACGACGAGAAGGCCCAGATCGCGAAACCTGACGTCCGCGCTCAGAATTCGATGAGTGCCCACCAGAATGTCGATTCCTCCGCTCGCCACTCCCGCGAGAATACGTTTCTGCTCCTTTGGGCTACGTAATCGGCTCAAGGTTTCCACCGTCACGGGAAAATCTGCGACCCTTTCTCTGAATACGTTTAGATGTTGTTGGCATAGGACGGTAGTGGGGGCGAGCACGGCTACCTGTCGACCATCCATGACTGCCTTGAACGCTGCTCGCAATGCGACTTCGGTCTTCCCGTAACCAACGTCTCCGCACAGTAACCGGTCCATCGGGGCGCGACTTTCCATATCCTTTTTGACGGCCTCGATGGCCGACAACTGGTCGGGAGTTTCGGTGAAGGAGAATGCGTCCTCGAACTCTTTTTGCCATTCATCGTCCGGCTGAAATGCGTGTCCTTCCGCAGCCTCGCGAGCGGCTTGCATGCGAAGTAAGTCAGCGGCCATGTCGAGAGCGGCTTGCTCGGCCGCCTCCTTTGCCTTGAACCAGGACTTGCCCCCGAGTTTAGCCAATTTCGGACGACTTTTGACCAGACCTACGTAACGTGAAAGCAAATGCGATTCAGGCAAGGGCACGTGCAGCAGGATTCCATCAGCAAATTCAACCGTTACGGCTTCCTCCTCACGGTCTTCGTCCTTTATCCTCTGGATGCATTTGTACTGACATACGCCGTGCTGAAGGTGCACCAAGAAGTCGCCTTCGACCAGTTCGGCAAAGTCCAAAGCCTGGTCCACCTGCGGTCTTTGCGCCACCATGCGTTTCGACCGTTCGGGGCGTCGACTCCTTTCTCGACCTAGTATTTCTCTGGCGGTGGCTACTAGTAATCCTTTTTCTCGATGTGCGATTTTTCTTCCCAGAAACTTTTCGCCGGGCGGCAGGACGATAGCGAATCCCTCTCTCAGCCCCATCTGGAGGAAGGTTACTTGAAGATCCTGTAACTCCTCCCCTTCCTCAATTGTTTCGGTGATTCGTCGTTTTTCCGAGTCAACTCCGGCGGCTATTTGTACGGAAAACCCCTCTCTCGCCCGCAGAAGCAAACCTTGCAGATAGGCTTTGCGTCCGGATCGTTCGCTTTCGAAACGTTCGAGACCGAGCTCATCAAGGGAGTTTTCATGGCGTAGGCTTTCCAACGTTTCCACTTTTTCTTCATGGCAAGGAGCGTTGTCGAAGATTCCTCGACCAGAGTCGATTTCAGCCATGCCTAGGAATTTGTCTTTCTTGGCCGCCTTTCTTTCCAGTGCGTCGATAAAGCATTTGGGAGCGGATTTTCTTTTTTCCGAATAGTGGAAAATCAATGGGGATCGTACCAATAGATCTTCGGGTTCTCTCAATATCCAAGTGACGGGGCATTTGAGATGTCCGAAAAACGCTCCCTCGACCTCCCTGTCCTCGGTGCTTCCCGCAGAGGCCAAAGTTACGGAATCCACGCTTTCGATCGTACGTTGCGTATTAGGGTCAAATCTTCTCAGATCTTCAATCTCGTCCCCGAAAAAGTCGATCCTCACTGGAAACTCTCCGTTTACGGGGTACACGTCAATCAACCCTCCGCGGACGGCGAATTGAGCGGGAGCTTCGCAAAGAATTTCCGAGGAATAATCGAATCGCTCGGCCAATTCTTCGATGAAACTTTGGAAGGAAAGTTTTTCTCCCGGCCTCACGATCAGCTCGTTTTTTTCGTGCGATTCCACTGACTGGCATGGTGCGAGGATCGATTCGGGAGTTGCGGCGAGAAGCAGGATGGAACTCTCCGAGGAGGCTCTCTCTTTATTTGAAAGCTCACCCAAGGCGGAGAGCACTGCGAGCCTGTCGCAAATCCTGTCGAATGCGTCCGGGTTTTCGGTCGAAGGAGGTTCGTCGAATAGGTGCATGCGGATACGGGAATCCGGCTTGGCCGACTCTAGGAATGCCGCAACGTCTTCAGCCCACTCTTCAGCCTTGGGGATGGATTCAGTGAGTAAGATTACGACTTTTGGCTTTGCCTTATAGATGAAGTCGGCTGCCAGAATTGCAGTTGCCGCCTCGGGTGCGCCGTGCAAAAACATAGCGTCACGACCCGAAGGAATGACCACCCTTTTCATTCCCTTACCTGTTTAGCTGGTGGTTGAGCATAAACTTAATCAATCCTCGGACTGGAGAAAATGCTTTCCATTGCGGGCTGACAAACACTTCTGTCTTCGAAAGGGGCAATGCGAGCATCAGCATGTCAAGGAATCTTTGGTAAGACATTTCGGCTTTTCGATGCATCACTTCTTGCTTTCGTTCTTTTGCCGAGATCCGGTTGCGCGTTTGTTCGTTTTTTTTCGCTTTCGACTAATGGATTGCAAAGCCTTTCGAGCCGCTTCTTCTTCAGCCTCTTTCTTGCTTCGACCGGATCCCGAGCCTAATTTGCACTCAGCGACCTCGACTGAAACGGAGTATCTTTTCCTATGAGAAGGGCCTTCTTCGCGATCAATCAAGTAGCGGATTTGGTCTGGTCCGTGTAGAGCTTGAGCGATTTCCTGCAGGCGTCCTTTGGGATTATAATCCTCCATGGCCTCGGACAAGATTTCCTCCATGTCTCCATACCATGAAAGCACCGTTTTGCGAGTGGCTTGCATGCCGGAGTCCAGATAAATGGCTCCTACTATTGCTTCTATGGCGTCTTCCAATGTGGAGTCTCGCTCATTACCTCCGTCTCGAATCTCCGCTCGACTCATCCTCATTGTTTCGTGAATTCCCAGAGCGCGCGCTAGCTTGCTGAGGTAGTCGCCGCGGGCCAGTACCGAGCGTCCTTTCGTCAAGATGCCTTCGTTGTCTTCGGGGAAAATTCGAAAAAGCTTTTCGGCGAGAATCGCTCCCAGTATGGAGTCTCCGAGGAATTCCAGTCTTTGGTTGTCTTCGCAACCACGGCAATCTTCGGCAAGGGATGGATGGGTGGTCGCCCGTCGCAAGAGTGATAGGTTGCGGAAACGATAACCGAGCCGTTTCTCCAAGGCTTGCAGGGCACTTTCCTCCTCTGCGGAAGGAGGATCGTCCGTTTCCGTCCCGTCGTAACGGATTCTGCCCGTGAGCCTGCGAATCCAGTTCACGAGTTTTCCAGAGATTGTGGGAAAAAGCGGGACAAAACCTCGTCGGCGAGGTTGCGGTACGCTTGTGCTCCCGGCCCCGCGGGATCGTATTCAAAAATGGTCTGTCCGTGACTGGGGGCCTCGCTGAGGCGGACGGAGCGAGGAATCGCCGTGCTGAACATGAGTTGAGGATAGTGCGTCCTCACCTCTTCCCATACGTCGTAGGAAAGGCGTGTGCGGTTGTCGAACATCGTCATTGCGATGCCTCCCACCTTCAGGTCTTTGTTCGCACCTGATTCCCGCAACTGATCGACCACGCCGAGGATCTGTCCAAGTCCCTCCAGCGCCAAGTATTCGCACTGTAGGGTAACGAGCAGATAATCGGCGGCGCAAAGAGCATTCATCGAGAGCAATCCCAAGGTCGGGGGGCAATCCACGAGTATCAAGCTCAGACCATAGTCTTCCTTCAGGGTTGCTAGGCATTCTCTTAGCTTCAGGAGGTAGTCGGGTTGACCACCCAGTTCGAGCTCAGCCGCGGCAAGATCCAGTTCGGATGGTAGAATCCACAAGTTTTCTGAACGCGTGGCCTGTACTTGCTCGCTGGCGGAACCGTTTCCCGTAATAGGGCCATAGATGCCCGCTCCCGGCTTTTTTTCAAAGCCCAAGGCGCTGGTGGCATTGGCCTGGGGGTCAAGGTCCACAATCAGGGTAGGTACGCCTGATGCTGCAAAAGCATGCCCAAGATTTACGGTGGTGGTCGTTTTCCCCACGCCACCCTTTTGATTTCCAACTGCTACGACTATGGCCGACATGGAGAAATTACACTAATTCGGTCTCGTTTGGAGTCGAGAGGAAACGGTTTGTGAGAACTTTCTCAACCGATGGATCAGAGTTCGATGGTCACTCGATCCCCTTCACGGGTCAGGCTTTTCCCCGGAGAAGGTTTGAATGTTGAGCCGAGAGACATCACTTCACCTGCGGTTTCGCGAAGGAACCATTCGATCGAGTGGAGTCCGCAGGCTAGGGACAGGGGAGAGGCTCCGCCTAGGCGCGGATTGATTTCCACAATGTGTGGAGAATCATTTTCGTCCACGATGACTTGAGCGAGGGCGTGACCGGTGAGACCCAAGGTCTCAACACAAGCGACGACGAGATCCTCCCATTCCTCGTTGCGAAAAGTGACCGTATGATGGGACTCCCCGCTTACAACTAGCGTTCTCCAGCGTAACACCACTCCGTGAGCACGACTTGTTTTGTCCAACCAGACTTCCGCGCTGAATTCACGCCCTCTTACATAGGGCTGAAATATGGGGTTCTCAAGTTTTCCAGCATGAATCTCGGCTGCTTCTCGTGTAAGGTCTATGCCTATTTGTTCGGAACCGGAACCATACCTTTCCTTTACTACCAAGCGATCGTCGGGTAGCTCGGTAATCGTTGAGCATGCGGAAATAACCGGCATTCCGACCGCTGCCAATCGTTCGGGAAAGACCAGTTTGTCCAGACATTTTGAGAGTGGTTCGGGCGGTGCAACGAAAACATGAATGTTTTCTTGCCCAAGGATTTTTCCGGTTTCCGCGAGAAAGGAGAGTTCTCCGTCCCTTGTGGGAATGACGTGAGAAATGCGGTGGTTAATACAAAATTCACAGATACCTGTCGGGTCTAGCTCCGATAGAGGGGGCATCGAAATGAATTCCTCCGCGTGTTGGGCTCCGGGGCATGCAGGATTGGAATCGGCACCGATTAGGCGTGCATCGGGATGAAAGCGACGAGCGTCTTTCAGCACATAGTCGTAGAGCGACTTTTTTGCCGACAAACTGGTGAGGAGAAGAATAGGGTGGGGCACTGTTACGGTCAGTCGGGGATACTCTTTAAGTATTCTTCCTTCAGGCATGAGGCGACTATGGCGTCCACCGACTTGCCATCCACCGTGGTTTGATCGGGAAGAACCTTTTCTCTTCGGAAGCCGGCCGCTTCTATACTTTGGACATGCCAAAGTCGATGGGAGTAGGACTCGGTGTAGATTTTATTGAAATCGAGGTTCTCGAACGCGCATTTTTTCAGAAGTTGTAGAAAGATACTGCATTCCATCCCGTAGTTGCGAACATCCTTTGTTCGTTCGGTTTCGAGCAGGAAAGATACTTCTCCGATGCGACCGGACCAATCGATGTGAACAAGACCCCCGTAGCCGATAAGGGTATCTCGATGCGTGAATCGAAGCAGGATTTGCTCAGGTTTTTGTTGCCCGAAACCTGGGGAAACGACGTTTCGAAAGTAGCGAAGTTGTTCGCCTTCTACGAGCGGCTGATTTTGCCGAAGGGCGGAGATTTGTTCGTTTCGCCAATTCATGATTGGCAGAGCGTCGTCCATATGGATGGAGGAGATTTTATAATCGCGGAATTGGGCAACGAAATCACCTAAGACGAGGTAACCGCTCTTGGGATTTGGTGAGAAAAGACTCATGTCGCTTGCTCCGCGTAGTCGGCGAGGGTTTCGATTACTCGGTCTTGCTCGGAGTCGGTCATTTTTGGGAAAAGGGGAATGCTCAAGCAACTTTCATAGAAGGTTTCCGCACCCGGTAAGCGAATCTTTCCGAAATGTCTTTCGTAGTAAGGGTGTCGATAGATGGGTACGTAGTGGATTTGCGTGTGTATTCCGCGTTCCTTCAGAAATAGGTGAGCTTTGTCGCGTTGACCGGTTTTGTGAAAGCGAATGACATAGAGGTGCCAAGCGTGACCGGGATTAGCGAGAGGCAGGGAGAAAATATCCGAAAATGGCGCAGTGGACAAAGAATTTTGGTATCGTGAGGCTAGAACCCTGCGGCGTTCGAGAAATTGGTCGAGACGAGCCAACTGGGAAATGCCCAAGGCGGACTGGATATCCGTGAGACGATAGTTCCAGCCCAGTTCGGTTTGTTCGTAGAACCACGGTCTGGTGCCGTCGGGGTCGTTCGGGCGAGCAATGCCATGGCTGCGGAGATGGACGATGCGGTCAGCGAGTTCCTCGTCGTTGGTGAGGACTGCACCCCCCTCGCCGCAGCATATGTGTTTCACCGGATGAAAACTCAGTATGGCCGCTTGCGTATGGTCGCAGGCTCCACTGCGTTCGCGAGTCCCGCCGTCTTCGCTCCAAGCTCCGGGCGAGTGAGCGGCGTCCTCCACGAGTGAGAAACCGAATCTCCGGGAAATCTTCGCCGATTCCCCAAGAGGGGCGAGGGCGCCTGCAAAAGAAACTGGAGCCACAAGATTTACGGCAGAACTGTCGAACGACCTTTCCTGCATCACGGATTCGAGGTTTTCGGTTGCCAGAAGCCCCGTGACCGGATCGACGTCGCAAAAAGCCACCTCGGCGTTGAGAAAAAGAAAGGCGTTGGCTGTGGCGGCGAAAGTAATGGGAGGGACAAGTCCAAGGGATTTTTCGTTCACGCCCATGCCGGCGTAGGCTAAGTGCAAGGCTGCTGTACCCGTCGAGCAAACTACTGCCCGCTTGACTCCGAAGTAGGTTGCCAACGAGCGTTCGAAAACCTCGCCCGCAGGACCCTGAGTGAGATAGTCCGACTTCAGGACTTGGACAACGGATTGGATGTCCTGCTCTTCAATCCACTGACGAGAATATGGAATATCTTTCGACACGTTTACAAGGCAATCTTGCTGAAGACCTTCTTTCAAGCCGTTTTTAATTGAGGCAAAGCTTGCCTGCCGTCGGAAGTGTTCATAATATGTATGGTATGAAAGTCATTGGTTCGGTTATTGCTAGACTGGGGAGTAAGCGTCTGACCTACAAGAACTTACTTCCCTACAAGGGCGTCCCTCTTGTGTTGCGGGCCGTCAGGTTTCTGGAACTTTGCCCGATCGTCGACCGAGTCGTGCTCTCCACGGACAGCGAATTGATAGCCAGGACTTGCATGGAATCGAACGCTGAAATTCTTTTGCGACCACCGGAACTCGCGGGAGACGACATGGCTTCAATTCCGGTCTTTCGTCATATCATCGAGCATTTCCCTTGTGACGTTCACGTGAACTATAATTGCAATTTCCCCGAATGTTTGCCCGAAGTGGTGGCCAAGGCGGTTGCGCTCGCGGCGGATACGGGTGAGGCGCTTTCCGTCCCCTATGCAATATGGGCCCAGACTAGTGAACGAATCTTCAATTACGGTAACCCTTTCGAGATCCATGCAACCCGTTTTGAAGATGATCGTATCCATCCCTTGGACATTCATCACATGGAGGACCTTTTGGCTGTTCATCGAGCCAATCAACCCGACCTGCCGGAAGAATGGAGGCATGCTATGGAAAAAAAAGAGTAAAGTTTTCCCAAATCCAGTCGATTGTTTAAAGTACTCATTCCAAATTCATGTCATTTATGAACTATTCAAACTTTATTCCGCGCGTGTTCGCCCTGTTCCTGCTGATGGTCGCTTTTTCGGCCTCCGGGGCTATCCTCAAGCGATTCGACGCACCTGAACCGAAGCAAGACGGTTACCTCAAGTCCTTCCGTCCTCCGGCACTTGCCCTCCGAGTGCCGAACCCCATCCCTGCAGATCGGTACAACCTACTTCTACTGCCCGTCCTTACGATTGAATCCAATGCGACCATCGCTTCTTCGTCCGCCAGCACTCCCGAGGCATCGTCCGTTGAAGTGTCCAAGACCACCTCGCCTGAAGGGCCGCCACCCGTCGTGGTCGCTCCTCAAGTCGTCTTGCCGGCTTCGGATCCTTTTGACGTCCCCGCTAATCGCGAGCCTTCGACAGACGATCTGATCGATGCCCTCGAGAGAGAACAAATCAAAAGCAGTTCGGGCATACCGGGCTTTCTCCCTTTCATTCCACCTTATTCCGCCGCTCCCGCAAACCTTGAAATCAGATCGGAAGCCAAGTACATAAGACGCCCGAGACAATAATTAATTCGCCACGATACGCACGATGAAAACTCCATTTCACTTTTTTTATTTAATTCTAATCTGCTTCGGCGTTTCGTTGTACGGACAAAATTCCGCTACTCTCCAACCGATCGACGAAGTGCTCAAGGACGTAGACAAGCTCATACAAGGCTTTGATCGAAGTCCGGCCATTCAGCTTTCTCCGGTTGCGCAACCCCGGCCATCACCTTATCCTAGCAGGGTTGCTCCTCTGGTTTCTCCTCTTCGCCCCCAGCCAAATGATAAAGACGCTGGTTCCTTCCGTTACAACAAGGCGTTGAAACCTTCGAATCTCATTAATGAACCTGATCTTGCCAAACCCATCGTAGGTGGAACCGGGGGTGGTTCCGAATCATCCCCTGAAAATTTTCAGGACTTTACGTTGGAGCAGCTTCTCGAACGGGTCGACCCTTTTGGTGAACCCACCAAAGTCAAGCTCCTGCGCGATCCTAATGGAAAGCCCGAGCTTTCCGAGTCATCGTTGCTTTCTTCGGAACCGAGCTCATCTTCGTCAGGTATTGAATCCGGCGACAAAATTCTGGAAACACCTAATCTCTACGAGCAGGAGAATGCTCAACTGGAACTCGAAGTCGACGTGGAACCCTACTTCGTCCTTGGCGACGAAGCGGACGAGGAGCTGCAACACAAAATCGAAGAGGCCATCTCCGAAACGAAAAAGGCCTCGGGCGGCACCGGCAATCCTTATGTCACGCGTTCCGTCTTTAAAGCCACTGCCTACTGTAATCGCGTTCTGGGGCGCCTTAACCTTCCTAATTACAAGCGCTATCGTCGCGACATATTAATTTCGCTCGTACGCATGCACGAACGCAACGGTGCGTGGGTCGATGCGGCAAAAACCTATGAGCGCTTTCTCGAGGAATTCGCTTCCGACGAGAAATATCCCTTTGAGGAATACATGTCGGCTCCGGGGATTTCCGAACTGCGATCCGACCTAGGAGACATCGGAGCTTGGGTTAGAGGTATTAAACGCGGCGCGCCTACGATTCCCGAGACTCATTTCCGCCTAGGGAAACTCTATCGGAAATTGGGAGCCCATCAAATGGCTAATAACAAGTTCTACGATGCCATGAACTCCACCATGGTTTTGGGGGAGGTTCCTTCGGATAATCCCGATAAAGATTATTCTTCTCGCCAAACTCGACACGATGCCGTGGCCAAGCAAGCGATGGTCGAGATTGCCGCAACTTACCTAGACGCCGAGGATTACGATGGGTCCATCAAATTTTATGGCCGCATAATTCGCGTTGAAGACATGGATGATAGCGATAGGGCCGAAGTTCTTTTCAAGCATGCTCTTTCGCATTATCGCAGAGCGCGCGAAAACATAAAGAAAGAGGAGAAAATGTCGGCGAATTCGTCGGTACAACCTCAATACAAGTTGGAGAACTTGCCCAAGGCGGATTTTGCACAAGTTAAACTCGACCTCCGCGGCTTTTCACAGAGCTTTCCTGGAAGCCAGTACGTTCCCGAGGCCCACTACGTGCTTGCTCTTACCTACGATAAGCTCGATATGCGCAAGGAGGCGATTGTCGAACTCCTTGCCCTCTTGGAAGGCGCCCCCTTCCGGCCTGAAAAAATTGAGCAGGAGGCCAGAAGCAAACCAGCCAAGGATTTGGATTACAACGAACTTGCCCGCATGAAGGGACTCTGGATTTACTGGAAGAAGAAAACCGGCAACTATTTGGCAAACAAGTTTTTCGAGGAAGGCGATTATCATTCCTCGCTTCGGGTTTACGAGGCCATGCGTGAAATCGACATGTCGCCGGACTGGCGAGTCCCCGTTCTTTATCAAATTGCTCTCTGCCAAGAAAAGCTTGGTCTATACATACAAGCCGTCGAAACCTATCAAGAGGTTCGCGACGAAGTTAACCAAGGGAGCGCGACCGCCGCCAAGCGCGTTGTCGAAAACAAATACCTCAAGTATGTTTTCGGGATGGCCAAGTGGCGACGGGAACAATTGGAGGATACTCGGAGCATTAGGCAGTCCGCCAATCGTTTGGGTGTCAAGTCGGGGTAAACCGTTCGCCTGTCCTCGCCGGACTCTGTTTGATTTTCCCAATCCCGAAATTCTACCTTTGACGAATCGGGAACGATTCGCCACCTTTGTGGCATGGAACCTTGCGACGTACTAGTCCGGCACCTTGGCCTTTGTGAAGACGTTCATGCCCTGCTGCTTGAGGAAAACACTTGGCTCAAGACCCAAAAGACCGCTCCCGAAGAGAGCTTGATAGAACGTAAGAAAGCCATCCTCCCCAAGCTCGACGAGTCTCTCAGCAACCTCAAGCGCCTTCAGCCAGAATTGTTTTCCCCCTTCGACGACTCGAAGAAGCTCGTCAACGAGTCCCACTCCAAGCTCCTCCAGATCTTTTATCTAGACAGGGAAAACGAGGAATTACTCCTCAAATTATCTCAACCCGTGGAACGGGCATCCTTCAATCGATTTGCCGAGACCGACCAAATAGACGAATTCCACGGTCGAGGCGGAACCGAACCCCCGCCGGAAACTCCGCCCGAACCGGAACCACCGGCAGAACCTCCGGGTCGACTTTAGGAAAAGCGGATGCCTTTGCCTTTGGCTTTTCGATTAGAGGTGAAACCGGAAATTGCGTCCCTTTACGGCTGTTACTTGCCCTTCGGGTTGTTCGACTACGACCTTACAATATCTCCTGAAACTTGTACTAGTGGAATGAGTACTAAAGGTCTACGGTAACCGGATGAAGAAGTTACTTGTTACGATGTTTGTTGCCCTGCTGATGGCGGGGTGTGGGGAGGATGAAGAAACTACGAAAGTCGTGGAGGATGATACGCCAACTTCGCAAGGTTCTGAGAAACCGTTACCTGTCCTCGCTTCCAATCCGGAACTGCCGAAGGATAGAAATCTGGTGAAACCATCGGTCGAGGTATCGACCAATACTTCGGAAGCTGTCGCAAAAACTTTCACCATAGCCGACCTGTCCATGGATATGCTGTGGGTGAAGCCCGGGAGCTTCGAGATGGGTAGTCCGTCGTCCGAGAAGGATCGTTTCGACGACGAAACTCCTCACACTGTAACTTTGACGCAAGGTTTCCACCTCGGCAAGCACGAGGTGACGCAGTCGCAATGGGAGAAGGTGATGGGAAGCAACCCGAGCGAGTTCAAGGGGGCGGACCGTCCTGTGGAGAAGGTGTCTTGGACGGACGTGACTTCTTTCTGCGGCAAGCTTACAGCATCGGAACGTACGGCGGGCCGGCTCCCTGCGGGGATGACGTACCAATTGCCGACGGAGGCTCAATGGGAGTATGCCTGCCGAGCGGGGACGAAGACGGCCTTTTCTTTCGGGGCCGGCCTGACTTCCGGGCAGGCCAATATTTCTGGTGGTCCCGGTGAGACCACGGCCGTGGGGAAGTATCCTGCGAACGGGTGGGGTTTTCACGACATGCACGGGAACGTATTGGAATGGTGCGCGGACTGGTATAGGGATTACCCAACCGGTGCAGCGCGTGATCCTGTCGGTCCTGCGGACGGCTCCCTCCGCGTCATACGCGGTGGTTCCTGGGGCGGCTCGGCGGGCGACGCCCGTTCCGCGGATCGGAGCTGGTTCTTGCCCGCCTTCAGCTACAACCTCATCCTGGGCTTCCGCCTCAGTCTCCGACCGGCCAGCAAGTAGGCGGAGTGAGCCGTAGGGAGCCGCCGAGCAGAGCGGAGCCTGCGCGGGGAGCGACCTAAGGCCGAACGCAGCGCCGTTTTTTATTGGGGATTGCCGCGATACTGGCTAAAATATGCTTCTTCCCAATAAGAGAATTAAGCTGTGTTGGTCCGAGGAAGGATCTTAATTGGATTTAAATCTAATGATTAAACTTTCGGGGGATAGATCTCCCTTCTTGCCCTTATTTGTTTTCGGACAGTTTCGGACAGAATTCTCTCATTTTATCTCATTAATGAGCATTATTTTGCATAATCCGTTTGGATGCACGAAGAACTCGATTTTCTTAAGTCCCAGTACTGATGGCGGAAGGGGAGGGATTCGAACCCCCGGAACCGTTTCCGGCTCAGCGGTTTTCAAGACCGCCGCATTAAACCGCTCTGCCACCCTTCCTATCGCTTCTGGATCAACGACTTAAGCGATCAGTCGGAATATTCCGATTGACCGTTACCAACAAAAATCCAACAATCGGTTTCGTGAGTCGAAAAAACCAAGTGGTCAGAAATGTCGGCGATGTCTTTATCCATGAAGTTCATATAAATAAGCTCAAAAGCATAAGATTCGCCCTCACGGGCATCAATAATAAAAGCGGGAATTTTAGGGTTCGCGTCAAGGCAACCAATTCCAATCTTGGTCACAATAAATTTGGTGAGGAGGAAAAGCTCGTGGTCGGCGGGATCGAGACGGGGAGGGCTATCCGGATCGAGTCGTTTATGAGGCATGAGGAAGCCATGGAGTGGACTCACCAATATCGCTGGGCCATGGAGCAACGGGAAGCCGGCTTTGGCTTGAAATCGACTACTCTTGATGAGGTTCAATTGTCGGACGCTCAAATAGCGAGAAGCTTGTTGCCGAAAAGCATTACCCTTTGCGATGTCGCTAAGCATTGGCTGGAGTTTCATGGGGGCAAGAATCGTACCGTTAGCGAGGCTTTCGAGGAATGGATGGAAAATGGCAAGCGAACCGGTTTGAGGCTCCGTACCCTTGAGGGCCGAGAGCAAAGGACTAATGACTTTCGGGCCAAGTACGGAAGTCTCCAAGTCCGCGAAATCAAGGCCCGCCATATCGAGGAATTCGTCTTCCCGAAGAAGAAAAAGTTTTCTCTCCGAAATAGTAAAAATATCTTGATGCCGATCAAGGCACTGCTGGAATTTTGCGTTACGCACGAATACATCAAGGTCAATCCGGCCAAGGTCATGGCGAGAGAAATAAAGGAAAAAAATATTCCTCCTCCCAAGACTATCCTCGATGTTGAGGTTGTCAAAAAGTTGATTGATGAAGCTACGGCGCATCAAGGTGGCAAATGCCTCGCATACCTTTCGGCTGCCTTATTCTGTGGCCTTCGCCCAGATGAGATTCACGGTGGCGAATACGATCAGCATGGTGGGGAAGGAAATGATCCGTTGACTTGGAAAGACTTGAAGCTTGAAGGGGAGAATCCGGAGGTCTTCGTTCAAGGTTCGTCGGCCAAGACGAGGAAGCCAAGACAAGCTCCAATCCCGCCCAATTGCTTGGCACTTTTGAAGAGCGTGGAGCATCTTCCGATTGTCCCGGGCAAGGGGCTAAGGTCGAGCTTTCAAAAGATTTATAAATCTGCCGGCATTGTGAAATGGGAAACCGATATCATGCGGAGGAGTTGGGCTTCCTATCTATATAACTTTGATAAGGAAAGGTCTATGGCTCAAATCGCGAGAGTGGCCGGCAATAGCGCCCGAATCCTCGACAAGCACTATGTTCAAAACCTTCCGGACGGAGAGGGGAAGAAATACTTTTCTATTGGCGGGCCATTGAAGGCCGGTGGGGGTGGTCTTTCGGTTTGGCGTTCCGAGACTCTTGATGCTTATGTTAAAAAAGCTTCGATGCGAGAGGACGATGGGGGCGTTCCTCTGCCATGACTGGGGTCTGCATCGTTCGGGGTGGCGAGAAGACTTGTCGGACTTCGATCAAGGCAAGCAGGTAATCGGATCGACTTGTAAGCCGCATCTTACCGTTTGATTGCGAATGCATTGATGGGTTGACCGAGTGAGGCCGAACGGAGCGCCGCTTTCATCGGGCAATCCGTTCCTTCTAAAGTAGCCCAAAGGCACTCCAATAGGCATGGGAATGAATGCTTTTATCTTTGGTGTAATTATCTGCATCTCTGCACTTATTCCAAAGTACCTTAAAGGCTCGCTCGATTCCAATTGGCCAATAAGGCCAATGCCAGGCGTCGCTGAGGATTCCGACCCCTTGATGGCCGAATTGACCTACAAGGCTATATACGGCAAGCTCTTTGTACCTTCTTGCGCTCAGTCGGAATGGGCAACGAGAGAACAAGACTGTTTTTATCCTGTGAATAAATGGGCTTCCGAGCACTGCCCTTTACGATGTATATCGCTACAAAAGCGGCCCGATAAACAAATTTTGTCATGGGAGGCGAGAATTGGTAAAGGGGTATACCTGCTTTATGGTCCAAAGTCTCCGTCCAGCGACAACTTAAACATCGAAGAGCCCGAGTGGCCGATTCTGTATCTTAATTTACTTTGGCGTCACGTAGATGAATACGATGGAACCTGTAATCCCTTATGGGCGTTGCGCAGACTACTGAACCACCTTCATGAGATGCCCGACAATCCGATAAGGGCCGTCTATCTCCGTCCTATGGACGTTTCCCTGAGCCATGACTGCTCATACCTTAAACAAGCTCTTCCCATGATTATCCCCAAAGGCACATCACCCCGAGAAAGGCTGGTCGGAGTCTATGACCGCGCATTGGGTGCAGTTAAGACCCAAATGATGGATAACAATGGCAAGCCCTACTACCGGATAGGATGGTGGGATCCGCCTCACGTTGAAACTAATGCGAAAAAACAGTTCCAGTGGCCCGATCTTCTGCAAAACGCGGATAAATCCCCTGTAATTTGAAACACACTGGAGTTTAATTGTAATTTACAATGCCGGATGTATCTCAAATTACGAAAGCACCTTTAGATAGTGTGCTTTAGGCTTTTTTGAATGCAATCTGGAGACCTGTAGTTTTAAATGCCCAACCGAATTCTTATTTGGAGAAAACTATCTCTACCGTAACCAAGATGAGAGAGAAGTTGGGGCCCCCCCCCCCGCTACGATCCGTAAATACCTCTGGAATTAAATTCAGAAAAATGGGGGGTGGTCACCGCGGCAAAAATGGGAGTAAATCGCACAGATGATTTTTCTTAATGCTATGCGCGCCAGCGCTTTACCGACTATATGCAAGATTTATCAAGATAACTTTGACAATATGCATGAACTCTGATTGATTAATTGTATGCAAAGTCAAGAAATCTACGTTTACCTTCGAACAAGTAATAAAAACACCAAGCTTGCTCTAGATAGTGACAGTCAGGATCGGCAGTTAAAGGCAGTCCGCAAATTCGCTAGATCCAAAAGCTGGAAAATCAAGGAAGTCTTCTATGATTGCTCCGTGAGCGGAGATAATGGGTGCGACCTAACGGAACGCGAAGAATTCTCGCGGATGATGACCTTAATGAAAAGTAACGGCGTTAAGACTTTTGTCGTTAGTGATGCGACTAGGTTTAGTCGCTCGATCCTAACCGCAGAAATAATCAAGCAAGACTGCAAGGAACACGGCATCTCAGCTTATGATGCAAGCACGGGAAACGACCTCTGCGTCCATGATAATCCGGAGATGGATATGATAAATTCTCTGCTCCAATGCATTGCCCAGTATGATAAGATCAAAACCACCAATCGCTTAATGAGCGGACGCAAACGCAAGGCCCGTTTAGGCGGGCGTATGGGTGGTAATTATGCGTACGGGGACCGAACCGGAGAAGACCTACTGGTGGACCGCGTAAAAGAGCTTAAAGGCAATCCGCGCCAGCACGGGAAATTAACGCTACAAGCAATAGCTAATAAAATAACAGAGGAAGGCTTTACTACCCGCAAGGGTACCGAGTTTAGCAGACAACAAATAGCTAATATCCTTAAATCTTAATTTTTTTAATCAATTATAATAATTTATAAGTTGTTCTTTCTTAGCGCTTTAAGTAATTATATGGTATATGTTGTTATAACTGTTTTGTTGGGTCTCTTCTTAGCTTTTAGAGATAAGCGTAGTTTAGCTAAAGTCATAGAAGACATACTTAGGGATAAATAGTTAGTTAAAACCATCTGTTAGGGTCTGTAAGCGCCCCCAAAGCGGCACAAGGGGTTGACACCCTCACAGGTTTCTAAGCCTTGAGTAAATGGATAAAGGTTGACTTAACCGTATAATCGTAAAGCTTTTAACTATGAAAGTTACAAAAATAGTCGCTTATACCATACTTCTCGCAACATGTTTTTCATTCTTGGGGTGTAGGAAGCATGAATCCGGTTCTAAACTTACGCAACAACAGGTTGAAAGCTTAAAAGTAGGTATGTCTAGAAATCAAGTCGAGGCATTGCTTGGTCCCCCACAGAATTCTTCCAGAGATGATCGGACTGGTTCATTGACTTATACCTACTCTTATGCCAGTGCTCGAATGAATCCCGCCACTTATGTACCTATTGTCGGTCTTTTCGCAGGTAAAATGGATACGGAAAGTAGTTCTTTGAGTGTTTTCTTCAACTCGCGTGGAGTTGTAGCTGATTTCGTAGTCAACGCATCTCAAAAGAATTAGCTTCTGACAAACGTATTAGCCCCTCTCCTGAGGATGAGCGAAAGCGGGGCGTGGTATACTCCCGCACGCTCACTATAACTCTGTCCAAGTCATCTAGGCTTATGCATTGCTCCAAAGCCAAAGCAGAAGCACATGAACTCAATTCATTTTTTATACTATGTAACCGCATCCCCTGAGATCTATGGTCGTCTCAAAACAAAGGGATTACCGGAAGATCATTAAAATGAAATTAAAAATGCAGAATCATATCTGCTAAAACCATCACCGAAATTTAAACCGAAATTTAAACCAATTTTTTCACTAATGAAATAAGCAGCATCCAAACCGAAAACTGTTGAAGGTTCAAGGTCTTGAAAACGGAAAGAGGCTGCTAGTGAAAAACTGTTTCCGAGAAGGAGTTCTACTCCAACGTCTGCACCAAAAACGAAAGCCCACCCAGGGTAGAACCCCCAATTTCCATTCTCCCAACTGGAAAGAGCTTTTCCAATGCTATATTCATAACTGAAATCCCCGCTGACATATGGCTTAATGGATCGTATGATGCCATTACCTAAATTTATGTCGAAATAGTAGAGCGCACCACCACCAAAACCATATTCCAAAAGACTGTCTTCAAAATAATTTAGTAAGCTATTTCGATTATTGTAAGATCCTTTGCCTATGTAAAAGTTACCAAAACCAGAAAGGTTGGAATTCATCGGGTATAAGCCACCGAATGTTAAAAGGTTTGATTGATAGTCGAGTGTATCCTGACTGACTCGAGAATATCCAAATGTCCAGTAATCACCGCCTATTAGGGAACTCCTGCTAGAATCAGGATTTTGAGGAGTCTTGTTTCTTGCTACAGCTGGATTAGGCGCATCAGATTTGTTGAAATATTGTCTGTTGTCGATTGTACTAGGAATTTGTTGCGCTGCATTGCCTGTGGGTTGGTTGACAAATCTTTGATTATTCTCAATGTTTTTGATTTTCCATTCTAAAGTGTTGATCTCGCCCAGTGCACCTTCCAACTTGTAGCGTGCTGAGTTGAGTTGATTTTTTAACTCAAAAATTTCTCTTGAATTTATACTTTGGTATTGAGCTTGAAGCTTAGTTTCCGGAAAAATAACCAATATTGCAGTAGCTATAGTAGGTAATAGAAGTATTTTAGAAATCATTGTAGAATTTATAGGGTTCAATCTTTTCTTCTGATTTCAAACAGTTTACTTTTCAAAGCGGCAAAATTACAAGTGTTTAAATATCGCGGCAATCCCAACTTCTAAAAGGGGCAAGCTAAAACTGCAGAGGCTTAATTCAAGCCCTCTATGAACTAATTACATAAAAATTTTCATGCAATAAAAACTATTGTAAGTTATTGTCCAAAAGCGCTTTAAGGCGCATCGTCCTTTTTTTTGTAAATGGGATCTATATCAATGGGAATGTTCTTTTGTTTAAAATATTCAATTACTATGGTTTTAAGCTTTGTATGGTAAATATGCTTGCTGGGGAGAGGCTTGTCTTGCCAGGGCTTGTTAGGCCCCAAGTTGCAATATAGCAAATTGCAGATGGGATGATCTTTCCTGTGTGACTTAACCTTCAGGCACCCTTGCTTATAGGCTTTGAGCGAATAAAACAACTTGCGGTACCGGTTGTGGGGCCAAGGGGCATCTATCCGCACCGTTGAGCCTCCGGCCTGCTTCCATTGTTTTATCAGTTCTTTCTGATCGATTTCTGAAAGATTCGCACAAATAACAAGGTGGGCATGGTAATTCCATGGCTTTTGGGTCTGGTGCTCCATCGTCCCGCATACAGCAAATCCAATTTTCCTAAGATAATTCTCTCTGAGTTTTTTGAAAGCTTTCTTATATTGGATTGGGCATTCTATATCAGACCTAAGCTCTACATATACAAAGACTTTTTGTTCAAGGTAAGCCCCTTTAAAGTAATGGACCCGCTCAATGTCATCCGCGATCTTCCTGAAGTAATTAATGTTATCCCTTCGCACATGGGATGATATGCGTTAAATCCTGAAATTCTACTTTAGCTCCAAAGAATCTTACATTTTATATCTTTTGTACCTTAGTTAATGAATAATAGGAAGCAGAGCAGTAAGCCTATATATAGTATGGCCATTGGTTGCGCCCTTGTTGTGGGCATGAATCCTTTGTCTTAACTGAGGGGCAGTCGTTGGCCGAAGGCTTGACCAATCTTTGAATGTATATGCTTTCCGCGCTTGACCAAATGCCAATGCGGTCAAGGCAAGGATTAAGGCATAGAAATTGAACTTAACTCGTTAATTAAAAAGAATTTAAAGTTGAATCAGCTTCCTACCAACGAATTACCAACGAAAAGGGCCTGCTTTAGGCACTTTACCGCATAAAAATAAAAAGCGATTAATCTTTCCCGCTTGTACAGTGGCGGGTAGCTGAGTGGTGAGCTGGTTTTCAAGACCGCCGCATTAGACCACTCTGCCACCCTTCCTGAAGATGGAGCCACCTGTCGGACTCGAACCGACGACCTGAGGTTTACAAAACCCCTGCTCTACCAACTGAGCTAAGGTGGCCTTCGTTTGCAGGGGTGCTTCTACCGTATGATGCCCTTGGAAGTCAAGCCGTCCACCTCTGAGCAAGGCGATGTCGACGGAGTAAACTAGAGCACCTTTATCGGTACGGTGACTTCCTTGAGGCCGGGTATCTTGATGAAGAGATTGCCTGCTCCGGGTTGCCCTCCCTTTACGGGGATGTTGGCGGTGCGAGCACCTTCTTGGATGTGAGCCTCGGGCATGATGACGGAGGCGGGCACGTCGGTTTCGACTTGGACGGGCAATCCACCAGCAGGGGCCTCGAAGTCTATCTTGAAGAGGAGTACTTCACTTTCCCCTGATGAGATTTCTATGCTTTGCGGAGATACGCTAAGGGAGCTTTCGTCGATACGGAAATCTCCCACGTCCAAGCTGCCGTAGGGCCCGCCGATGAGCTGTACCGGGTAGTCGACTCCTGCAGGCAGGGCGGGAACTACGAATCTAATTTCATTTTCCGAAAGATATTTGGTTTGGGTGGCTTGGCCACCGAAGCGCACGTTGTCGTGCCGAGTGAAGCCGCGTCCCTGCACCGCGATCTCGGAACCGACGGGAGCCCGATAGGCGGCGAGGTTGCCGACGTAGCGGTTTTCCAAGCTGAAGCGCTGTAACTTGCTCTTTTTCTGCGTTTTGCGGGTAACGCCGTTTTTGTTTACTTCATAATCGGCCCGGAAGTAATAGGCAGCCTCATCGTAACCGGCGGGGAGTTTGTAGTCGCAACTCCATATCCGGTTGTTCAATTGATCGGTAACCATCGGTACCTCTTGTCCGCCAATTACGGCGAATACTTGTATGGAATCTTCGATGACGTTCCGATCCTGTAGGTCGATCTCGGTCTGCATGGTGTAGATGCCGGATGGATTCTGGTTCAGGTTTCCCGACGTGAGGTTTATGAAACTTGGCTTGTTGCAACCGGCTAACCAGAAAAGAGCGGTTGCGACCATGAAGGACTTGAGAAATAAGCGTTGCATTGTCATTAAGAGGTTTATGATTTCTTTGTCTGTGAATTTGGCATGAACGTTCAAGATAAAAACAAGGAAGAGCAAAACCCGCTTGGCGTATATGTCCATGTGCCGTTCTGCTCGTCCACATGTGACTTTTGCGCGTTCTACCAAGAGAAACCAAGAAAAAACTCAATCAAAAGTTACATAATTTGGTTGAGGCGAGAGTTTATGCGGATTGCGCCACCTCGTTCGGTGGAGACGATTTTCATCGGCGGAGGGACGCCGGGAGTGCTTTCGCCCGATGAACTTTCCGAGTTGTGCGAAATTGTGCGGGAAAAGTCCGGCGACGAGGTGAAGGAATGGAGCGTGGAATTAGCGCCTAATGAAGTAACTCCGGAAAAGCTGGGGGCACTTAAGGCAGGCGGCGTGACCCGTGTCTCGTTGGGGGTACAAACCTTCGATGCTGAACTTTTGGGCGAAATGGGTCGCCGGCATCCTCCCGAAAAAGCTCTGTCCGCTTACGATCTGATTCGAGACATGGGTTTCGAATCCGTCAACTTGGACCTTATCTTCGGTGCTCCCGGGCAAACAATCGAGCAATGGGAAGGCGATCTTAGCCGGGCGGTCGAACTGAGTCCCGACCACATTTCCACCTACTGTCTCACCTTTGAGGAGGACACGGCCTTGTATGCGCGCTTGGCCAAGGGGGAACTGAGCATAGATGCCGATCGGGAGGCGGCTTTTTACGAATTGGCGTGGGAATACCTGCCTAGCCGTGGTTACGGCCAGTACGAGATTTCCAATTTCGCTCGGACAGGCATGGAATCGCTTCACAACCTGAATACTTGGCGAATGAACGAGTGGCTGGGTTATGGGCCTTCGGCTGCTTCTCAATTCAGCGGCAAACGTTACCGTAATGTTTCCAACCTCGAGGCATGGGGCCACTCTCTCGAAGAAAACAATGCTTCCCCGGTTGAGGACGTCGAAGCGCTTTCCGACAGAAGCCTTGCCCATGATTCCGTGCTATTCGGGCTTCGGCTCAACGCGGGTTTCGATCTTGCCGAGATCGGTCGCCGGTTTTCAGTCCCGTTCTCTGCCTTTGATCCTTTGCGCCTGTTCTTCCGGCGTTTTGAGGACGAAGGATTGGTGGAAAAGGAGGGGGGTCGATACCGATTGCTCACCGCTGGGCGAATTCTCGCTGATGCCATCGCATCAGAGTTGCCCGAACTGGCCTCCGAGGTTTGACGTTTTTCTTTCTTTGGGCAAACTCGTAGAAATGAAACCTATCAAGTTTTCTCTCCTGTTCCTGATTTCTATTACCCAGATCGTCCTCGCTCAGTCCGTGATCCATGAGTGGACGAACAGTGGGGGTCGAACGATCAAGGCCAAGTTCGTCCAAGGAGATGCGGAGACCGTTACGCTTTTCATGAATGGCCGAAATTTCGTCATCAAACTGTCGGATCTCAAGCCTGATTCTCGGGAGTTGGCCCGGGAATTATCCGCGCCTCCCCCACCTGCAACGCCTCCCTCGAAACCTGTAGATCCATCCGTTCCCTCGAATCCCGCTTCTTCTGATTCTCCGACGGTTAAGGAAGCTGTGGGACCCAGAGGGAAGGTTCTCCTCCCCACTCTTGGTTCGGGCAAGTGGGCCACTTACCACTCCGTTCTCGAGACCGACAACTTCGACGTAGCCCTCCACGGAAACGGGCATTTCTATCTTTACTTAAAAGACGGCAGCGAATCTCTCCTTCAGGGGCGTCCTCTTGTCTTTAGGTTCTACCACGGATATTACAACAAACCGAACCCTCGTGGAAATGCTCATGCGTACTCGTCCACAAGGGCCGACCTCCACTATTACTTTCGCAAGCTGGTGGGTTTCAAGAACCCGCCCAAACCCTCTGAGAAATTGGGTCGGATCGAACTGAAGGCCGAACTGGAGGACGGGGTAATTCTTGAGATCGGTTTCGAGGCGACCTCGCGCGGCGTCGCCATTTGGGCGGAAGCGGACGATCCTTCCAGCGTGGATCACCCAACCGTATTATCCGTTGGGTTCCACTCACCGGACTCCATTCTAATGAAAGACGGGGACGGCCCCGAGCAGTGGCAGGAGTTTTTAGACGAAACGGCCATTGAGGTGAAAACCAAAGAGGGTGCTAGAGAAACCATTCCTTATCTCGAAAAATGGGACGACTTGAAAAAGAAGCTTACCTACCACAGGGGTATCGAATCTGCCTTCGTCTCGGGCAAAATTTTCGGCAAAAGGAAAATCACCATTGGCCCGAAATCACTTCGTAATTCCGTCTTCAGCGTCGGAAGTTACTCTGGCGTTTTTCCGCTCCAGCATCATTATTACATCCTGCGGGATCTTTCCGGCGGAGAAATTGACAAAGGCCGCCGTCTGGAAGTAGGAATCAAGTAACCCAGGCTGGATTCTGTACTCAACCCATTGCTATGGCGATGGTGTCTAATCTCCTATGACAGGTATTGGCTTTCACTTTTCGGTGAAAATGGTATGCTGGTTTGTTTCCCCCGATACTTCATGGTTGCCACGAACGTACATCCGGTTGCGGACAAATTATTGCCCCGGACCGACAAAGAACGCCTGCTTCGCCAAAGCGGGCGGGTATTCTGGCTGTACGGGTTGTCGGGTTCGGGGAAGAGCACGTTGGCCATCGGGTTGGAGCGTAGCCTGCATGAAAACGGTCTGGTTACTGCCGTTCTGGATGGTGACAACTTGAGGTCCGGCTTGAACAAGGACCTCGGTTTTTGTAACGAGGACCGTGAGGAAAACCTGCGCCGTGTGGCGGAGGTGGCCAAGCTTTTTGCCGCGAGCGGTTTGGTGACCATTGTTTCCTTCATCACCCCTCGGCAGGAATTTCGCGAGACCGCTCGGGCAATCGTCGGCGAGGATGATTTTCGAGAGGTGTACGTCAAGGCTTCCTACGCTACCTGCGAGGAGCGCGATGTGAAGGGGCTTTACGCAAAGGCGAGGGCAGGGGAGATCTCCGATTTTACGGGCAAGGCGTCCGCCTTCGATGAATCGAATTCGCCTTGGCTGACCATCGACACCGAGAAGTCTTCGCCCGAGGAATCCCTCGCACAATTGATGGATGCCGTCCTCCCCTTGGTTCAGCTTCCCGAATAAGCCGGTTCTTTAATTCCCTTTCGAGACTTACTCCCAAGATCTTTTTTTCGGACAAATACGATGCATACATACAACGTAACGCACCTCAATCAACTCGAGTCCGAGTCCATTTTCGTGTTGCGAGAGACGGCCGCCCAGTTCGAACGCCCATGCCTTATGTTTTCGGGGGGGAAGGATTCTATCGTGATGGCTCATTTGGCCGCCAAGGCCTTTGCCCCGGCAAAGACACCCTTTAATTTTCTTCACGTGGACACCGGGCATAATTTCCCCGAGACCATCGAGTTTCGAGATCGTTTCGTGGAGAAACTCGGAGCCCAATTGGTCGTGGGGTTGGTGCAGGATTCGATCGAACGAGGCACGGTTCAGGAAGAAACGGGGCCTGACGCCAGCCGAAATGGCCTGCAGTCCGTGACCCTTTTGGAGTCCATCGAGCGTGAAGGCTTTGACGCCTGTCTCGGTGGTGGTCGGCGGGACGAGGAGAAGGCTCGGGCCAAGGAACGTTTCTTCTCGCACCGCGATGCTTTTGGGCAGTGGGACCCCAAGAACCAGCGACCTGAGCTTTGGAATCTGTTCAATGGTCGAATGGCTCCCAGCGAAAACTTTCGCGTCTTTCCGCTCAGCAATTGGACGGAGATGGACATTTGGCAATATGCCCGACTCGAGGAAATCGAATTGCCGAGTCTTTACTTCGCTCATGAGCGAGAGGTGGTTGAGCGTAACGGTAGCCTTCTTGCCGTTTCGGAATTCGTCGTTCCCCGTGAGGGAGAGAACCCCGCCAAGGAAACGGTACGTTTTCGTACGATTGGGGATGCTACTTGCACGGGCGCCGTTCGGTCCAATGCCTCTTCTCTTGACGAGGTCATCCAGGAAGTGGCTGCCTCGAGGATTACCGAACGTGGTTCCCGAGCGGATGACCGTCGTTCCGAGGCAGCGATGGAAGACCGTAAGAAACAAGGATATTTTTAGGACCTTTAAATGACCGAAGACAAGAATTACCTGGAAATGGATCTCCTGCGGTTCACTACTGCGGGAAGCGTTGACGACGGAAAGAGTACCCTCGTCGGGCGACTTTTTTACGATACCAAGTCCATCTTCGAGGACCAGCTCGAGGCCATCGAGCGTTCCAGCAAGCAGCATGGCGACGAAAACGTTAACCTTGCTTTGTTGACCGATGGGTTGAGGGCCGAGCGAGAGCAGGGAATTACCATCGACGTCGCCTACCGTTACTTTGCCACGCCGAAGAGAAAATTCATCATCGCGGATACGCCGGGCCACATCCAGTACACCCGCAACATGGTGACGGGGGCCTCTACGGCAAACCTAGCCCTCATCTTAGTCGATGCCCGCAAGGGAGTGATCGAGCAGACCAAGCGGCATGCCTTCATTGCAGACCTCCTCGGAATCAAGCACGTCGCCGTCTGCATAAACAAGATGGATCTGGTTGACTATGAGCAACCCCCCTACGAGCAGATTCTTAAGGACTTCGGCGACTTTGCCTCTCGTCTGGATAACGTTACCGAGCTGACCTTTGTTCCGATCAGCGCATTGAAGGGTGACAACGTCGTGGAGCGATCCGAGAACATGCCGTGGTACAAGGGGCCTTCGCTCCTTTATCATCTCGAAACCGTATACGTGGGTTCCGATGCCAATCACGTGGATGCCCGTTTCCCCGTCCAGTGGGTGATACGCCCGCATTCCGACGAACATCACGATTTTCGAGGTTTTGCCGGTCGAGTGGCCGGGGGGGTCTTCAAGCCGGGTGACGAGGTGACGGTACTGCCTTCCGGATTTTCGACACGGATAAAGAAGATCCTCATGGCGGACAAGGAACTGGAGAAAGCGTACAATCCACTCTCCGTTACCGTTACCCTTGAGGACGAAATCGACGTCAGTCGCGGCGACATGCTTGTGAAGCCGAACAACCAGCCCAAGGTGGATCAGAATTTGGATGCCATGCTGTGCTGGTTTTCCTCTTCCAAGAAGCTCGTGGCCGGATCAAAATATCTTCTGCGGCATACTACCAAGGACGTGCAGGCTATCGTCACCGAGGTGTTGTACAAGGTGGACGTCAACACCTTGCACAAGGTCGAGGATGATTATGAGTTCGGAATGAACGACATCGGTCGAGTCACCCTGCGCGTTTCCCAACCTTTGTTTTTCGATACTTATCGGCGCAATCGGAATACGGGTAGTTTCATCTTGGTGGACTCCTTCACCAACGAGACTTTGGCCGCAGGTATGATGCGCTAATTCGTATCCTGATTTCTGTTTGTTTTCCCGTCGCAGATATCAGAGCTTTGTAAACAGTGAACTTTCCCGAAGAACTCCCGGAAAAGCTTCGTCAGTTGGGTCTTCGCCTGCTCGACCAGCATGCCGCCCGCACTCTTGTTCCTGCGTTGGGCGAAGCAAGCGGTTACTGGTTTGGGGGAGGGAACCTTGTTCAAGAGCCTTCCGGCGACTTGCTGCTTTGTGGCCGCTACCGTAATCCCGGAGATGCCCGCAAGGGGGCCGACGCCGGCGAGAGAGGACTTGAGTTTTCCATCTTCAGGGCAACGAAACCCGAAGGCCCGTTCGAGAAAATTCATTCCTTTTCCAAAGCGGATCTTTCCACCGAGGATGCTTCCGTAGTCTCAATCGAGGGTGGAAGTCTTTTGCCTTCCGTCGATGGTGATTCTTGGGAAATGTTTGTCTCTACCGAGAAACAAATTCCATATCCCAAGAATCTCATTCACTTCCAGAAGCCTGGAACTGGAGTCTGGAGCATCGACTGCCTTTCCGGTGATTCTTCGGAACCGACCTCGATCAGTACCGAAAATTCGGCTACTGTGCTTTCGACGTCTGAGGGAGGTTTTCTGCACATGAAGGATCCCGTGGCCTTTCGGACTTCCGACGGTTTTACGCAACTCGTGTTTTGCTCGCATCCCTTTTCTTGGTCTAGCTCCAATACAGGCTTGGCGACTTGCGAAGCTGCCAGTGAAGCTTTCCATCTCGTTACCAAGAACTTGCTGGGACGAGGTCCGAGCTGGGACGTCGCCTGTGTACGCGTTACCGAACGGCTCTCGGTGCCGCAAGTGGGGATTCTCGAGAGTCTGCCTCCTCTGTCTTTATACTTCTATGACGGGGCAGAGTGCCTGCGGTCCCTTGACCAAAACCCGAAGGCGGCTCGCAGACCCAGGGGTTACTCCTGCGAGGAACTCGGCGGACTCGCTTGGGGATTTGACGATGAGTTTCCAAAGTTGCGTCGTATATCGCAAGATTTCCCTCTATTCATCTCACCTCATGCAACTGGTTGCAGTCGCTATGCATCGGCGAGCTTCCTTGCTGATGGAACCCTAGCCGCAGCATGGCAGCAAGTGGCTGCCGACGGTTCTCAACCTCTTGTAGGGCATTCCCTGAACGCTGAGGAAGTGGCTAGGATTCTGAGGGTTTAAAAGAGATTTAAACCTACTTTTGTCTCCATCGGCTTTGGCTTTCAGTTAGACGATTTAGCCCGTCCTCGCGGGGGAATTATTCCCAAGAATAGACCAATCGTAAGTAATACTTCAAGTCCAAGCCCTCTTTCCCCGGGGCGGGGGTGCTGTTGTAACTGTTGGCGAGACCTGACCGAAGTTTCCATGGTGACTTTTTCCCGAGAGGCACCACCAGCGCCGAATCTTGGGTGAGCAGGTAATTGCTGAAATCGGTTATGCTTGGGACGATGGTGACGTCCGTTTCCATCGATAGCAAATCCGAGAACCTGCGTGAATGTTCGATACCGAAGTCGATGGCCGGATCGTCTAAGTCGTTCCCGCTTCCTTCTTGGTAGGCTTCGTAGCGAAAGGCGGCACCTGCTCGGAGGGAGAGGTTCCTGTCGTCCTCGTTCCAAAAGATATACTTTAACCCCGAGGCCACGGTCGCTCGGATGTCGATTTCTTCCAATCGGTCGGACTCGAGATCCGTCTTTGCATACCACCCGAGATGGTCTGTGAACTGGGAAGCGTATTCGGCGCCTCCTTTGGTCTCGTCCACAATGGTTACATTCTCCTTGTGGCTGTTGTTGTAGGATAGATAGAGATCGACCGTACGTAATTTGTTGCCGTAGGTCGAGTCTGCTCGAAGGCCAAGGCCGAAGTCTTCCGTATTGCCCGAGCTGCCCGTGAGGTCGAAGCCCATTGAATTTTTCCACTTCATGCGATTCGCCTTAGCCAGTTTGTCTTTGGCGACGGTGACGGGGTCTTGTTCGGATTCACGCCAAAGGTGTTGCAGGTTTTCCAGTTCGACTAAAACGGGAGGCACTCCCACGTTTAGTTTTCCTGCGTCCGCCGGGGTGACTATTCCCTCTGTGGTCCGGTTGTCTTCCAAGCGTAAATAGGCCGGGTTTTCCGTTTGGATGCTCGTTATTTCCGGAAGGGATACCCGAACATTGCCTGCGTATTTGGTGAGAAGTGTAAGGTTGCCGTCTTCCATTCCAACGACTTCTCCCACAAGGCGGGAACCATCGGTGGTGATTACGACGTCTGCGACAAGGGTTCCCGACAGGAGGGATGTTATCCCCATTAAACGAAATGGAAGTGTGAGAAGTTTCATCCCGGGGGCCATCCCATTTGTCTACCACCCAAGACGTGGACGTGAAGGTGGGGTACGGATTCGCCTCCCGCAGATCCGTTGTTAATGACGATGCGGAATCCTTCATTCAAGCCCTCCTCGCTCGCCACCTTTTTGGCCACTAGCAACAGGTGCCCGAGGAGCGATTGGTCTTCTTCCGATGCTTCGCTGGTGCGGGGGATGAGCTTCTTGGGGATTACCAGCAGATGAGTAGGCGCCTGCGGGTTTACGTCGCGAATCGCCACGCATTCCTCGTCATCGTGGAGCAAGTCGGCAGGTATCTCTCCGTCGATAATTTTCTGGAATATGGTCTTGTTGGTCATGTTCGAGAAGATGGTGAATCTTTCATTTTGCCGTCCATGTCCGCAAGGAGGAAAGCCAGAAGTATTCGAGAGCTGTTTCCTCCTTGAGGTTGACCTCCAAAAGTCCGGCGGCTTTTTCGAGGGACTCGATCACCTGAGCCAGTTTGCGACCGGGT
>CAJQSI010000019.1 GCA_905612515.1 uncultured Opitutales bacterium | reverse complement strand
GCGGGATTTTCTAAACCAGATTCTTGCCCGGCGCTCAGCGGCAACCGAATTCGCCGACTCCAACTTAACCGAAGCAAAACCTTTCCAAGGACCACTTCTCCCAGAAAGCGTATTACCACCAAAAACGACTACCACGATCCTACTACCGACCGAACTCGAACCAAATATAGCTGAAGAAGTCAAAGAGCCGGGCGCCGTTGACCGACTCATAGGAAATATTAGATCGGCGATAGGGTCAAACGCCACCAAGGAGTCCGCACGGGAAAACGAACAATAATGCCCCTACACGGCAAATGGGCATGACATCGGCAAACACGATTCCCTCTTCTACGACCCGGTCATTTGGAGCAATTTTCGATTGGGACGGTGTGGTCATCGACTCTTCCACTCAGCACGAGCGGAGTTGGGAAATGTTGGCGGAAGAAATCGGAAAACCTTTGCCTAAGAATCATTTCAAACAAGGTTTCGGTAAGCGGAACGCCTTAATCATTCCCGAAATCTTAGGTTGGACTAAAGATGTTGATGAAGTCGAAAGACTGGGACGACGAAAGGAAGAACTTTATCGTAAATTGGTCAAGTCCGACGGACTACGAGCACTGCCGGGGATTCGTGAACTACTCGTTGAGCTTAAGACAGTCGAAATTCCCTGCGTGGTGGGCACTTCCACGGAACGTGAAAATCTCGAACTCGCCTTCCGTCTGCTAGATCTAGGCGACTTCTTTCAAGGAGCGGTCTGCTCGGAAGATGTTTCGCGGGGAAAACCCGACCCGGAGGTCTTCCTCAAGGCCGCCGTGCTTATGGATCTACCTCCGGAGAGATGCGTGGTTTTAGAGGACAGTGCCCATGGCATTGAAGCGGCTCGATGCGGGAACATGAAAGCTCTTGGTATTGCCACCACTCGAGAAGTCGAAAAACTGAAAGCGGCCGGAGCCCACCTTGTCATTGCCGATCCAACCGCCGCGAACCTCGGCTTGCTCACATCTCTTTTCCAAGGTTAAATAAATCGATATGAAAAAGCTAGCTCTTCATTGGAAAATCCTCATAGCACTCATATTGGCCTTTGCGCTAGGGATTACCGCCAACTACTTGACGGAAGGGAGTGAAAACAAACCTGTCTGGTTTGATAATCTCGAGTACGGAACGCGTTTTCTCGGAACGCTCTTTCTGAACGCGCTCAAAATGGTCGTGGTGCCCCTTGTCACAACATCCATCATCTGCGGCATCATAAACGTGGGAGGTGAGAGAGACTTCGGTAGACTCGGAGGCAAAACACTCGCATTTTACGCCACCTCAGGCTTTTTCGCCGTAGTTACGGGTCTGCTGTGCGTAAACTTGCTCCAACCCGGTCTAGTTGAACCAGAGCTTCGTGAAACCATGTTGGCTCAAGAATCCGTAGCGCATCAGGAAAAAATTGCCGGAGCTTTGGAAAACGCAAACGATGGATTTCGAAGCGTACTCGAAATTTTCCAGAGAATGATTCCTTCCAATCTTTTCGTAGCTGCTGCGGAAGGCCAACTACTTGGCCTCATTTTTTTTAGCCTGCTGCTAGGTTTCTTTATCTCGAAGCTACCGGAGAATCATCGCGAAAGTCAGACTCGTTTTTGGGAAAGCTTCAACGCAGCGATCCTCGCGATAACAAAATTCATCATCGGGTTCGCCCCCTTTGGAGTCTTTGGTCTGGTGACCCCCACGATAATGACGACGGGAACGGAACTTTTCGGGGTTATGGGAAAATTCGCCGTTACTGTTCTGCTAGGGTTGGCGATTCACGCTTTCGTCATCCTGCCGATTTTTCTCAAACTTGTGGCAAGAGAAAAGCCTTGGAAACATTTCAAAGCAATGTCCCCTGCCCTACTCACGGCATTTTCAACTGCTTCCTCCTCTGCGACCTTACCATTAACTATGGAGTGCGCCCGAAAGCGTGCAGGCGTTTCTCGCAAGGTAACCAGCTTCACCCTTCCCCTCGGAGCTACTGTAAACATGGATGGAACCGCTCTTTTCGAATGTGTGGTTGTTGTTTTCCTAGCTCAGCTGTTCGGGATCGAAATGGGACTGGTTACCCAATTTTCAGTTGTAATTATGGCCTTGCTAACTTCCATCGGCGTAGCGGGAATTCCCTCGGCTAGCCTAGTGGCTATTATCGTAATTCTTAATGCCGTCGGTTTTCCCGAGGCAAGCATCGCCACCGGTATCGGAATCGTCTATGTTGTAGATCGAATTTTGGATATGACACGCACCGCCGTAAACGTATTTGGCGACAGTTGCGCAGCCGTGGTAATTGGTAAGTCCGAAGGGGAAACTGGCTACTATCCTGAAACCAACGGAAAGTAAAACTAAGAGCCATGAATTTTAGCTTGGTCGCTGATTATAAGCCGAAAGGCGACCAACCCGAGGCAATTCGCAAGCTCGTAGAGTCCGTCCTTTCGAACAACAGGTACCAGACCCTTCTCGGGGTAACCGGTTCGGGAAAAACCTTCACGATGGCCAATGTGATCGAGCAATTGCAACGATCAGCTCTGATCATTTCTCATAACAAGACCTTGGCCGCGCAGCTCTACTCAGAGTTCAAGGCATTCTTTCCTCACAATGCGGTTGAATACTTCGTTAGCTACTATGATTACTATCAACCCGAGGCATATGTCCCTTCCACCGATAGCTACATAGAAAAGGACTCTTCCATTAACGAGGAAATCGAGCGTTTGAGACTTGCTGCCACCGGTTCCCTAATTAGCAGACGAGACGTCATAGTCGTCGCCAGCGTTTCTTGTATCTATGGTCTCGGTTCTCCCGACGATTTCCGAGCGCTCTCATTTGAGGTTTCCGTAGGAGAGGAATTCGGTCGCGACAAGCTTCTGGAAAAACTTGTGGAGGGGCTCTACGCGAGAAACGACGTTGAACTAAAAGCAGGAAACTTCCGCGTCAGAGGAGACGTGATCGACGTTTTTCCCGCGTACTCCCAAAATCTCTTACGAATTGAATTCTGGGGAGATGAAGTGGAGAACATCCGCGAACTTGATCCTGTCTCCGGGGAAACTCTAAACAGGCTTGAAAGCTACCGAGTATATCCGGCCAACCAGTACGTAACAACCAAAGATAAAGTAGGCGTTGCCATTGCGGCTATTCGTCAAGAGCTCGAGGAACGCGTAGCTTGGTTCGAGTCGGAAAACCTGTTGCTGGAAGCGCAACGGATACGCATGCGCACGGAATACGACTTGGAGATGCTGCAAGAAATCGGCTTTTGCAATGGAATCGAAAACTATTCACGGCATCTATCCGGTCGCAAACCGGGCCAGCGACCATGGTGCCTCATCGACTTCTTTCCGGACGACATGCTCCTCTTTCTAGACGAGAGTCACGTCACCCTGCCACAACTCGGCGGTATGGTGAAGGGCGATCTCTCGCGAAAGCAAAAACTTGTAGACTATGGGTTTCGCCTCCCCTCCGCACTGGATAATCGTCCTCTGAAAACCGAGGAGTTTGCCGAGGTCACGGGTCAAACCATCTATGCTTCCGCAACGCCGGCCAAGTTCGAGATTGAGCATTCCTCCTTGGTCGTCGAGCAACTTATCCGGCCTACGGGACTTCTCGACCCGACTATGGAAGTGCGACCTCTCGAGGGTCAAGTGGAAGACTGTATTAGTGAAATCAAACAAGTTGTTGAAACCGGCGACCGTGCACTCGTCACCACGCTCACCAAGAGGATGTCGGAAGACCTTGCCGAGTACCTTCGCGACCGGGAGATACGAGTGGAGTACCTTCACTCCGACATCGATGCCATTGAAAGAGTGGAAATTCTCCGCAACCTCAGGGCAGGCGAGTTCGACGTCCTAGTGGGAGTCAATCTATTGAGGGAGGGTCTGGATTTGCCCGAAGTGGCATTAGTTGTAGTGCTTGACGCCGACAAGGAAGGTTTTCTAAGGAGCGAAACCAGTCTCACCCAAACGGCGGGTCGCGCAGCGCGGCACGAAAAAGGAAGGGTGGTCTTTTACGCCGACGTCATCACCAACTCCCTCGGGCGAACTTTGGAGGTCTCGCATTACCGCCGTGAGAGGCAAATGGCCTATAACACAGAACATGGGATTACCCCAAAAGGGATACGGCGCCCCGTACAGCCAAGTCTGCGAGAGAAGAAAGGGGAGGAAAACCTATCGGCCGTTTCGGAACCTATCTCGAACAACGAAGCAAAGGAGCTCATAAAGGAGTTGGAAAAGGAAATGCTGGAGGCTGTCAAACGATTGGAGTTCGAGAAGGCCGCCCTGCTCAGAGACCAAATCGAATTTCTGCGGGGTGGAGCCGAAAAACTTCGAAAGGCTCAAGTAGGCGGCTACCAACGTCGAAAAAAGCTAAAGTACGGGAAAAAGAAGAAGTATGGCGGCAAAGGGAAATAGGCACCTTGTTTGGCTAGCACCCATAGGTTGCCTCTTGCTTGCAGGGCAATGCTTGGGTGAACTTACCTCCGAAAGGCGATTGCTCTTTAAATTCGATAAAATTGATGTTCGTGGAGAAGTGGACGTATTTCTGCACCAAGGTAGAAGACTCCGGGAAGCCACAGTCTACGCAGACAAGGAAATTATTGAACAAGTCTGGACTCGGGTAGAGAATAAGACGCTTATCATCGATGCCAACAACAGTGTGCAGTTCGGTCGTCGACTTCCCTTTCTGCGAATCAACGCACAACGTGTCTTTCCTGTAGAGGTAATCGTATCCATTCAGGATCTGAAGGAAATTGCCATTACCGGTACCGGAAACCTTAGTGGTTCCGGAATCAATGCAGGACACCTGAAACTATTCTCTGCAAGCCCCGGCAGGCTAGACCTCCGTCAGTTTTCCGCGGAATCGCTCGAAGTGATACAAGAAGGCGCAGGGGACATCATCCTAAAAGGAGCGCCTCTAGCCAATCTGAACGCCACCGTAAACGGTATCGGAACCATTCGAGCAGCGGGACTAGAAGTCCGCAGGGTTACCATAGCACTTAATGGGAAGGGTCACGCATACCTCGCTCCAAACAATTGGCTCGACGCCCGACTCCCGAGTGCAGGCAATCTGTTTCTTACCAGAAAGCCTGAACAAAGCATAATCCAAGGAGGTGGAACAGGTTCGGTAAAAATGATCTTTCCTCAAGAAGAGTCACGTATCGATCAGAACGCAACTAAACCGTCCTTCGACAGAAATGCCACGCCATTCAACAAACAAAAGAATCAGTAGCTAGCACCTCGAGAAAACGACAGGACAAGATTCCCCGCCGAGGTAAAAAGAAACCGTCGGACTCAAATTTCGATTTCCTCGCCCTCAATGGCAGGGCGAATACCGGATCGGATCTTGGCTACCTCCTCCGCGATGGCATCCATCTTGGCATCGTCATGCGAGGGATCGTGATGGAAGAGAAAAGTCTGTTTTACATTAGCAGCTTCAGCCACTTTGACGGCTTCCTGCCAAGTTGAGTGCCCCCATCCTTTGAACTTGTCGTACTCTTCCTCGGTATAGGCAGAGTCATAGACCATCACGTCGGCGTCATGTGAAAGGGACACCACACTTTGATCGATACCATCCTCAAAGTGTTCCGTGTCCGTGCATATGGCTATGGCTTTACCGGCAAACTCGATGCGATATCCGCAAGCGCCATTAGGATGATTTAGTTTTCCAGTTCTAATAACGATACCTTCCTCTGGCTCAAACACTTGACCACAATTGTAGTCGTTAAAGGTACATGCCTGCTCGATCAGAGAACTGGGAACCGGGAAGATCGGATCCTTCATCAACATTGTACCAATAAGACCTTGCAGGTCATATGGCGGTTGTAAATGACCCGAATGAAGCCGAACATTGTTCTTGGGATTGTATAGAGGAGCAAAGAAAGGCAACCCTTGGATGTGATCCATGTGGGTATGGGTGAAGAAAATGTCGGTATCGAGAATGTTCCCCTCCTCCAACATGATCTTCTTACCAAGGGCTCTAATACCGGTACCCGCATCAATGATGATGCGGCGAGAACCACAAGTGATCTCAAAGCAGGTGGTATTGCCGCCGTATTTAACGGTATCTGGGCCAGGACAAGCAATGCTTCCCCTGGTTCCCCAGAACTTGAGCCGAAAGGTAGTGTTATCGGGCATAAATATTAAGGGTTTTCAAAAATGTTGTGTTTTTTTTGCTTGTTGGCAACCCCGAATACGGCTCCCTTGCGATGAGACACATGAGCAACTGCGTACTCGATTTCAAGGTAATACCAGGGGCTTCAACAACGGAATTTGCCGATTTGAAAGCCGAAGTGATTCGTGTTCGTGTATCGGCACCCCCAGAAAGAGGTAAGGCAAACAAGGAGTCGATTCGCTTTATAGCAAAGAGCTTGGGCATTCCAAAGGCGAACATCGTTTTACTTTCAGGAGAGACTTCTCGAAAAAAACGGATGCTAGTGAATGGAATGGCCAAGGATGAGGTGATGCAAAATTTGCACAGAAAAGAGTGAGGTTTTATTCAGCTCGATCTCCCCATTGACCGTCTGGTTTTTGATAAGAGCGAGTCACGCGACCGTCTCCCCAATCATATTGCCCGTCGTATGCCAAACCGTTCCTAAATTCACCGACATAAGAGGTTCCATCACCAAAATCGATACTTCCTTCACCATGACGGAGACCGTCCTGCCAATCACCGGAGTACACCACTCCGGTGGAGACTACTTGCTGCCCCACCCCTGAAGGATTTCCTTGGAGAAAACTGCCGATGTAACGCCTGCCCTCGGGATCCTCCAGAATCCCTTCTCCAGAATAAAGACCTGCCTTGAAAGCACCGACGTAAGTTGTTCCATCGCCCTTAACGAGTGTGCCACTACCATCGTAAATACCGTTTAGAAATGAACCTACGAAGTGATTCCCGTTTGCTGCATGAAGTGAACCGGCAAGATAACGACCTTCTAAATCAAAGATGCCAGTGAAGATTGCCCCGTCACCTTGACTCATTTTACCCCGTTCAAGTGAATCCCCACGCCAAGTCCCAGAGAGAAGAGTACCATCGACACCACGGAATTCGCCATGAACCATCACATTGGCTGACCATTGACCTACAAAGACAGAACCATCAGCTAGATAAAGTGAACCGTAACCATTCCGCTTACCATTTTGCCAAACTCCGACGTAACGAGTCAGCTTTGGATCGGATTTATATCTATAAGTTCCCTGACCATGGGGAAGACCTTCGCGAAATCTTCCGATGTAAACGTCATCGTTTAAGTAACGTCTCTCTCCATACCCTTCAGGTTTTCCGGCTACGAGTTCGCCATCGTAAACGGAACCATCGTCAAAAACATGACGACCTCTCTTACTCTTTACAGGAGAATGTTCATTTAGAGAATTCTCCCGATCCTCCGATGCGTTTTCAGCGCCACAGCCATAGAAGCAGAAAATCAGGGCCCCACTAAAAAAGTAAATGCCTAACTGCGTAAAATGTTGGGCAAAGAGACTCATGAGCAGACTAAAAAGTAATGCTGTTCGAAACCTGAAATATACTGGTAACTATAGAGACGGCGACAAGGGCTACGAGGCCAAACGCAAAACCCAAAGCCCCTGCTGTGACTATCGTTGTCATACGCTTAATTCTCCGTGAAAGCTCGGTCCGAAAGGAATTCGCAATTTCCTCCAAACTGTGAGCTAAATTTCCAGTACGTTCGCCAACATCCATAACGTCCAATTGCATGGCTGGCATAAATTCAAACTTCCGCAAGGCATCAGGCAAAGACTTGCCTTCATTGACAAGTACTCGAGCCGAACGAAACTTCACTCGAAAAGAAAGGTTCTTAATGGTACGCTCGGACAGGCGAAGGTTTTCCGTAAGTCCAATGCCACTAGTTACGAGCGTTCCCAAAAGACTGTTGAGCTGGAACAATTCCGAAAAATAAATGATTCGACCGAGCAAGGGAATTCGCAACATAGCTCGCGAGACGGCAATCCCACCAGTCTCCGTCTTATTCCATTGCCTAATAGCAAAAAAAGCAATTAACAGACCGAAAACCACGAAGGGTCCAAGAGTCATGACCAAGTTCGAACCCGTGATGAGGGCCTGAGCCATAAAATTCAATTCGCCACCCAGAGAATCCAGCATATCTTGGATTTGAGGAAGAAGATAAAAGAGAAAGAAAAGAACTACGGCGAAAGCAAGGAAACCGATGAAGGAAGGATAAGCCATGCTCCCCAAAACCTTACTTTTAATTTCTCTTTTCTCCTCTAAGTAATCAATAATTCGACGAAGTATAGGAGCCACGTTACCCGTAGCTTCACCAGCTTCGATGACATAGGAAGTGGACTCACCGAAATAATCGGGCATCAATCTCATGGCACGAGCGAGAGAGCGCCCCTCGGACAACTCCCGCCAAAGAGCGCCAGCAATTGCTTTTTGTTGTGGATCGGAGAGACGCTGATGCAACAACTTCACGGAATCAGCCACGGGCATCCCACTGCCATGCAATTCAAGCAAACGCTTCATGAATTCAAGTCCGGTTTTCTCCTTGGATCCACTAAAAGAAAAGGTCTTTTTTTCGGATTCCCCGGCACTCGAATTTACCTTTGAAACGGTCTTTCCTTTACCCACTTTGGGCTTAGATTTGCCTCCTCCGGCTCCCCCCCCTTTCGTTTTTACTTCGACTGGAGTCAGACCCTTTCCTCTCAAATGCGATCGGACGGAACGACGGTCATCCGCCTCCAACTCGCCCGGAATCGTTCGACCTCGAGTGTCAACAGCTACATAACGAAAAGTTGGCATTAGAAAATGCGTGTGCCTACTTGCATATAATTAGAAATCAAACGGCTTGCTGCACGGTGGGGATCTCGTCGCTATGGTCATCACCATTGTTCGTACCGAAGCCATCCGAGTAGCGAATCACTTCGTCGAAGGTGGTAAGACCTCTCTTGATTTGTTCCCAACCGCTTAACTGAAGGCTGCGCATACCTTCTTCGATGGCGACGCGACGAATATCGGGTGCCGCCGCGTTTTTGATTACGAGGCTGTGGATTCCATCGCTCATGGGCATAATTTCGAAAATACCAACGCGGCCACGATAGCCAAGATTCTGACACTGTTGACAACCAACCGATCTCAATACCTTGGCGGAATTCACAGATTCATCGGCAGACACCCCCAAAAGAGCAAGATTTGCAAGGAATTGACCTTCCTCCATCCCCGCGGGCGAGGAACACGCGTTGCAGAGCCGTCGCACCAAACGTTGGGCAATGACCATCTCGATCGAAGATGCAATTAAGAACGGCTCGATTTCCATATCGATTAGACGAGTAATCGCTCCGGGTGCGTCATTCGTATGAAGAGTGCTAAGCACAAGGTGACCCGTTAAGGAAGCACGGATAGCAATATCTGCCGTTTCGGAATCACGAATTTCGCCAACCATGATGACGTCAGGATCTTGGCGCAAAATCTCTCGCAACACACTGGCAAAAGTGAACCCAATTTCAGCGTTTACCTGAGTCTGGTTAACGCCCGCGACTTCGTACTCGATCGGGTCTTCCACAGTCATTATTCGAGTTTCGGGCTTATGAATTTTACGAATATAAGCGGTCAATGAAGTTGATTTCCCCGAACCAGTAGGCCCGGTGACGAGGACGATTCCATGAGGTTTCTCCAAGATCGAAGTAATCATTGCCTCATCCCGAGGGAGCAACCCCAGTTCGGGCATAGAAAGCGGCTGGGATTTCTCATTCAGCAGGCGCAGACTTACGCTCTCACCGTAAAGAGTCGGCAAGGTCGAAACCCGAATGTCAAGATCGCTCTGACCTTGGGTGAAGGTGATGCGTCCACCTTGAGGTCGTCGTTTCTCCGAAATGTTAATCCCGCTCATAATCTTGATGCGGGAAATAATTGCATCTTGAAAGCTGCGAAGATTATCGGGCACTCGTATGGGTACGAGTTGACCATCAATTCTGTAGCGTATTTGAAGAGTTTCCTTGTGAGGTTCGAAATGAATATCTGTCGCGCGATCAACGATTGCTCGCTGAATAACCTCGTTGACGAAACGAATGATGGCCGCGTTTTGGTCCTCTAGGTCGTCGGCGCCATCTTCCTCTGCCTCAAGATCAAGATCCGACTCATCGAGACTGTCCGCCCCGATCCCAAAGTTCTCGGTAATGGCTCGAACCACGTTTTCAGGCGATCCAAGAGACCATACCGGTTTCTTCCCGGACACCGCGAAGACCCAACGGCTCATCCTATTCGTCGGCGGCCATACGGTAACGATGGATATCTTGCCATCTTCAGATCCCTCCATGGGCAAACAACAGTATTCGTGAATAATTCTCAAAGGCAAAAGTCGCGTGGCGTTCTCCGGAATCTTGAAATCCGCCAACACGGGTATGCCCACACGATCTCCCACGTCTTCAAGCGTATCCTCAATAGACTTGGAGTGGTTGGAGGCGAGAAGGCGCGCACGGTCTTCTAAAGGAGCTTTTAAGATATTTACCCTGTCTACGTCGCTCAACCCGGGCCACCAGTCTAGCTCCGAAGGCGAAGGTCCACGGGGTGATGGCAACGCAGTTCGCTCGAATTCTTCTCGCTTTGTCGAGTTACCCTTTTTCTTGAGCTTAAACATAAAATTCAAGGTCAATATATTACTTTTGGCCCACTAAGCGCACACGCCCGCCAGAAGAAGTCGGTGGACGGGGTGCCCGAGGGGGGATGGTGACAGTACTGCGCATGCCTCCCGGTCTCGTAAAGGTAGCACGATTAACGACGGGTTTCGGCGGAGTCGATTTCTTGGCAATGGGTCTGGGCTTCCCTTGGCCGGGAACCGGGAGGGTTTTTAGCGAAGAGGGTTTCAGTGCGAGCGTCATTCCTCCCTTCAACTTCAGAACGTCGTTGGCCTCATCGAAACTTTCCACCTCTATGTTGTCTTCGGTCAACGAATCGCCCGGAGTCACCCAATACCCCTTGTTCTTCACCTTATCGTGGATGCTGAAGTGCCAAACGTCTCGATAACGAAATATACCGCGCAACTCCAGATTGGGATTAATCGGCTTGGGCTTCTGAGCAATTGGGGTCTGCCGAACTACCGGGGCAGGAGGTCGAGCGCTCTTGGCTCCGGGAGGAAGAAAAGGGTTCTGCTGGGCAACCGAGGATGGGGCAAGACAGGACAGAAAGAGGAGGTAATTCCCAAAAAGAATCAAAAAAGGCTTTTTTTTCATTTGTTCGGTAGTTCTTTTCATTGGTCGCTCAGGTTTAAAAAGGGGATGGTGGAAGGTTCATCTCTTTCAGTTAAATCGTCGGTTCTATTAATTTTCTCATAAGATGGATTCCATACCTCTCCCGAAGGGGATTTGTAACGCGGAACGTATCCGGGATCCATACGGCGTTCGATTTCTACGATATTATTATCCGTCTCGTCGGCGTGGGGTTTAATGATGGTCGTGCGAACAAAAATCAACAACTCGCTTGGTGTGTACTTAGTGCTTTTGGGACGAAAGAACTTTTTCCCAAAATAAGGAATGCTGCTGAGAAGGTTGTAATGGGTTTCGCTGGTACCGGCTTGCAATTCCTGCAAACCTCCCAAGACAATGATCTCGCCGTCCCGAACGGTAACATATGTTTCCGCTGCTCGTTTTTTACTGGCCGCCGGAATGGATTGCCCGTTGTAGGTATTTGTGTTGGTCTCGTCGAATTTTTCTGCCTTCAAATCAACCTTCATGAAAACGGACCCTGTTGAAATCAAAGTCCCATTCTCGTCATATTCAGATAATGAGACCTTAGGGTCCGAGATAGACAAGGTAGTAAAGGCTTCAATTGTGTCAATCTGGCTAGTCTGGGAAGTGCTATCATTACCGGAACTCGAATAATTTGAATAAGTGGGAACTACGATATTACGCACATCTATGATTTCGATTTTTGACGCTTTGGTACTTCCGTGAGTAATCATAAGCGATGGAGTTGAAAATATTCGTACGTCGCTTCGATCGAGCGACTGAGCAAAAATCTGATCCCAACGGATGCCGGTAAGCGTCCAATCGGTCATTTCGAAGGGTATTACAGAATTCAAACCGGGGATAGCCAATACGCCGGACAAGGCATTGGAAACAATGGGAGATGGTTCGCCTTGAAATTCCCTAGTTTCAATTTCCCCGGTCACGGGGTTGACCACTTCTACGAACTTTTTCCCATCATCGTACTCGACCTCCCCAAACCCACCCTCTTCGCCTCCTTCTCCACGTTTATATTTCGACCACTCCGAATCCTTAAAAAGCGCATCAATGCCGCGCTGATTCTGTTCGTATAGATCGACCATGACAAAGATAGTATCGATGCGGGCCATTGGACGAGGACGATCAAGCGCTTCAATTATTTTACCGATTTCCTCAATGTCTGATGTGGTTCCGTAAACAATAATAGAATTATTTTCCTTGTAGAGACCTAAATTTACAAAATCGCTGAATTCATGTGAACCCTCGCCCGCGGGATCCATGGAAGCGGCGGAAGCTACTGGTTTGGCCGAAGTTTTAGGTGTTGGAGGTTTGCTTGCCGTGGAGGTTTTAAACCGGCTTACTGTTTTAGTGCCCGCCTTGATTTTGTCCTGCGCAGCCCCCACTGCCGTGATCAGGTCGTTAAGTGGCTTTATCATTTCTTCAGCTCCTGCATGCTGCAGTGTGAAAATCTTGGAAGTTGTTCTCATTTTCACGGGAGAATCCAGCGTATCGAGAATAAATTGGATGGTCTCGAGATTCTGAGAACGAGTAACAACGAGAAGCTTGCCGGTGCGGTCATCAGAGTCGACTTGCGTGGTACCGCCAAGAAAAGGTTTCAAGCTACCCTCGATCATTTTCTTGAGCTTGGTCTCCAGTTCCTGGGCGCTGGCGTGCTGCACCTCCCAGACAAAGAATTCAGTACCCAGATCCTCTTTGCGAACGGGGCGGTCAATCGTTTCCAACAATTTTTCCATACGCTGCAGGTTGAGCAGCGAGTCCGTAATGAGCAGGCTGTTAGCCTTTTCAAAAAGAATGAGACTCGATACGTTCGGAGTAGCAAAGGCGTTCAATTGGGCTTGAACTTCTAGGGCAGGCGCGTACTTCAGATGAAACATCTTAATGTATATCCTTTGGCTCGGTGAAAGGGCGGTGGCGGGCCCTTCCAACCAGATCGGCACTTGGGCATTTACCCCAAGAGCCGGCACGGCTTTCCAGAAGCGGTCGTCTATCTTCGTAATGGCTATGCCGTTCATGGTTAAAAGACTTTCGACAGCCATAAGGGCTTCTCGCTTGGTAAGGACGTTGAAACTATCGAAGTTCAGTTGAATTTGGGGCAGATTTTGTGGACGCAAGATGTAACGCTCCGTCCACAACTGGATCATTTCCAAAGCCTCCTTGCCCGGAAGATCTCTTAGTTTAATACGATCAAGGGGCTCGTCCAAACCCTCGATCCCCGCGAGTTCCACGGGATCGGAAAACAAACCGGCGGCGCCCACAAAACCAGTTTCCTCAGCCAGAGGATCCATAGAAGGAGGAGGGAGTGGGGCAGCAGGCGTAACCGGCGGTGCGAGCGGAACACCGGGAACTATGGGAACCTCGGGATTTGCTGAAGGAGGAGACGGCAGTCCGGGTGGAACGAAAGAGGGAGGGGCGGGGATCGTCCCCGGAAAGGGCGGAATTGTCGACGGAGGCGGAGGGATATTCCCGGGAGGTGGCGAAACCTGTGCAGTAGACACCATGGCGCCAAAAGCTAGGCCGAAAAGAAACGATAAGGATAAGGCCATCCTGAAAATGATTTTGTTTATGTAGTGCTTTTTCATAAAATTGAATGTACGAATGGCAAAAGTTTTAGCCGTCGGCAAACTCAACTGAGCTCACGTGAAAGACGGCATCATAGGTGATCGTTTCGTAAGGTCTGTTTTTAGGAGGATAATTTGGCTCTAACTCCACTTCACTCAAAAACATGAAAGGACTTTCCTTGCGTATCAAAGCGGCAAATTCGTTTACGCTTTCATAGGAAGCCTTCTTGAACGTAATGCGTACGGTGTGTTGCTTGTAGCGTTCCCTCTCTTCACTGTCCAATTCCCTGTATTCACGACTTGGAAAAACCTTTGCGGACAAAGAAGATGACCGATCACTCAGCTCTCTTCGGTCATAGCTAATGTTTTCCTGTTCTTTTTTATGCCGAATCAAAGCAGCATCAATGGCGGGCCTCAAGTTAAGCACGCTAAGATGACCTTCGATTCGCGTCCCGGCATTAGACCAAGTCCCATAAGCATCGGCACCCATTCTTGTGAGAATAATCAAAACGGAAAAAAGAGCGACCCACTGAAAAGAGAGCAGGAACACCTGCTCACGACCATTCATTCCGGCAAACCACTTAGGCATCATCAACCTCCGGACTCATCGGCGGGAATTATTTCGGGTGCAGCGCTTGCCTGCTCCAAGACTTTTTCCTCATTTAGAAGTAGCTCTATTTCAAAAGTCGTTTTCCCCGCATTACTTATAATTTTTCGTTTTAATTCACCACTTCTAGTGGTCTGCACCTTTCCAACTCCATTTTCGACGACACCTTTGATGAAACTATTGACTGCGAGCACGTCTTGCCCCTGCCCCTCCAGCATAATTTCATTTCGGCTGTCAAACCGAGCGTTGGTAAACCAGAGGTGCGGTTGATCGCCCTGCCCTCCTCGATGAGCGGCAAGTCTTCCAAGCGATCCAAAGGGATCGATTCCACCAAGCTTGTTTTGCCGTAGTTTTTCCAATAATTTCTGGGATTCCATAACGAGAGGCACCTGTGCGCCCATGTCGGCAGCCTCGGCATCTCTAGCCAAAGCCTTATTCTCAAAAATCCTGACCCCCACAAAAGCTACGACTAATGCGGCTACACTCACCCCCCATGCCAGAAAACCCGTCCATCGTCGCCTCTCCCAAAGGCGGCGCACTTGCTCCTCTAACTTGAAATCAAACGACCTGACGTCGCAATCCCACAACAGTTCAGCAGAAAGCCTAACCGTCACGTTCGGGGAATCCTCCGAATCCTCATCATCGAAAGAATGTTCGAACTCGAAAAAACCGTCATTGGTTCGAACAACGTCTCCGCTCTCCAGAACTTGGGTAGAAATCTCATATTGCTCGAGATCGAACAAGGAGAGTAGTTTCCCTCTGGTTTCATCAAAGCGGTTCTCCTCTTCTTCTTGTGGTGTAAGAGGAAGCGAAAACAATTGGGCGGGCACGGGACAGTCCGCTTCAAAAGAGGCCGCAGTGAGGGTTTCCTCATGTCGAAGGAAACAAATGGTCGGTTTCTCGAATTGCTGGTCGAAAAGAGAGATGAAGGAAGGAAATACCCGCTGAAACACTTCCAAATCCTGCCAACCCATTTGGCGAAGCTTGAAAGACGACGCACCGAACAAAATCAGCTTTCCGTGCTCTATTGAGGCAAAGTATCCCCATGAAAGCTGATCCGTCGGATAGGGGGAAATCCCTTCTTCCTCCAAGGATTGAAGGGCAAAAGCTAGTAAATCATCGGGATCGAGGTTGCGGGGTGCGTCAATTGTTTCACAAAAGAAATGCTCGCCCGGAATTCGAAGCACTACGCTTCTTAATTCTTGCGACGGAGAGTCAGGAACAATTTCTTCGGTTTCAGCCATAATGGGTTTAAGCGAACTCAACGAATGGAATCGCAGAAGGCCGGAAGTATTTTACATGGGCAGTCAAAATCCAGAGTAATATACTATGCGCGCGATGATCAGTCGACCAAATTTTCATTCTCTCGCAAGGCAATGATATGAAACGGATACTGCAATTTGGCAAAATTCTTATCCAAGGGACTTCCGCTTTTGGTCTTCGACGTTCGAGTATTGGGCACTCGAGGAGAACGCGGAGTAGTCGCAGTTGTCCCGCCGGCAGGGGAACGACCACGACCCAAAAGGGCATGTAAACGGAAATTGGCGGGACCTTTTCTCACTGTTACGTGAATACGGAATATTTTACATTCAGAGCCAAGCTCGATCGACCTGTTGGCCCGCAAGGAAGAAAGTTGACGGTCGCCGGCATTGCGAAAGAAGGTTTCGCCGGAGGTAGTATCCCTACCACTCAATTTGTCGAGAAGCTCCTCGTAAGCCCGATCGTCATCTCCGCAAAGGAAACGGAGAAGATAATCGGGCGCCGTGTTGACGTTGACAGGATAGCTGTGATGCCCGAGCGAAATCATCGAGCGAAAGTGACGAAATCTTGAGGTCTCGTTGCCAAGTTCATCAAAAAAAAGTCCACTGCCTTCCGGATCGTCCTCATCATGATAAAATCCTTTGATGTAACGAAATTCCTCAAAACTTTTTAATGAATTCTTTTCTCTCGGCGGAAAGTATGGTGGTTCGAGACCCTCGTAGTAATCTTCTTCTGCGCCATCGTCACGCTCGTCATCGTCCGCATCTTGCCAATCCATAAGGCAATCATAGTAAGGTTCACCGTCTCTTTCGTTGAAAAGACCGTCTTCCTCGGTCACCATGAGAGCAAAAAGAGCGATCAAGTCTTTTTCCTTAATCGTCCCGAAAGGAATTTTTCCCGTCTCATCCTCAATCGACACTTCCCACTTCATTCCGGCCTCCGGGGATTGAATCTCGGCGTAACTCAGGGGGTTTCCCCATCCTTGGGACGGTGCGAACAATTGCCCCTCCACCATCCTCCATTCCTCCAGAACACCTAGAGCCGTTTCCAAGGCGGAGTAGGCTTGCAAGCGCATGTCGTCCCGCTTGTGAAATTGACTGACGTGTTCCATTTCCCGCACAGTTTCCTCCAGCAAACGCATAGACAATACCGCTAGAAGCACGATCATCGCCAATACGAAGATCAGTACCGATCCCCTTCTATTCCTGCTCTTTGGGCAAAATTTCCTCATCGTTTTTCGGGGCTGAGGCCATTGGGCGATATTCGAGCTATGGGAATCGTGATGATTCGTTCCAAATCTCGACTGTTCAAGCGAAAGACGAGTCTTATGAAATCCGGTAGAGGATCTCCTTCTTCCCGCTCCTCGTCTATTTCATTTTCCTTGTCCCAAGTTTCCTCCTCGTCGTCATAATAACAGTATTCTATTTCCACGCAAAGGTTACTGATGGGCGTTTTGAACAGGTCGTCTTCGTCTTCCAGTTCAAACTTCCCGCCCTCTCCCTGCTCCATCTCCTGTAAGTCCGAATACCACAGGAGGCTCAAGCCGTCTCCATCCTCGAAATAGAGGTAGCAATGCACACGTGGAGCCAATCCGCGCGGCCAAACCAAAAGAGGCGGAGCTTCACGCACAAAAAAACTTATCAATGGGTCGTCAGCATCAGAGAATCCAACCGGCTGGTCCAAAAATATGGGGCTTTTTGCATCGTTATTCTTCGGCGGTATAGTCCCCTTGTCCATTATGGTCACGAGAAAACGGGCAACACCATCGACATGCGCATCGAAAGCATCCCGTACGGCCGGTCGGTCGGCCCAAGCTCGCGAGAGCGTGATCAGCAAGGAGGTTGCAGCCACCAGCAAAAGTCCGGACAGGACCAAGGCAAGCAAGACCTCGACAAGAGTGAAACCTCCCTTTCGCCCTCCTCGGTTTGAGGTATAGAGCTTCATCTGCGCCTGTCCTCCACTATCTCGCGAATCTTTTTCCGCTTGTCTTCCAGCAAACGAGCGCGATCCGACTGCAAGTCTCCGTGTTTGGACCAAGTTGGGCGAAGAACGTACATGATCGATTCTTTTTCACCCGATTCGATCTCCAATTCGTCCGAGCCTTCGTACTCGAGGTTAAGCGTAACTTTGTAAACGTCCACGACTGTGGACAGTTCCACCTGCGTATCCCATCGGATTTCACCCAAAGTCAAGGTCTCGATTTCTCCCCCGTCGCTGATCTCCTCGTAATCATGCTTGCCGAAAATCTTGCTGCGGGCCCAAAGGAGATCTTGCTCCATTTCCCTCGTGTCCTTCATGTGCCTGGAAAACCGAGCGGCCACGAAAGCGCCGTCCACCAAGTAAACCGCCGCCATCCCGAACAAGGCAAGAGCCACCAGAACCTCGATCAACAAATAGCCCATGACTCCACGGGGCTTTGGAGACTGCCTCGAAACAAACCCCAGGCACTCAGTTCCACGATTATCGGAGCAGGGCTGCATCAATCGTCCTCCTCGACTATGACGTAACCCGAAAACGAATCGAAATTAAAGATCTCTTCCTTGCCCGCAAAGGTCACCTTAGCCTGAAAGGGCGGGCTCACGCCGGCTTGGAAGCGAATCCGCTTCAAGACCAAGTGCTCGTCCTCCACTTGGGTAGCGCCTCCGGACTCCCCCGCCAAGGGGCCTTCCGCGAGAAAGCTCACCTCGGGCAGGATCAGGTCATCCCATTCGTCGTCGTCATCCTCAGCATCGGTGGGCATATCCTCGTAAACGGCATGCTCCGCAAGAATCCCTCCCGTCGCGTCGGTCACCTCGAAAGTGGCTCTTTCCTTATGGTAACGAAGGAAGGAAGGTTCCTTGCGATCACTCGCGTGGTAAACGGCATCGAGAACCGCTCTCTTCAATACGCGGCTCGGGGGTTCCATCTTGGCCGCATCGATCATCCCCACGGCGCCCGTGCCGACCATTGCCGCGATTATCGCCAACAGGGCAAGAACCAGAAGGACTTCGACTATGGTGAAGCCGCCCCTGCGCATTCCTACCCTAGTCACGCTTCAAGGCTAAGCTCCCGAAGGGGGATCCCAGTTACCTATTTCCGTTCCATCGGGAGCCGTGGTCCACAAATCGAAACTTCCGGGATTTCTGACCCCGGGAGGGCCCTTGTACTGGTATTTCTTTTTCCAAGGGTCGAGCAGACCGCTGGCCTTCTCCACCACGGGAGTGGTTACGCCCGGAGGAGCGGAGAGCATGGCGTCCAAGGTTGCCGGATATTCGCCCGCCTGTAAGTAATAGGTGGTAACGGCGGCCTTGCCCGGACCGTTCACCCAGTTGCGGGCGGTGTTTATCTTGCCCGACTCGAAGGAACCGCTGAGGTTGACGATCACCAAGCCCGCCACTAGGCCGATCATGGCGAGGACGATCAGCATTTCCACCAATGTGAAACCGGCGGAACGCTTACGGTTCGCGGTATCGAGACTTTCTTTTTGATCCTGTTTCATTATTGAGATCGGATAGGTTTCCAGATGTGATTCGCTGTTCATAGGTAATCGCAGGCAAAGCCGAAGTTTTTACTTGATGAGGAAAAAATAAACCCGAACACCCCGCAAGCGCAAGCCGTCAATGTTCTAGGCAAACATCTTCGGGAATGGATTCCGGAACTTGAGGGAAGCGGGTACTGGGATAGGTTTTGCACAACGGACATGCCTGGAAATGCATCAATTCTCCAGCGGCAACCATTCGGCCAGTCCGAAGTCATAGTATACAGGGGGAGGTTCCGAGGCATGCGGACCGGCATGGGTGTGCCCTTCCCATAGGGTAGTGCTCGGGGGATGAAAGAAAATCCAATCGTCGGAATCGGACCGATAGAGATAGGGGAAAACGTATTGGTTCGTCCAAAGCCAGCCGAGTTTCGGATGCCAAAGCCAAATGTTGTCGATATTCGAAGTAGTGGTTTCGTATTCTCCTCGATAAAGCCATCCGTAGTCGGCATGATACATCCAGCCCGCAAGCACGGATTCATCGTATCCTTCCCACAAGACCCAACCGGGTTTGGGCTTGGAAAAAGGACTGGGGGACACGGGAAAATAAAGGCCGAACCAATCGAAACTCTTCCAGCCCAGACCTTCCGATCGGGCGGAAGCCCATGCGTTCGGCAATTCATCCTTTAAGTGGTCGCCATTACTATCATGAGCACCATGTTCGTATGGACCAATGTCCGGTTTGGCGCCTTGAACGCGCCGGAAGCCTAAAACGTCTCGGATCATGTCGGCAAGAGGTTCCACACCGTCAATCGATGGATCCCCTTGATCGATTGCGGAAGAACCTTCGTCAAGTCGCAAACCGTCATTCTCGGTGAACCACTTGCCGTCAACCCCCTTGGGGTTTTCGGGATCGAGGAAAACAGGATCGCCGGAAATTACGCCATTCAAAGTATAATATATATCACTGGGACTGCCGTATGGTATGGAACTTCCGCCCTGAATGACGTTTGGCGCTGTCACTTGCACAGTCTCGTAAGTTTCGGCATAGCCGGAATCGTCGAACTTTGGATCTCCGGGATAATCGGAAGGCACGGATTCCTTGCCGGGAATTTCCCTAGTTGAGGGAGGGTTAACAATTCCATAAAGACCTGCGTCCACGTTCGCTCCTCTCTTGGGGCCAGATTGATTGCTCCAAAGGATTGAATTGACGATGGTTGCAGAACCAACGTTATGTACGGCCCCGCCATAGTCCGTGACAATCGTAGCCAAACTTCCCGATGTCAGGTTTACATAGTCAGGATCAACCCTCTTTATGAATATCGATTCGCTTTTGATTTCGGCGGGATATCTGGGAAGTCTCGACCAAGGGGGGGTCAAAGAGGATGGATGGTTCCCCCGATTGAACAATGCCTACGTGAAACTGATGCCGAACATTGTTGTACAATCGGCCGTCCTCGTATGCTCGCAAGGCGATGTTGTCGTTGAATACGCAACTCTTGATGGTGACTGATCCCTCATTATAGATTCCACCGGACAAACCCTCCGGATTCAAGTCGTAGTGAGGTTCGTATGCTTCTCCTTGGGTTCCGCTTACTACATCGGAAATGGAACCCGAAGCGCCGGCAAACCACCACGGAAAAACTCTTCGTAGATATCCGACTTTCGGATTGGGATAGTCTTCGATAGTCGCCCGATTACCGGAGAAAACGCAACTTTCCAGTGTGGGCGAAGTTCCCGAACCGACGTAAATCGCGCCACCTATCCCGGGCACTTCATACCTCGTTTCGGAAGTACGATAACGCTTGGTCTTGCCCTCGGTCACGTTTTCGAAAAACACGCAATTAACAAGTACGGGTGATGCGGGATACTCAAATTCGGACTGGGGATTAGAAACAGGACCATCGAGAATTGATAATCCGGCCCCACGATTACTCCTGTCGGTGGTTAGAATGGGCGGGTGGTCCATATCCCAGTTGGGATCGGTCGAATCGGCGATGCCGTAACCCACGCAAAGCGCCTTGTTGTCTTCAAAGAAGCAATTTCGGATAGTGGGCGAAGCATCTATCAGCAACATGCCGCCACCGCCGGCATAAGTTCTGTTGCCCTCGAACTCTTCCACGTAGCCGTTTGCGTTGCCTCCGGTTATTACGAATCCGTCCATAATCGTTGTGGTGGCATTCAATTCATACCCACGGATCACGTGCAAACTCCGATAGGTTTGCTCGTACGACTCGTTCCCGTCGTGGCGAGCCCTACTCAGTTCCACCGCTTCCTTGATTTTTCCGCTCAGAATCGTGTTTTGGGGATCTCCCAACCTATCCTCCGCCACTTTTTCGCTACCGAGCCAACCACCGATCATAGTTACGTCGCTCTTTAGTCCGAAGCTATAGGTGCGGGGCTCGTACAAGGGATCTCCCGTCACCTCTTCCGACAAACCTTGCGTTGGCGTGTAAGTACCCTCCGCCACACGGATCTCGTCGCCTTGCATAGCCACGGCAAGAGCATTGCGAAGGTATTTGAAAGCCGTTTCCCACGTGGAACCGTTCCCGTCCTCCGGCCGACTGTCGTCCACATGTATGACTTTGGGAGAATCTCGAAGAGCGTCCGCTCCCCGAATCGCCTCGTAGGGACCCAAGTCGATTCTTGAACCTTGAACTCGCAGGTAGCCGGAAGAATCGTAAGGGAGACCTTCCTCGGTGTCGTTGTCGTCGTCCAAGTCCGCCACGTCGGCCGTGACGTAACGCCGGATATCCGCATCAGTATTGCTGAGATAAAAACGGCTAAGACGACTGGGGTAAGCCAACTCGCGGACGAACTCCTGAGTATTGTCTCTTAATTCATACAAAACCTGATCCACAGTCGGCGGATCGACCTCATCATCGTCATTGAACGGAGAAGGCATAGGCAAACCCAAGGACTCCATGGTGGAGCTCGGATCGACCACAGTGACGACCCTACCCGCATCGACGACCGATGAAACCGTTGAATTTGCAGTCGTAACCGAAACCGGCTTCGGTCGGGTCACCGCGCTTCTCCTCTCGTCCGCGACTAATGAATCCTTGGAAGTTGTCCCATTCCAATCCGGTCGAAGCCCGTCGTCTTCGGTAAACCAAAGATCGTCCATGCCGTCCGGATCATTCGGGTCCATGAAGTACGGTTCGTCAGTCACCACTCCCGGCAGGTTTTCATATCCGCCCTGCATGAGATTGCTTGCATGATACCTGATCGATGCTCCGCCGAATGTTCTGACCGTGGGGTCTCCGGGATATTTAGGGTAGGTGGGGCGGGCGGGGTTTTCGTCTATCCAAAAATTATTGGCGCCATAGGAAAGAGGAAAAGTCGAGTGGTAACCGTGCCCCACATATCCGGAGGAAGTGTTGTTCCAGAACACGCAATTACCAAAAAAACTGGTGGAGTAGTAGTCGTAGACGGAGCCGACGACCTTTAATCCGCGCTTGGGGTCGAGAACGTTTGGACCATCCGCGCTGTTGCCGTAAAACAGGCAATTCGACCAAGTGGTGGCGGACTCCCCGCTCCAGGCAGCTCCGCCGGTTCCGGCCGAATTAGCGTAGAAAATACAGTTGAACAACTTTGGTCGAGCCGCGGCATTGGTCAAACCGCCCCCGTATTCGGCCGTGTTTCCGGTGAACACGCAATAGGAGAAATAAGGGCTGCAGCCTTCTCGCGACTTTTCTCCGGGAACTGCGGGAACTTTGTACTGAACTTTTCCCTGAGAGTCCACGTCGCCAATCACTTCGTAATCGGACTTCGACCAATCGCCCGAATAAACGTCCCCAAGGAAAATTCCACCGCCCGTAGGAGCATTGTTCTTCGAAAAAACGCAACGTATGAAAGTATGGTGTTCAGTGTCAGGCAATCCGGGGAATCCGACCTTGTAGGGGATGCTCACTCCACCGCCTCTTAGTGTAGCCTTGTTGCCCGTGAAGTTGCAGTCCTGAACAAGCGGGTTGGAATAGTGACTTGGGGATTCATCTGCGATTTTCAACGATTCCATGTGAATACCGCCGCCCGAATTGGCTTCGTTCTCGATGAACTCGCAGTTGAGAATACTCTGGTTGTTGTAATTCTTTTGGAAGAATTGCGTGCCCACCGTCAAACTTATCGACTCTGCCAAACCGTGCTGGCGACCGATAATGAAAAGTCCGCCACCGCCATGACTGGATTCCGCCGTGTAACCGGTCGCCAAATTTTTGCGGAACAGGCAATTACGAAGAATCATTGTCATGTTCTTGTCCGAAATAGTCTTCAATTCCGGTTGATTGAAGATATCAATGGAACCGGCATCACCCGCAAAAGCAACGTCTGCCTCCTCCTGCTTCAAGAAGGACTCCGTGTATAGAGCGAAACCGAGATCATACATGCCTCCGCCGCCAACGAACAAATTTTCCTCGGGGGGTTGCCCATCTTCGGAAGCTTCGGGAGGAGCAGGACCACCGAGAACCAAGTTAGCTTCGAAAATGCATCCATCTAAGGTGGGAGCCCCTCCCAAGTTGCAAAAACCACCACCACCTAGAAACAGGTTTTCGTCGGGCCGCGCGTTTCTGCCGAGAAGTTCCTCGATTTCTTGACCCACCGAAAAATCGATCCGGTTGTTTTCGAACCAACAGTTAAGCAAGTATGGGGAAGCTTCTCGGACAAAAGCCTTAAGGGTTTTCGATTTCTTGCCGTTCGAATCGGCCACCCATACGTTGTCGACGTATGGCGCGTTCACCATCCCGGCGCCTTGGAAAAGGGCCCGATTGTCCCGAAATACGCAATTCTCGATCCTAGGGGAACCCATATTGTACATGCCCCCACCCTTACGGAAATAATCTACATATCCATTTGCATTTCCCTTGGTGATGACGAATCCCTTGAGCAGAGTGTTGTTCGTTACGCCTTGGTCCGCATACAGGACATGCATGGACCAGAGCGTTTTAGTGGCATTGATCTCTCCGCTCAGGATGGTGGCGTTCTCGTCCCCTTGGGGATCGGAACCGAAAGGTTCGTCTCCGCGCCAACCGCCTCGGATGGTCAATCGATCGTCGGGATCTTCGTAACCGAGCAAACGGAAACTTAGGGTTCGAGGTTCCTCCATTTCCGCTTCAGTCGCTCCTTCAACAGGGAGATAAACTCCCTCAGCTACGTTAACGTCTATGAATAGAAGATCATCGACTCCGTCTTGCTCCAACAAAGCGGTAGCTCTGTTCAAAGCAGTTCGAAGATCTTTGTAGGCGCTAGCCCAAGAGGAGCCAGAACCCCCATCGCGGGCATTCTCGGCGACATAGAAGGTTTCTCGCTGGACGAGATTCTCGATCCTTGGCGAGCCAAGGTTGTTTATTCCCCTACCCTCTCCATTTGCGTTCCATTTGCTTATTACGAACCCCTTGAGCATGGTACCGGCCCGCAAATCTCCATTGTCTTTGTCAACGTTTGTAACGTTTCGGTTAACATACACAACTGACTTGGACCAAAGGGAATTGTTGGAGTCTATCTCCCCGCTCAGGATAGTGGCGTTAACGTCGCCTTGAGGATCATCCGATGTTTCGTTGCCGTCCCAACCGCCTTCAATAACGAGTCTATCCAAGGAATTCTCAAGTTCCTTCAGCGAGAAGCTAAGAGCTTGCGGTTCCTTTAGTTCTTCCGAAGTCGCCCCGTCCGTAGGTTTGTAAACCCCCTCGGCTACCTTGATCGTAATGTTTTGGAAACTGTCTTGGTCTAACGAAGAATAGGCTTCGTCGAGAGCGCTTCGAATATCCTTGTAGGCGGTTCCCCATGAAGAGCCGTCGCCCCCCTCGGAAGCATTGTCGTCCACAAAGATGCTCTCGGCGGCAACAAGAGATATAGAGAAGGCAACGAAAAGACAAAAAAAGGCAAACAGCCGAAACCCCGAGAAACAGATTTTGGTTTTGAAACTTCGTGTAAAGGGCAACATTTGCTTTGCGGATATAGGGCAAAGAGTATCCCGAATATTCTTGCCTTAGGCAAGCTTAGTCGCAACTAGTATAACTATGGAACTAGGAGATTACTTGCCCGTGCTGATCCAAATCCTACTGGCTGTTGGAATTGGTTTCGGCATATTGGCGGTAAGCCATATTTTCGGCCAAAAGGCACGTCACGGCAAGATTAAGGATTCCCCCTATGAATGCGGATTGGCGGCGGAGGTATCGGGCAAGACGAGTTACTCGGTCAAGTTTTACGTAACCGCCATGCTCTTCATCCTTTTCGACGTGGACGTCGTTTTCCTTATACCTTGGACCCTTACGCACCGGGAGTTGGCTGCCGCAGGCATACCGATACTCGGGCCCATGCTTTTCTTTACGGGGATTTTGGCGGCGGGGCTCGTTTACGAACTCAAGAGCGGCGCCCTGGAATGGGACAGTTGAGACTGGTCACGCTTAGCCCTGTAGGGGCCGAAGGCCAAAAGGCTTAAGGAAATTCCATGCGCATCGACCGCTACATTGCCTCTTCGAGAATAATTGACCTCAAAAGCAAGGACTTGCCCACGGCCTACGCCGAGTTGTTAGCCACCTTTGCTCCCGTTCTTGGGAGAAAGACGCCACGCAAGGCAATCCTCAAGGAATTGTTGGATCGAGAAACCTCACTGACCAGTTATTTGGGAGAAGGCGTGGCTCTTCCACACGCCAGAATTCCCATGAAAAGGTCCTACGCCCTAGCTATCGGGCGTTGCCCGGCGGGACTCGCCTTCGAGGGAAAGGAAACATATGAGGAAGTACGCTTCGTCTTCATGTTGCTCGCCAACGAAAAGGCCCAGAACTACCTCTCGTTTCTCGCCACTCTTGCCCGAAACTTTCAGGACAAGGCGATCATGGACCCCCTGTGGATGGCTCGGGAGGTCAGCGAATTCCGCAAAGCCGTAAGGTCCGCCTTCGCTGGAGCCGACGATCGACCCGCTCGACGCCGCACCAAGTTCAACAAACTTCTGACCGACGAAGCCTCCAAGATTGCAAAAGCGGCCGAATGCTCGGCGATTTTAGTCTTTGCCGACGTTTTCCCCCCCGCGCTCGCACCTCGTTTAAGTTTTCCGGGCTTCAAGGTAATCGTCGCCGGAGAAAATGTTTCGGATGACGACTTGGCCCTTCATCGAGCCGATGCTGTCCTTGCGGTACGGGCTCTTTCCAGAGCTCGGCTTTCCCAACTTCGAGCCGCCATCCTGTTGGGTATGACCCGAGGCGTATTCGGCTTGGAAGATCGCGTATGTTGCATCGGAGGCATCCCGGGCAGCGGCCAACTCGACACCTTGCTGGTAGTGGAAGTGGATGAAGAATTCGAGTCGGTCGTGGCTCCGGGAGAAGAAATGTTGCCCAACGACATTTCGGCTGCCGCTCTAGAGCGACTAATCGCCTTGGCCACCGAACTGGCATCGACCGGGAGGGAGGGAAAAGCCATCGGAGCCTTATTCGTTTTGGGAGATCACGAATCCGTAAAAAAACGAGTAAAGCCTCTTATTCTCAACCCTTTCCACGGATACGACGAAGAAGACCGGAACGTTCTCAACCCATTCATGGACGAGACCATAAAGGAATTGGCGTACATCGACGGGGCTTTCATCATTCGCGGAGACGGCGTAGTCGAATCCGCCGGAAGCTTGGTACAAGCCCGGGCAGACGAGATAGAGCTTCCCGGAGGTCTCGGCACGCGTCATGCCGCCGCCGCAGCCATCACGTACGTCACGAACTCTCTGGCATTGGTCGTATCCTCCGCGGGCCAGGTAACCCTCTTCCGTAAGGGACGCATGTTCACTCTTTTCGAGAAGTCGGAAGGAAGATCCCTGTGACTTGGCCATGCCTCCGGACTCTTCGCAAAACATAGGATTTTATGGAGGCAGTTTCGACCCCATTCACAACGGTCACCTCGAGCTCGCCAAGGAACTGCTCGAAAAAGCGGATCTCGACTGCATCCTTTTCTCGCCAGCTAACCAAGCCCCACTGCGCGATCGCCCGTACGGAGCATCCCCTGAAGATCGATTTACCATGGTAAGCGCCGCAGTCACCGCCACCCCGGGTCTAGAAGCCACCGACCTCGAAATTCAGGCAGGTGGCACGAATTTCACTCTGGACACCCTGCGAACGCTCAAAAGCAAAATGCCGGATGCGATCTTCTCCGTGATCATCGGAGCGGACCAGTTGGCCAAGCTTCCCCGCTGGCGACATGTCGAGGACCTCGCCAAAGAAACGGAGTTCCTTGTACTCGCCAGACCCGGACACCAACTATCGACTCCTCCGGAACTACCCGATCTTCGTTTTCGTTCTTTCGATACCCGCGAATTTGAAGTATCTTCATCCGAAGTCAGAAACCGCATTCGCGATCATTTGCCTTTTCAAGAACTGGTTCCCCCGCCGGTCGCTTCCATAATCACCCAACGAAAGCTATACCGCTGAAGACGAAATTCATAAAAAAACCCGAGCAAACCATTAAGAAAAAGGATTTGCTCAAGAACTTGAAAATTTGCTGCGAGGCCCTCCAAGATAAAAAAGCGGAAGACCTCACACTGCTATACTTCGGGGAAACCTCTCCGCTGACCGACTGTTTCGTAATAGCCACGGGAATGTCCAACCCACACCTCAAAGCCCTTCGTGACAACGTGGAAAAATCCCTCAAGGATGAAAAGGTGGAGATTTTCGCCAAGGATCGTTACCACCCCGGCGGTTGGCTAATAATCGACGCGATTGAATTCGTCGTCCACCTGTTCTCTCGTGAAAAGCGCGATCACTTCGCCTTGGAAGATCTTTGGAAAGACGCCTCCCGCATAGATCCCGAGAGTCTGTAGCTCCATTTGAGAAATATTGATCAAAGCTCCCCTCGATTGGGATCCCGACAGCTGCTCCTCAAACTACGAACCACTCGACACTCGCATTTTCGACTTCCCAACAAAAGAAAATCCTCGTTCACTTAAAACATGAAACAAAACACTTCCAGACGCAACTTCCTGAAAGGCGCAGGCCTTGCCTCCGCTCCCTTCATCCTCCCCTCGCACGTTTGGGCGGCCAAGGGCGAAAATTCTCCCAACAACCGCATCAGCGTGGCCGTGATCGGCCCCGGCAAGCAAGGTCGCAGTCACGTTCACCGCCTGCTCCGCAACCCCGAGACCCAAGTCATGGGCTTCGCCGAAGTAGCCAAGGTGCGGACGGATCACACCAAGGAACTCATCGAGGGCCACTACGCCAAGAACACGCCCGCAGGCAAATGGAAGGGTCTGACGATTACCAAGGACTACCGCGAACTTCTCGCCATGAAGAGCGTGGACGCCGTCCTCATAGCCACCCCAGACCACTGGCATGGCGAGCCCACCATACTTTCCGCTCGCGCCGGCAAGCACGTCTACTGCGAAAAACCAATTTCACTCACCATCGCCGAGGGGCGCCGCATGGTGGAGGCCGTAAAGAAAAACAAAGTGATCTTTCAAACCGGCAGCCAACAACGCACCGAATTCGGGGGCAAATTTCGCCGCACCGTCGAGATGATTCACAGCGGAGCAATCGGGAAGATAAAGAAAATCCAAGTATGCGTAGGCGGTCCGCCCAAACCCTGCGACCTAGCCACGCAACCCGTTCCCGAGGGCATCGACTGGGACGCCTGGCAAGGCCCCGCCCCCACTCGCGGCTACAACAAGGAACTTTGCCCGGACAACGTGCACAACCACTATCCGCGCTGGCGGGCCTACCGCGAATACTGCAACGGCTACCTCGCCGACATGGGAGCCCACCACTTCGACATCGGCCAGTGGGGCATGGACGCCGACGACACCGGACCCGTAAAAGTCATCCCACCGAAGTCCGGAGAAAAAGGACTCAAGCTCATCTACTCCAACGGCATCGAGGTCGAGCACGGCTCTCTTCCCGACTGGCGCGGAGGTACCGTATTCTACGGAACCGAAGGCACCATCTGGGTCGACCGAGGTCCATGGAAGTCAGACCCCGTAAACCTAATCAAGGAATACAAAGCCACCGTCGAAATTCGCAAACCAAAGAGCCATCACGCCGACTGGCTCGACTGCATTCGTACCGGCAAGCAACCCCTCGCTCACGTCGAAGCCGGACATCGCACCGCATCCCTTTGTCAGCTCGCCAATATCGGCTACGAGCTTCGCCGCGAACTCGACTGGGATCCCAAGACCGAATCTTTCCCCAAGGACAAGGACGCCCAAGCCCTTGTAGATCGGAAGCGCCGCAAGCAGTGGTACCGAATTTGAGGATAAGACACCAACAGTAGATCGAGAATTTTCGGCGGCGCTCCGTTCAGCCTCGGTCGCTCCCCGCGCAGGCTCCGCCCTGCTCGGCGGCTCCCCACGGCTCACTCCGCCTACTTGCTTGCCATGAATTTGTTTTTGCAACCATTGCAGCAGAAGGCGATTGTTTTGCCTTCGCTCACTACGGTGATCCCCGGATCGACGGCGCGTCCCGGCTTAATGGGGCAATTAACGTTTTCCGCAGGACCCGCCTTGGCAGCCATCTTCCCGTCCGCCTTATCCATCATCATGTTCTTGCCGCCAGTGGACATCAACATGGCCGGTCGGAGACTGAGGCGGAAGCCCAGGCGACCGATGTCGCGGTGGGCGGGCTCGCCCCTGTTCCGACTCGCGGAACGGGACTTGTCCGGCGTGCCGCCCCAGGAACCACCGCGAGAGACGCGGTAGGAGCCGTCCGTAGGACCGACGGGGTCGGTGACTGCGCCGGTTGGGTAATCCCCAGACCAGTCCGCGCACCATTCCCGTACGTTACCGTGCATGTCGTGAAATCCCCAAGCGTTGGCGGGATACTTGCCGACGTCCGTGGTCTCTCCCGGACCACCCTTGATATTCGCCTGATCGGATGTCAGGCTATCGCCGAAATAGAATGCCGCCTTCGTCCCCGCACGGCAAGCATACTCCCGTTGAGCCTCGGTAGGTAGTTGGTAAGCCATTTCGGCGGGCAAGCGTCCCGCCGTGCGCTCCAGTTCGGTAAGCTTCTCGCAGAAAGAAGTTACGTCGTTCCACGACACTAGTTCCACAGGACGATCAGCTCCCTTGAACTCACTCGGATTACTTCCCATCACCCGCTCCCATTGGGCCTGTGTCACCTCGTACTTGCCCAAATGAAAGCCCTTGGTGAGGGTTACCTGATGCCGAGTTTCGTGCTCCCACCGTCCCGCCTCCGTAGTCGGACTCCCCATCTCGAAGGTACCCGGCTTTACCCACAGCATATCCATGGACAAGTCGGGTATGGTGAATGCCTTCCCGGAAGTTTCCCCATCGGGTTCCGCCTGCTGCCTTTCTAATTCGGCCAGCCTGTCGGCGACGTCTTGGCTTTGGTTGTCTTCCGATGCCTTTGCATCGTCCGTCATTGATATTCCGACCATCCCAAAACCGATGGGAATGTTCCAGCCCATGTGTTGGTTGAGTATGTCGCAAAGCCAGAGCAAGAGGAGAAGCGTAGCGAAGGTAGGTGCGGCCATGCGGAAGAGGAATCCGGCCAAGTTCCTTTTACCGGGCGCCTCCGATTGCCGTTGGTCCGATTCCGCGTCCTCCACTAATTCTGTAGTAAGGGCCGGGGCATCTTCCTCCGGGGCTAGGATTTCCTCTGCGGCAGGTTCGGGTTCTGCTTCCGCAGGGGCTTCCACTACCGGAAATCTGATGTCCGGGACATGTTCCAGCGTCACCCATTGCTCCAAGCCTTGGTAGATGGCAAGATCGTGGGAGGAGAAATAGCCTTGGTCCACCAATTTCTGCAATTGCATCATGGTGTAGGGCCCATGCCGCTTTTCAGCCTTTTGAGAAAAGACGTATATTCCATCGTAGGTGGCGGCGACAGGCTCGGTAGAGAGGATTTCCTCTTCGTCCGAGTCTTCCGTTACCAAATGGTCTGCGGATGTCTTCCGATTCCTTTCGGGTTTGGCTTCCCGCGCCTCCGTCTTCGGGGCGGCTTGCCTTGGCGACGAGATTCGCCTCCGCCGGGAGGATGCGCTACGGTCAACGGATTCCCTCACGCACGCTACTATACGTCTTTTCGCTCGGGAGCGAGGCATGGGCTTGCGGGGCCGCCGCAACCATTTCCATGCTTGGGACATCAAGGCGCGATCCTGCCATTCGCCGTAGCCCTCCTTCCATTCGTCCGTCGAATGCCCCTTTAGGATTCCCATCTTGCGGCGAAAATGCAGGTTTACCCGCTCGATTTCCCGTCGGGCGACCCACTGGGAAACCCCAGCTCCCCATTCTTCCTGCATGCCACGGGACACACGGGTCAGTCTCTGCCTTTTTCCCGCAACCCTACGTCCCGATGGCGCTTTACCGTACGGATGGATTGGCTTTCTTGAGCTTCCCAAGCTCCGACCATACTTCCGCCTGAAGTCTTTCCGCGTCCTGCCGGCCCGCCGTTCGGCCATGTCGCTCTTCCAGTCTTTCACGGTAAAAGTGGAATTGAGCGGAGCATCTTCACAACAACAAACCTAAGGACTGCGCCGGATTGGTCAAGTGTATCAATACATTCGCGACAAACGGTGTGATTCGATTTATATTAATCTTAAAGCTGATTCGGGTATAGGGATTAGGCGAATATCCGATCATAGCCAGTTTTTGCGGCATTGCCGAGTGAAGCAAAAACATGCGGTGCTTCTCTAGGTCTCAGTGGCTCATCATGCAGGCTTCGCCTCTACCCGAAGCCCCCAACGGCTCACTCCGCTACTTGCTGGTCGGTCGGAGACTGAGGCGGAAGCCAAGAGAATAGTTACTGAAAGCGGGGCCGTACCTGTTACGATCCGCGGAACGGGCGTTGCCAATCGAGTAGTCCCAAGAACCACCGCGCAAAACGCGCTCCGAACCGTTCTCAGGACCGACAGGATCACGCACTGTGCCTCTTGGATATTCACCGTAATAGTCCGCGCACCATTCCCATACGTTTCCGTGCATATCGTAAAAGCCCCATGCACTCGAAGGATACTCGCCCACGACTGTGGTCTCTCCGGGCCAACCGGAAATATTAGCCTGTCTCGTCGTCAGGCTATCTCCGAAAGAGAATGCAGTCTTAGTTTCCGCTCGGCAGGCATACTCCCATTGAGCCTCGGTAGGTAGTTGATAAGCCATTCCGGACGGGAGACGGTCTGCCGTACGCTCCAACTCCGTAAGCTTAAGGCAAAAAGCAGTCACGTCCATCCATGACACTTCTTCCACAGGAAGGGATGGGGCATTAAAGTTACTAGGGTTGTTGCCCATTATCTCTTCCCATTGAAACTGAGTCACCTCGTACTTTCCCAACCAAAAACCTTTGGTCAAAGTAACTGTGTGCGGAGTTTCGTCATCTCGCCGACCAGCCTCGTCCAAAGGACTACCCATCTGAAAAGTTCCCGATGGACACCATAGCATAACGAGGTCAAGGTTTGGAATCGTAAAGGGTTTTCCATCCTCCGAAGGAACTAATTCGATTTTAGAAAAGAGTTCGTGTGACTCACCCATACCTGCATTCACAGCATCCTCTTTCTTAATGTGGAAGATTTGAGCTTCTCTAGTTCCGACCAAATCTATTCCCATCAAATCCAAACCAAGAGGAATGTCCCAGTCCATGCGTTGGTTGAGAAGACTGCAAAGATAGAGCAAGGATATCACTGCGGAAAATAAAGGTATGGCTATGCAGAAAAAGAATCCCGGAATCTTTCGTTTCCTTCGCTCCCCAACGGGTTCCTTGACCGATTCGTCGTCGAAGGTGTCTTCGATGGGTTCGGCGTGGACCGTTTCCGATTTCCGGACTTCCTCGGATGCCTCTACACTCTGCTCGTCCTTGCTTGCTTGGACCTGCTTCTCCTCAATGGTTTCCTCGAGAGCATCCGAAGTGTATGGTCCCTCGCCCGGGGCTTCCGTTGCCAAATGGTCTGCGGATGCTTGCCGCTCCCTTTCGGGCTTGGCCTTCGGCGCATGCTTTTTCTGGTCGGCTTGTCTTTCCGAAGTCCGCAGATCCCGCAGAGTTGCACATCGTTCCACGGATTTCCTTACGCTTGCGA
>CAJQSI010000018.1 GCA_905612515.1 uncultured Opitutales bacterium | reverse complement strand
TAAGATCAGGCGAGTAGGGTCGGTTTGACCTTGTGACAAATAGAGGTAGGAAAACCCAAGTATGCCAACACCGTAAGCCCAGAGAACATCGACGTAGGAGGTGTTGTTGATCTTGAGTGCGACCACCCATCCCGCGAACATCACCAAGGACGCCCAAGCCTGACCGTAAAGAAGTAATTCGAGTGTGCTCATTAGGTGGCCTCTTTCAGGGAGAAACGAATATGGAGGTAGCGAAGGACGATGCCCGCGGCAGCCCATTCAGTGGCGATGGCCAACGCGGATTGCCAGTCTTTTTCGAGACTTAGGACGCCTAGCTTATGTCCCGAATAGTAAGCTAAAAGCCCCCCTAGCGAGAACCCGATCATGGATCTCAGATAGTTATCGATGAACCAAGAAAAAAGAGGATGAAGCATGAGCCCGAAATTTAGCCAAAGGGCAACCATCCAGAGCGGAGTTCCCCATAGGTCGGGGTAGGGGTCGAATGCGAGAAGTCCTAGTTTGACTACAAGGGCGTCTCCGAGGATGCCGAGTATCGCGCATGCCAAAAGAAAGGGAAGAACTTGTTTGAGGCGTCGTGCCTGCAAGACTCTGGCTAGTACTAGGGCAAGTCCAGCGAGAGGGAGGGTGTGGGGAAAGGGACTGAGAGTTGCGAGCACGCAGGCAAACCAAGCTGCTTGAAAAATAGCCAGATCGATCAGGACGGAAAATCGTGAGTTCATTTTGGGAAACCCCGGGCGAGCTTGCACTCGGGTTTGGCGAGCAGTAGGTGGATGTCTCCAGTGTAACCTTCCTCGAAACCAGCCTCGCAATAGCAGAGGTAATATTCCCAAGCTCTTCGGAAAGATTCGTCGTGGCCGAGCGCTGCGATCTTTTTTTCGTTTTCCTTGAAGCGTATGCGCCACTCTCTGAGCGTTTGGGCATAATGATGTCCGAAGTCATGCAGGGCGGCGGGCCGGAGATCGGATCGCTTGACCGCTGCCGCGATCATTGCCGAGGCGGAAGGTACGCAGCTTCCTGGGAAAACACGGGTTCGAATATAGTCTACTTCTCTGAGGTATTGTTTGTAGCGATGGTCCGGCATGGTAATCCCCTGGATCATAGCCGCCCCCTGCGCAGAGAGTAGGTCGGAGATCTTGGCAAAGTAGGAAGGAAGGTATTCGTGGCCCACGGCCTCGATCATTTCGATCGAGACAATTCTGTCGAATTGCCCCGAGAGCTTGCGGTAGTCCTGCTTGAGGATTCGGATTCGGTCTTCCCATCCGTTCTTACGAATTCTATCTGCGGCGTACTGGTACTGCCGCTCGGAAATGGTCGTTGCAGTTAGTTTGGCCTGTGTCCTCTCGGCTATCCTCTGAGCGAAACCGCCCCAACCGCACCCGATTTCCAGAAGGTGGTGACCGGGTTTGATTTCAAGCTGGTCGATAATCCGGTCGTATTTGGCAAGCGATGCTTCCTCCAGTGTTGTCTCGGGGGTATCGAATATGCCACAGGAATAGGTCATTGTCGGATCGAGCATGAGCTCGTAAAAGTCGTTCCCTAGATCATAGTGTAGGGCGATATTTTTTCGACTTCCCTTGACAGTATTCTTTTGTCCGATTGCATAGCTCCACCTTGCTATCTTGTTAAGAAAAGTTGCCCAACCACCTTCCATTCCGTCCATCGCTTCTTGGTTCTGCAGGAAAAGACGAAAAAGCATGACGAGATCGGGAGAGGTCCAGTCCCCGTTCGCAAAGCTGTCTGAGACGCCGAGCGAACCTCCCAAGCAAGCCTTCCGGAAGAAGGTCTTGTCTGTAATCCGAATTTCGGCGTGAATTTCATCTTTGGAGGAATTTCCCAAGAGAAAGGAATCCAATGGGGTCTCAATACGTAGTGTTCCTTGAGTAATCTTTCGAAGTTGTGACACAAAGGCATTCTCGAAGAAACCGCCTTTGGTAGAGGAGCTCAATGAAATCGCTGATGTTTGTTCAGTTGCTTGCTTGTCCATGCGAGGTAGTGTTTGCAGAGTGCTTGGGGTGGGAATGAAAGGGGCAGCCCTTGAGGCGTAAAAGGATGGCGTTCCAATAGATTTGAGCCGTTATGCTAAAAGTGAGGAAAGGAAAGCGCATTAGTGCCCAAGCCAAATTTCTTGAGGTGATCTTTTTGCGTCGAAGATTGAGGTGGGCAGTAAAAAAGACCTCTTTCATCTCCCTAAGGATCATATCGACCCTTATAATTTCAGCTGGTGAACTGAAGCGCCAATCATAGCGAACATCCATCCCAATGAAAGGAGAGACATGGAATTCCTTTTTAAACTCATGTTTACTCGTTTCATTCGCCTTTTCGTCAGAATCATCCCAGCTAAAGACTTTTGCATATCGCTCTCCCCAAGGTGTATTGGTGATCTCAGTCATAATTGCGTGGGGCAAGTTTCCTGCTTCGTCCCATGCGTAGTAAAAGCTGATTGGGTTGAAGCAATAACCAAAAGTTCTCAGATGAGTGAGGATAGAAATGGGCCCTTCAATCGGTCGCCCAAGTTGCTCAGCCATTGTGTTTCTAACAGCCTTGTCCAATGAGCTGGTTTCCTTGTCATGATAATCTTTGCGCCGAAAAGCGGATAGGTTGGGGCGGTCGACTGACCAGAACCAACGGCCCTTGAACACTTCGGGTAGTTCGTCCAGAAAAAGATGGGCCATGAAGAGCTTGTAGCACAAGTCATGCTTCTTCGGGGAACGGCGATGATGACGAACTTCACCAAAGTACAAGCTACTCTTCATGGCAGTTTCTCCCCGAAGGCTTCACATACTCTTAAACCGCTGGATATACCATCTTCGTGGAAACCATAGCCCCAGTATGAGCCACAGAGCGAAATGCCTTGGTTCCGTATGAATTCTCGATGTCTGTTCTGTGCGTCTTTACGCCCTTTGTGGTAAGTAGGGTGAGAAAACTGGAAGTCGCCGTGATGAAGATTGGTTTGTATTCTTTCCTCTTGGTTCAGGGACACGCAAAAGGGTTTTGAGCAGCTAAGCCCTTGCAGGATATTCATGTCGTAAGTGACCGTTGCCTTGCCTGAGTGACCCTCAGGTAAATAAGCGTTCCAGCTTGCCCGAGCCGAGTTGCGGCGTGGAAGCAGGGAGTCGTCACTATGCAAAGATACTAAGTTTTGCTCGTACGGAAAGGCTTCCAACAGTTTTCTCTCCTCCCTCATAGGTTGTTCGAGTAGCCTGAGAGACTGGTCGGCGTGGCAGGCTAGAATGACTTCATCGAATGTGGCAACTGTTCCATTTGGTAAGTCTAGATTTACTCCGTTCTTGGTTCTTACGACTCTTTTAACGGGGGTGTTGAGATGTAGTCTGTCCCCAATGTGTTTTACCATTTTATCCACATATGTCCGCGATCCGCCTTTCAGTACTCGCCATATCGGGCGGTCAAAGGATTGAAGCATTTTATGATTGGAGAGGAAGTCGAAAAGAAATTCCACTGGAAATCTTCCAAAGCTTTCCGTTGAGCACGACCAAAGGGCTGAGCCCAACGGCAAGACAAAGGCATCTCGAAAGCGTTGGCTAAAACGATGTTTTGCGAGAAAATCGTCTACTGATGATTGGTTGCGTAGGTTGCGTTTGGCTATTGAATGAAATCGAAAGATATCGCGAACCATTCCCCAGTGCTTGAGGTCAATTAGGTTTTGTGTGGCACCGAAAAGCCCCTGTAGGCTTTCACCGCTATATTCTATTCCTGAATTGGCGCATCGCACAGAGAATCCCATTCGAGTCTTCTTTGATTCCACTTCCAGATTTTCCAATAAACGAATGAAATTTGGATAATTGCTTTCGTTGAAGACAATAAAGCCAGTGTCTATTTTGTGTGTGTCCCCATCACTCATTACCTCAACGGTGTTTACGTGTCCGCCGGGTTTGTCATCTGATTCATATAGTGTAACATCGAATTTATGACGAAGCAAGTAGGCGCAAATCAACCCCGATATCCCAGAACCAATGATTCCAACCTTCACTTGTTCGTCTCAGGATAATTTCAGCTTAGAGCTTTTTCTTTCACCCAAGCCGGTGTCTTTTTTAAGCCCCAGACGAGCCCGAAGAGTGATAATGCCTGAAGAATTCTGTGCGTCGGATCGAACTGTCCTTTGAAGAAACCCTGCCTTGCCGAACTTGGGAAAAAATGGTGGTTGTTATGCCAACCTTCACCCAAGGTTATAAGAGAAACTATTGCATTGTTTCTACTTTCATCAAAAGTTTCGAATTTTTTATTTCCAAATATGTGAGCCAATGAATTTACCGAGAAGGTAGCGTGGTACAATGCGACTGTTGGCACGAAGAATCCCCAAACGAGTAGTTGCATTCCCGAAGTTTCAAAATTGGAAATGGCCCAAGTTGTTTCTCCAATCAAATAACACAATGTGGCCAGAGTGAGCACAGGAATCCAGTCGTAGCGGTTAATGAATCGCAGTTCCTTGTATTTCAACCAGTCCGGTATCTCCCTGAGGAAGGTTGGAAGGGCATAATCTGACATAAACCATAATGAATGGCTCCAAAGAATGCTTTTTGTTTTGGGTGAATGAACGTCTAATTCCGTATCCGAATGACGATGGTGGCGTCTATGGTGCGCGGCCCACCATAAAGGTCCGCGTTGCCCTGCGCTGCACGCAACGAAGGCACCTATGAACTGAACTGTCCGACTAGTATCAAATACCCTGTGTGAGAAGTATCTGTGGTAGAAGGCTGTTATGGAAAACATCCGGGTACAGTACGACATGAACGCTAAAGCCAAACACCACCAAGTGAAATCCACATACAAGACTCCAATTAGTGCCAAATGAATCAATATGAAGGGGAGGCATCTGAACCACTCGACTTTTTCTTGTCCTTCGATTGGTTTTTCAAAGGTTTCAGGGGGGGGAGCTATCCATCTAATAACTTCTGAGAGCATCTTCTTATGCAGCTGTTCCCAAAGCCAATGTCAATTCCAATGGACTCATACTGTTTTTGCCGGAAATTCCAAGGCTTACGAATTGATCGAGCTTACGAAAATCCAGTTTTCCATTTCGAAGGATAATCGCCCTGAGCTTTCTCAAGCTTCTTGCTTCCAGTTGCCTGATCCTTTCGGCTGACACTCCCATCTTTAGAGAAATATCTTCCAATTTCATTGGCAAATGGTTGCCCAACCCAAATCTCATGGAGATGACTTTTTTCTCCCGAGCGTCTAGAAAGTCTGTGGCCACCTTCATGTCGTCAGGAAGAGATCCACTGTCTCTGTAGGAGGAAGTTTCATCATCTTCGGAAACTAGTAAATCCGCGAGTGTTAATTTGGTGTCATTAAGAGTTTTGTCGATCGATGTGGAAGATGAAGGAGCCATTTTAACTCTATTCGCAAGGTTCCTTTCGTGCCCGATGTTTTTCCTGATTTCTTTTTCGGTGGGTTCGCGTCCTAGATCTGCTTGAAGCTGTGTCTCAATCCCTTTTTCTTTTCTCTTTCCCTGAAACACATCATGGGGCACCGATACTGCCCCATGCAGCTTGCTGATATAACGTTGTATGCGCTGCCTAATCCACCAGGCAGCGTATGTGCCCAACTTTAATCCTCGAGTGTGATCAAATTTATCTATCGCTATTATCAAGCCCGTAATGCCTTCAGCCATTAAATCTTCGATTGGCATTTTTGAATTTTTGAATTTAAGGGCCACCGAAGCAACTAACCTCAGATGCCTTTCGATTAGTTCGATTCTAGCGTCTTCGGATCCGTTTAGCAATTCCTCGAACAACTTGTCATACTCCTCTTTTGTAGGAGGGGCAGCACGAGAGCGATCTGTCATGAATCTACCAATTGGATCTTTGGTCGGGGCTTTATCGGCTAGTATTTCTTCTTCTGGAATACATATCATACCACATAAATCGATTTCGAGCATAACTCGGATCAGTTTTTTTCTTAATAATCACTAAAGGTCTCTCTTGGACTGATTGTTCGAATTGTTGTTTGATGGAGTTGATCTGTCATTTTCTTGTTACTTGCAGACAGTCGCATAAAGTACGCTAAATAAGGCTGGGCTGTTTTTGGTAGACTTTTCGGAGAGCTATCTCGTTTTTGGAATTCCTAACAATGACCACGAAAGGTTCCGGCATCCCAAGAGATCTGAGTTGGAAAATCGTCAGGGCTAAAACGATCTTAATCCAATTTGTCTCCAACAATAACGAATCACCCCGTAGCGAAGAGGGGAAAGCCATTGTTTTCAGTTCTTGGGCAAGGTAGACAACGCATCTAAAGCCCTGGAGCGAGCCTCAGAATGATTTACGCATGGATGAGGATAGTTTTGGCCTAGAACTATGTTTTGCTCTGAAAGGATGCTGGTCGGAGCTTCCCAGGGTTTGAAGATCCATTTAGATGGGAAATCCCTTAATGGTTCTATCCATTTTCGGACATATTTACCCGATCCGTCAAACTTCTCACCCTGAAGAATTGGATTGAAAATCCTAAAATATGGTGCGGCGTCGGCGCCGCACCCTGCCGCCCATTGCCAGCCTTGAGTGTTACTTGCTAGGTCGGCATCGACCAAGGTATCCCAAAACCATCTGGCGCCTTCAGACCATGAAAGGAGGAGGTGCTTGACGAGGAAGGAGGCCACGACCATCCGAACTCGATTGTGCATCCATCCAGTTTCGTAGAGTTGTTTCATCCCGGCATCCACCAAGGGGTAACCCGTTTTCCCAAATTGCCAGTGGGAAAGCGCTTTGGCATCTTTTCTCCAAGGGAATGCAGCGTACTTCGGTCTTAATGGATTTTCAGGTGAACGAGGAAAATGATAGAGCAAATGATAGGAGAACTCTCTCCATCCGATCTCGGTCAGAAATTTATTTTCACCCATTGAGCCAGAACGGTCATCTGCATGAAGGACGGCGTGGCAAACTTGGCGAGGGCTAATGTTGCCCCACGCCAAAAAAGGAGATAGCCTGGATGTGCCGTCGACCGACGGAGTATTTCTTCGGTTGGAATAAAATCTGGTCACTTCTTCGGTCGTACGGCTAATCATTCTATGACCTTCGTCTTCCGAAACAGTCCAATGCGAATATAACTTTTTATGCCAAGGATGATTGGGCAACAAGCCAAGGTCATTTAATGTCTCAGTTTTGGAATCGGTGTCGTTGAATGTAAGCTTGGATGGTTCATATGATAAAGGCTCTCTGTAAATGCCGGAGCGAGAGGTTCTCCAATATGGAGTAAAAACCTGATAGGGTTTTCCAGAACCGTTTTTAATTTCCCATGGCTCATTAAGGAGAGAAGCATTAAATGATTCAGAAGTAACCCCGGTCCGCCTCAGGGCCGTCTCAACCGAAACTTGTGTTTTCTGCCCGGCCGGGTCGTAAACCCGGTTGAAAAGGACAATATCCGCACCAACTGATTTTGCGAGTTGAGGCAAGATGTCCTCGGCTGATCCTTTACGTAGTATTAATTTTCCGCTTTGTGATGCTATGGATTGACCGAGATCTTTCAGTGATTGGTGAAGCCACCATCTTGAAGCTGCTCCCGGACTCCATTGACCGCCTTCTTCCTCATTCCAGATGAACACGGGAACAATTTCTTTGCCAGCCTTGTAGGCAACTTCCAAGGCTGGGTTGTCCCTGAGACGAAGATCTTTGCGAAACCAAACGATTGCCCGCGATTTTGCCGAACGGTCTTTTTCAGCGATCATTGAGACGAAGGCTGGAAAGTCCTGCATCCACCTTGAGAACTTGTCCCGTGATTGAAGCCGCATTCCGCGAATGCAAAAATCCAATCGTGGCGGCTACCTCATCGACGGAGGGTAGTTTTTTCAAGGGGTGTCTATTTTCAATCATTGGTATCATTTTGTCTCCGCCAACCATGGCTAGGCCCATTTCAGTAGGGGTTAAGGTCGGGGCGACTACGTTTACGCGAACCTTGGGCGCTATGTAGGCGGCCAAGGCAATAGCAAAGCCTTCGAGCGCTGATTTGGCCGCGGAAATTGCACAGTGGTTTGGCAGGCCTGAACTCGCTGCTACCGAGGATAGGAATACAATGGACCCGTTTTGGGTTAGGGTAAGTTTTGGCAGTAGGGCTTGAGTCAATAGGAACGCATCCAATACGTTTGTGCGATAGGTTTCCAGCATCTGTTCGGCCGTAAGTCTTTTTATTGGTCCAAGGATGACTTTGCCCGGGCAGAAGGTGAGGCAATTGACGGCGGGGGGGCAATTGCTCGAGGAAGGTTTCGGGGTGAGCCACATCGCCCTTTATCCACTGTCCACATATGGAAGGTGATTCGGGTTTGTTTCGAGAAATGGCGAAAATTTCTTGGCCGGCTTGTCCGGATTTTTCTACGAGTGCCCTGCCTATGCCTTTTGAGGCTCCTGCTATTACGTGCACGGTAGATGCGGGTTTGTTTTCTGTTTCCACACTAACTACATCGGAAAAGGCGTAGCCATGGATCACATTTCGGTCTGCGTTGCTTGACCTTTTGAATTCAGTAACGTATTTCAAAAGATGTGAGCAGAGGCGGAAAACGACAAGGAGCGGGTAGACCTATAGGTGGTGGGGCGTATGGAGAGGCTACGCGTCCTGTTCGAATCCCGTTGAGCCAAGTGGATCGGGTGCTTCGCTTCGTTCGCGAAAAGGAATACGCCTTACCCCTGTATGCCGCCGGAGTATCCGCAGGCTTTCCCTCGCCAGCTGATGACTATGTTGAATCCGCCCTCGACTTAAACGAGCACTTGGTGCGCGAACCTGCCGCCACCTTCTTCGTTCGTGCTCAAGGTGAGTCAATGATTGGTGCAGGCATTCACGATGGCGACTTGCTGGTCGTGGATCGCAGTGCCGAGGTAACGAACGGAAAAGTGGTTATCGCCTCCATCAACGGTGAATTGACCGTCAAGCGCTATCTCCATCGGGACGGCAAGGTGTGGTTGACCCCGGAGAATCCCGCCTACAAGGCACTGCTTCTTAATGAAGATGACGATGTTCGAATGTGGGGTGTCGTTACCAATGTGATCCATCCCCTGTGATCGCGCTGGCGGATTGCAATAACTTCTACGTATCCTGTGAAAGAGTTTTCCGACCTTCGCTGGAAGGTCGCCCCGTGATCGTCCTGTCCAACAACGACGGTTGCGCTGTTGCCCGTTCCAACGAGGCCAAGGAACTCGGTATTTCCATGGGAGTCCCGTACCATCAGGTGAAGAAGCTTTGCGAGCGTAACGGTGTGACGGTTCTGTCTTCTAACTATGAGCTCTACGGCGATATGTCTCGTCGAGTCGTTTCCGTGCTCTCTCGCTTTGCTCCGGAGATGGAGGTCTATTCCATAGATGAATCATTTCTTAACTTTGACGGAGTTGAAAGCCCCCTCGATCTTTCGCGGAGAATTCGTGAGACCGTAGGACTATGGACGGGTATTCCGATATCGATTGGCTTGGGACCCACGAAGACTTTATCCAAGCTCGCCAATCGTCTTTCCAAAAAGGATGCCGCGGGATGCCTCGAGATTCGAGAGACGGATCTCGAGGTTCTTGCGAAAGTCGAGGTGGAGGACATCTGGGGAGTGGGGCGAAGGTTGGGTGTTCGCCTCCGTAGAATTGGCGTTCGCAATGCACTTGGTTTTGTGGAAGCCCCGGCCTCGGCCATTCGTTCTGTTGGCGGAGTTACTCTGGAACGGACGCAGAGGGAGCTTTGTGGCCTTCGCTGCATCGGCATGGAGGAGGTGCCTCAACCAAAGAAGAACACTTGCTCTTCACGTTCCTTTGGAAAGCCCGTGACGGAACTTGAAGATTTGGAGGAAGCCGTGGCGAACTATGCCGTCAAGGCCGGCGGCAAGGTTCGTAAGGAAGAATCATTCGCTTCCGGCATACAAGTGTTCTTGGCAACTAATCGCTTCAGCGAAAATCTTCCTCAGTACGCCAACTCGCGAACCTTGGCATTCGACGAACCGACCGACGACCCTATCCGTATCGTCACTAACGCGAAGATCCTCTTGCGTTCCATCTACCGCCAAGGTTTCGCCTACAAAAAGGCTGGGGTTATCCTACTCGATCTCGTCTCAAGCAAGCGGAGTCAAGGTTTACTCTTCGAGGAACACGGTAGCGAGAACCGCAGGAGGTTCGTGCGTTCGATGGAGCAAGTCGTGGCCACCTACGGACCGAATGCCGGCTTTCTTGGCGCTCAAGGGATCAATCGCTCATGGAGTATGAAGCGAAAAAGTCGCACTCCCCGTTACACGACCAGTTGGGAGGAGTTGCCCGTGGTCGGCTAGGAAACTAGCGTTTGGCGAAATCGTAGCAGGCGATCTCGCTGCCGTTGCGGACCACTAGGTAGCCTCCAACCAAGGCGGGTCCATTCCAGCAACGTTCCTTGCTTAGGAGTTGATGCGAAGCGATTTCCTCAAAAGCTTCGGGCTTGGCCTCGACGATACTGAATGTTCCTGTGTTCCCGAGGATTAGCAACTTGTCGTTTGCAAGCAGAATGCGACCATATCCGTATTTCTTTCCTCGCCACTTGAGTTCTCCCGTACTTGCGTCGAGGCAGGTGAGGGAACTCTCGCTTAAACCGTAGAGATAGCCGTCCTTGAGGACCGGGCTGGAAAACTTTGTTTTAAGGTTCTTCGATTTCCAGATTTGTTCCGTTTCGAAAGCATTTGCGGTCTTCTTGAAGCGAATGGCTTCGGCTCCCTTGCCGTAGCCTGCGGAAAGCAGGAAGAAGTCATCCGACAACTCGAGAGGTTGGACAATTTGGGCATTGATCATGAAGATTTTCCACGGATGCTCCCACAGGGTGTTTCCGGTGGTCGGATTGAGTCCTGCCAATTTGCCCTCCACCGCCGCCATCAGGTATTTTTCTCCAAGCAGGTCGAGCACCGTGGGAGAGAGGTAGACGCCCGCACCTTTCAGTTCGGAGGTCCAGCGGGGTTCGCCCGTCGTGACGTCGTAAGCCTTGACGGCGCCGGCCTTGCCGCCAGGGGACACGACGATCAAGTCGTCTATCACCAGCGGTGAGCAGGCGATCCCCCAGTGCGGGTACTTGTAGTCGAGATCAAGTGTGGGTTGCTCCCATCCGAGTTCTCCTGTGACGGCATCGAGACAAGCCAATTTTCCACTCGCCGACAGTGAAAAAATCTTCCCGTTGGAGAAGACGGGGGTACTTCGGGGACCAGGTCCGCCCATGGAGTCGCTCCAACGATCCTTGGTCCGGTGATTCCAAATGATTGAACCATTCATCAACGAGGAACAGGAAAGAATCTCGAATTCTCCTTTTTGTTCGAGCGTATAGAGGCGATTGCCGGCGATAATGACTGAGGAATGTCCTTGGCCGATGGGCTTCCGCCATACCGGAATGGGGTCTTCTCCCCAGTCGAGGTCAACGCCTTGTTCGGGGGCGATGCCACGCCTTCCGGGTCCTCGAAAGTCGGGCCAGTTGGCGGTAGTTGAATTGTCATTCAGGCGGAATTCGTCTGCTTGGGGGTCAGGCAATACGAGTCTGCTCTTGTCCTTCTTCCCCTTCCATTTGAAGGAAGGGGTCATGCCGCCGCGCCACTCAATCTTTACGCAACTCGATAGAAAAACCATGCAGACCAAAGCTGCAGGCACAGTTAGGGTGAGGAGTTTCACGTCACCACTATTCTTCAAGAGCCTTTTCGATGGCCTTGCGGAGCTTGGTCGATGAGGGAGAGGTCAATGAACCGAACCTATCGATCGGCTTTCCGTCCCTTCCCACCAAGATTTTTGTGAAGTTCCATTTTATGTTTCCCTTTGTCGGCGAGTCCTTTCCGACCAGCGTCTCGTAGAGCGAATGCCTTCCTGCTCCATTGACCTCGATTTTCGAGTACATGGGAAAGGTGACGCCGAAATTAGTGGTGCAAAATTCCTTTATTTCCTTATCAGACCCAGGTTCTTGCTTGCCGAATTGATTGCAGGGAAAACCGCAGACCACAAGTCCTTGGTTTTTATACTTCAAGTACATTTCCTCAAGGCCTTTGTACTGTTTTGTAAAACCGCATCGGGAGGCGACGTTTACGATGAGCAGAACTTTTCCCTTGTGCTCTTGGAGTGAGGTCTCTTGGCCATTGAGATCAGCGACCTTGTGTTCGTAGACGGAATTTGCGGACAAAACGGAAGAGGTTAGCATAGCGGTTAATATAGTTAAGCGTTTCATTTTAATCTGGGCTTCTCCGGTTTTTCGTTTTTTGTTGTGCTTCTCTTTTTACTTACGGGCAAGTGTACCTCGGAACGTTTGAAGAAACCCGGTACGAAAGGTCCGTGCCAATATACGGCGTATGCGGGTGCGGTTTGTTCGTATTTGTTATTACGGGCCAACCATTCAATCAGTTTTTTCTCGTGTGTTCGAAATTTGTCCTCGGAGTAACCCCCTCGAATGCCGATGGAAAGCACTTCTAATCGAGGCATATTCCTTACCGTGACGCCGTTACCTGATGTGATGTACTTTCTCTTGTCATCCGCACCCAAGAAAAAGCGCATTTTGCCCGGATTTACCTCCGCTTCTACCGGCACGGTCATTTCAATATTGTTCTTGTTTATGAATCTAAACAAGTTGCGGAATAAACCGTTGTTGGCTTGGAAATAGTTTCCCTCCGAAGAGGTTTCCATGGCAACTCGTTCCGGAATGATCTTCACCTCGATCTCACCCACGGCGCTCTTATCGTACATGGACTCGTATGCACTCACTGCTTGGGTGATAATTAAAAGTAGTGGAACAATACATATCACTTTCATAGAATATTTAAGTAAGGTTTTTTCCAATATAGGCAAACTTCAGGGCTTTTTCGAACGCTCCAAGCTGATCAAAAGCGAAAGAAATTATTTCACACGACAGAAGCTAACTTCGCAAGCGACCGCGATCATTTACCTCAAAAGCGAAAACGATAGCCCGCTTCAAAATAGGGGGCGGGTTCGAGGTTTCGATCTACCAGCGCTGTTCCATCAGCTCCCTTGATCTCGACTTTGCGAGCAAACTCCCATCCCGCGGATGCTAATACCGCATGTTTTTTTCCTAGATTCCATTGGAGTGTGGCACTCGTGCGATAGGCTTGAAGTCGGAAGTCTCGTTCCCCATAAGAGGCTCGTGTGTTCCACTTCGATCCTGAAAAGCGCCCGCCAAGAATTAAGTCCAGCGAATCTGTAATCGAGTATTTGTACCTTAGGTATGGTCCGGCAAAGAGTAGATCGGAGTTTTCGGAGACCTCCCAGTGGAAGCCAATGGCAGGAAGAAACAGATTGTCGTCGTATCCAGTGGTATGCACGACGCCAAAGAACCATTGGAAGGTGTCGCTTGTCTGATATCTAGCTCCAAGAATTGTCAGATAATTGAAGGTGTCACCATCGATACTGTCGTAATCACCGGCCATGGTCGGATTAAAGAGAAGCATCAAGTTCAGTCTTTCCGATTGTTCTTTCATTAATAGCAAGGGAAAATCAATGGACTGGAGCCAACTTTCGTCCAATAAAGAAGTATCAGAAAATTCCATTTCCGTACCTTCGTATCGAAGTCCTGCGGCAAATGACCAAGCTTCTCCCTTGTGGTAATACAAGGGCGTGATTAATGTCCATTGCCGCAAGCCAATTTCCGTCGAAGTTCCTTTAATCGTTTTTTTAGGTGAACCTGAAAACGAGAAACGGACGGCTGCGGCATCGGACATAAAGTCCTGTTCTTTTGAACAGATTGGGTTATGTGCCAAAACAAGTGCAAGAAGGATGAGCGGAAATTGCATTTTCATAAGGCTGTACCTATTAGCTACTAGATGGTGCTCGTCAAGGTGCGGTTGTCAAAGTTCCGATAATAAATATGCTGTGTTAAATTATGTATTGCTTGAGACAAAAACAAACACTGCCGATCTCCCGTTCCGTTCTTTGGGATTTTGTTTCTTCTCCAGAAAATTTGAATCGTATTACTCCTCCTGAAATGGGTTTTCAAATTATCGGAGAGGCTTCGAAGCAAATAGCTTCCGGAGATTTTATAGAATATCGGGTGAAGGTACCGGTTTTGGGCCGAATTTCTTGGCTCACTGAAATCAAATACGTTGAAAATGGGTTTTCCTTTGTCGATGAACAGAGAGTGGGTCCCTATAAATTATGGATTCACCATCACCGTTTGCTCGAGGTTGAGGGGGGAACCTCCATGACTGATGAGATCCGATATGTTTTGCCTTTTGGTTACTTAGGAAAATTTTCTCATGGTTTGTTTGTCCGCAGAAACCTCGAAAGCATATTTCGTTTTCGAAGACAGGCATTAGAAGAGATTTTTCTTAAGTAGTTTGGTTCGTCTCGTCTCTATTTTGGCCAATCATATTCCAGTTTTTCCGTTCCTTTCGCAAAATTGGGACGATTTATTTTTTCTTCATTGGCCAATTTCCGAGAGTGCTCTCAAACTTACTTTGCCCAGCGACTTGAAACTAGATCTTTTTGAGGGGCGCGCTTGGATAAGCGTGGTGGCATTCAAGCTCGCGAATCTTAAGATTTTTCCCTTTCGACAAGTGGCTTGGAATGATTTTCTTGAAATTAATCTCCGAACTTATGTCATAGGTCCCGATGGTCAGAAAGGGGTTTGGTTTTATTCCTTGGACTCTTCCGATCTTCTTGCCACTTGGGGGGCTCGATTACTTTTTGGACTTCCCTATCACAAGTCTGACATTTCAATGTTTCAGGAAACTACTCGTTATGTCTGGGAATCTAGGAGAAAAACCTTTGGCGGATTGGTTTCTGCCTCCATTTCTGGCCAAATTACTTTTTCTGATGTTTCAGGTTGCAAGAACTCGCTCAGCGATTTCCTTTTGGAGCGATATTGTTTTTGGAGTAAGCGTAAGATTAGTTACTCCTCTTTTCCTAGCTTCGTTGAGCATCGGCCATATGATCCAGTTGGATTGGAGGATGCCAGATATAGTGGAGATTTATTTTGTGCACAAGGACTGGAGGAACCCGGTTGCCCTCCAGTTTCATCCCATTACTGTCGTGGGCTTGACGTCGTTGCTTCTCCTCCGCCATGGCTTTCGCGAACGGCTGGCCAGACAAACCACAATATCGTCTGATTTTCAGTTCGTTCACAACCTAGAAACTTTCTGCTAAATGCTTCGGATGGAGCGCTTAGCTGGAAAGCCCTGGATATCGAAGATTTTACTAGGTGGGCTAAGTAATGATCTTCATCCAATCTCTCGTGATTGTACTTTTGAGCAAATGTATCTTTCAGTACCGAGTGGTTTTCTGAACTGGTTGTTGCCGACAAGGTAGCCAAAACGCAATCGGGGATCTTGGTATTGTTTAATTCTATCTGAAACCCGCCGTTTTCAGATTTCGATCCTAGCAAGTTGGCCAAGCAGTAAAGGTTGGAGTCATACTCGGCGAATTCTACACACCTTTCTGTAACTGGACCTTCGAAAAAGTAGCCACACTTTACTTTTCCTGCTCTGCTATAGTATGAATGTTCGGCTCCCCACCACTTTGTTCTGAGTAACCCAGCACCATGTAAACGCATTTTTTCATCTTCAGCGAGAAGGGGGGCATCTAAGTCTCCAAAGGATGCCCTCATGATCTTCATTTGATCTCGGCAGAGGTAGAATAGTCTTCTGGCATCCCCTGCGCTACCTCTCTCCCCATGAATTTTATTTAGGAAATAGCCCATGCTGGGTAGACTCGTTAACTGAGTTCTCAAGAAAGATTGAATCGCTTCTTCATGTGGAACTGCTGAAACCCCATTTGAGCATATCGAGTTGTGCGCGGGCACGTTCAAAGCAATAGAGTTCGCACTCTTGCATAGTTCACTTAAGTCACCTTCTGCCGCAGCTGAAGTCCCAGAGACAAGATCTCTCAATTCTAGCATGCCCTCATAGAGGCGGTTAATCTTGTCTTTCAGGTCGCTTTTGCCCAAATCTCCTAAATCTACTGATCCGCCACCGCCAGTGTATCTATTATTAGGCAGAGGCGGTGCCATGGTCAACAATTCGGCGGGAAGTTCCATCGCCTCTTGATTCGGAACTGCGCAGATTTCCAAAACGCGTGTCTTCAGATCCTCATTGACCTTGGCGAGTTCTACTGAATCCCCGATTAATGAGAGGCTATCTTGAACGCCGGCAAACAGATCTGAAACTTTCTTATCCTTGTTTATCAAGGATTCGATTTGCTCCGAATCCTCTTGGGATAAAAGACCTAGTGAATAGTCAATAAGTATCTGTTCGAGATCAGGCATTATTATAAATCTATTTGAAATGATATCTTTTTCAAACTACTCTTAGTCATCCGATTCCTTGGTCGATCTCTCATTTTATTTCCTGCGTTCATCTCAAGCTTCCCGGAAGTGAATTCCTTAATTTTTCTACCCCCAAACGGATGCGTGACTTTACTGTTCCCAAAGACAAACCGAGTTCTTCGGCGATTTCTGGATGTGTCATGCCCTTGAAATAGGAAAGTTCCAGAACCCTTAATTGTTTTTTGGGTAGCTTTTGGATTGCGGCGCCAAGTAATTTCTTTTCATCGTTTTGCGAGGCAGACGACACGACGTCTTCATTCTCGTCCTGAGGTTGCACTTCCAGAGATACTTCTATGCTTGTAGTATCTTTTCTCCTTTTGCGGGACCTATATCTGTCAATACTTCGGTTTCGCACCAAGACCATCAACCAACTACTTAACTTTCCTTTCTGGGGGGAGTAGGAGTGTGGGTTTTTCCAGAGTGCTGCAAATGCATCCTGTACGACTTCTTCCGCATCCCACCTGTCGTGGAGGATCTGGAAGGATAGTGAGAACAATCTGGTCCCGATGGAATCATACAGTTCGGCTAGAGCCGTTCCATCTCCTGCAGTAATTCTTTCCCAAACTTTTTGTTCTTTTACCTTCAAACTCCGACTTACATACCACAATCATGAGAGTCTGTCGATAGATAGGAACTTATTCGAACATGCCTGACTAGTACTTCTAATCCAGAATTTTAGATTGTTAAGGCTAGAACTCTCATACAGGACTCCATTAGTTGTACATTTCTCGTAACCTACCAGAGAGGACGAAGAAAGTCGGTGCCCACAATCCTACGAAAATTCCGAATCTTTCGGCATGAGCAATCTCTTCAACAGAGGTCCCTTTCGTAAGCATCCAAATTGCGATGGATCCAATTATAGACCCAAACCCCATTATGAAACATAGTCCTGAAAGTTGTTTGAATTTGTTTTGATTCATTTGATGTCGTTATTAATAATGTAGTCGGTTCACATTTTGTAACGACGCAACCTTGTTGTCGGATCATTTTAGCCTATGTTTTTCCCCTTACTTTTGAACCACGGATAATGTGTTTTCTTGTTCTGCGTTCCCATTAGCTTAACAAGCTGAGCGGATTGACCCTCGTCTTCAGGGGAATGCTTACACTTGCTCCTTGTAACCTGTGAGATTCGAAGACGGAACTGACGAACTCCACGGTCGCGATGCCTTCCGCAAGGCCACAAATCGGCGAGCGGTTATTTTCGATGGAGGCGAGGAGGTCGCGGGTGGCGGCGACATGGTTGTGTACCGTTCCACGAATGTCGCTTGGTTCGGGCTTTCCTATGCCGGCAGATGTAATGGGAATCCACTTGCGGTCGGCTTTCGCAGGTTCCCATGGGGAATCTTTCATGAAGTGGATGAGGGGTTCGCGGTCGTTTCTGATATCTATAATTCCTTGGTTGCCAATAACCTGAAAGCCGAATCCCGCCTGTCTTGACCCACGGTTACGTACGCTGTCGAAATAGGCTGTCCAACCGTTCTCCATTCGCCATCGGGCGTGCACCTCGTCCCCTGCGAGTGGGCCGAGCCCTTCGTTGCCTTCGTTAACGTCTCTCTTGGTCACCGGTCGCCCCTCTTGTCGCATCTCGGCGGAACAGGTGAGGGGTTTGCCCGCGAGATAATGGTACAGGTCGAGGATGTGGGTGCCTAGAACCCATAAGTCCTCACCACCGCCTCTGCGATCTTCCTTGCCTCGCCCTCGCATTTCCAAGACGTCTCCGACAACGCCTTCCTTGAGCAATTTTTTCAATACAGGCATCGCCGGATGGTATCGATTGCGGTGGGCTATGGCCAGCTTTGCACCCGCCTTAGCGCAAGCCTCGGCAATTTGATCCGCTTCCTTCAGTGAACGGGCAAATGGCTTTTCAACGTAAATACCCTTTGCTCCCATTTCGCAAGCTGCAGTGATCATGGGTGCCCGTTGGTCGACGTGCCGAGGGCAAACGGCGACGATGTCAGGTTTTTCTTTTGCGAGCATTTCGCGATAGTCCGCATAGGTCGCGTCCGTCTTTAGCTTTTGCTTTGCCTTGGCTAATCCGCCGGGATGTGCATCAGCTACGGCTGCGATACTCGTTTCCTCCAAAAGATTCCAAACCGTGTCCAGACCGTGTCCGAAATTTCCTCGACCAGTGTGACCAATAACTCCTACTCGCCAATTTTCCTTCGGCTTTTGTCCAAGAATTCCAGAAACCGAAGCCAACGCCATCCCTTGTGTCACGAACGCCCTTCTGGTTCTCATTTCGTTTCGACCGCGTAGGCTTTTAGGTTTTCCAGTTCGAGCACCTCGAGGGCACTCTCCTCGCAGGATTCCAATTTTACTTTCGGCGCCATATCGGCTTCTAAGGCTTCCTGCCAGCGTAGGGCGCAAAGGCACCAGCAGTCACCTTCCTTTAGGCCTGGAAACGAGAATTCCGGTCGAGGCGTACTCAGGTCGTTCCCCGCGAGTTTGCTAAATGCGAGAAATTTCTCGGTCATCACGGTACAGACGACATGGCGACCAGTATCGCTTTCGTCAGTCTCGCAACTGCCGTTTCGATACCATCCGGTCTTTAGTTTCTTGCAGCAGGCTTGCAGGGTATTTCCCAGAACGTTGAGTGGGGATTTCTTGATTGGTGCTATCATTCTTCGATTAAAGGAAGCGAAGGCGCTTGCCGACAAGCACGAAAATCCTTTCAACCTAAATTCATCCTTTCTGTTTCTTTCCTTGGAAGATTGATGAACCCAAACGCTCCAGACGTACTTTTCGCTCGACCTCTGTACAGTTACAAACTGGAGGAAGTCGCCAGTTTTTGCACAGCCCGTAAGCTATGGGAGGCTGATGACCCGGATGCAATGCTTGCTTCTCTTGCGCTTACTTGCCGAGCGGCCGTTACCCGAGGTGTCTTTACGGAGGACTGGATGGACAAACTACCCAACCTGGGAATCATAGCTGTTTGCGGGGTAGGGTACGAAGGGGTGGCAGTTGAGGCGGCCAAGGAACGCGGCATAGTCGTGACAAATACTCCCGATGTTCTCACCGAGGAGGTGGCGGATTATGGTGTGGCCTTGATGTTGGCGGTGGCTCGTCGCCTTGCGATGGGAGATCGTTATGTTCGTGCCGGGCGTTGGCCTCGAGAGGGAGCCATGGAATATGGCCGGCGCGTGCATGGGAGTCGTCTCGGAATTCTTGGGTTGGGCCGAATCGGTCTTGCCTTAGCCCATCGCTGCAAGGCTTTCGGTATGGAGATCGGTTATCACAACAGAAACCTCCGAAAGGATGTCGAATACAGTTACTTCGAGGATGCGGTGTCTCTCGGCCGTTGGGCGGACTTCTTCGTGATTGTCACTCCCGGAGGAGAGGGTACTCGCAACTTGGTCGATGCCGCCGTCATCGATGCTATCGGTCCTGAAGGTGTTTTGGTGAATATCGGTCGAGGACAGACGGTGGAGGATGCCGCTCTCATCTCGGCTTTGCGCGAGGGACGTCTCGGGGCTGCGGGCCTAGATGTGTTTTCCGATGAACCGAACGTGCCCGATGAATTGATCCGGATGACGGACAACGTAGTCCTTCAACCACACCAGGCCAGTGCCACCCATGACACGCGACGGGCAATGTCTAAACTTTGCATGGACAATGTGCGGGCTTTTCTCGAAGGTTCCGATCCCCTCACCCCCATCGATTGATTGCATTGGGTCGGGAAGTTTTCAGACCCTCGGGCAGAATGCCTAATCGCGAGAAGACGATTTCTTGAAATATTTCTTCTTGCCGAATTTTTTGAACGGGCGAGGTTTCCTTTTGCCCATCGGGCTACTCTCGTCCTTGCTGATTTCTAGTTTATTTCCGCGCACCCAAATCTTTCTTAATGCCTGAAAAGCATCCTTGGGCATGCTCTCCGGTAATTCGATGAAGCTGTGTTCCTCGAACATGCGAATCTTGCCCATGTGTTTTGGTTCGATGCCCGCTTCGTTTGCAATTGCTCCCACAATGTCTCCCTTTCCTACGCCATGGCTTTCTCCCACTTCCAGTCGAAAGCTTTGCATGGAGAGATCTCCACTTTGAAGTCGAGATTTCCCTCTGGGTCCATCACTTTTCCGACCTCCCTCTCCCCATTCCCTGTCACGCTGCTTCGGTTGTGAAACAGCCTTGAGATAAAAGGGTTGGTTTCCGGATTCCAAGAAGGCCATGGCGGCGGCAATCGAAAGAGGATCAGCCTCTTTTTCTTCGAGGTATTTTGCCAAAACTTCCTTGTAGTCGCTTAGGTCTTTGGCCAAGGTTTCATCGAGCCGAGCAAATAAACGCTGAATTTTTCGTTCGTTGAGCTCCTTGGCCGAGGGGAAGGTGTACTTTTCCAACTTCGAGCGCACGGTGCGTTCAATTGCCTTAAGTATTCGGTTTTCTCTGCCGTTGATAAAGAGAATGGCATCTCCTGTGCGTCCTGCTCGGCCCGTGCGACCGATTCGGTGGATGTAGGATTCCACGTCGAAAGGTGCATCGTAATTGATTACGTGACTTATGCGGTCGACGTCCAGACCGCGAGCCGCGACGTCCGTGGCAACCAATATGTCGATTTTACCGTTCTTGACTCTGGCGAGGGTCTTTTCCCTCAGGTTTTGGGCCATGTCGCCATTTAGCGCCTCGGCGGCGTAGCCTTTCCCCTGTAGGCTTTCGGCTATTTCGGAAGTGGCGTTTTTGGTACGAGAGAAAACAAGAACAGCATCAAAATCCTCCACTTCTAGAATGCGAATCAAAGTGTCGGTCTTCTCGGGGTTTCGCCTTTGTATGAAGCGTTGACGAGTGTTCGATGCCGTAGTCGCCTTAACTCGGATGGTGATTTCAGCGGGGTCTTTAAGGTACTTGTCAGCCAGTTTCTTGATTTGCGAGGGCATGGTGGCCGAAAACAAGGCGGTTTGCCGTTCTTCGGGCATCTGTTCCAGTATCCATTCGACGTCTTCGATAAAACCCATGCTGAGCATCTCGTCCGCTTCATCCAGTATCAGGGCCTTAATCTTATCCGTTTTAAGCGTCCCTTTGCGGAGGTGATCCATCATCCTGCCGGGCGTGCCGACGACGACGTGAGCTCCCTCCCTCAATCCTTTGATCTGTCTTCTGTACTCGTCTCCACCGTAAATGGCGAGGGAGCGAAAGTTTTTCATCCGCTGACCGAAGGTTTCGAAAGCCTCGGCGACTTGTATTGCCAATTCTCGGGTCGGAGCGAGGCACAGGATCTGTGGCCCACCGGCCTTTGTGTCGAGGTTGGATAAAAGTGGCAAAGCGAACGCGGCGGTCTTTCCCGTTCCGGTTTGGGCAACTCCAAGTAAATCTCGACCTTCTGCCAAGTAGGGGATTGCCTCTGCTTGGATCGGCGAGGGGGTTTCATAGCCAATCGCCTCAATTGCTTCCCTAATCTCGGGAGACAATGGTAAGTCGGAAAAAGTGCCAAGGGCTTGCTCGGATGAACTGTCTGTCTCTTCGTTGTTCATTAGTCTACTGATGCTTTTTTATACGGTGCGGACAGCTATTCTTGGATTTTCGAAAAATCACTTTTATAGACATCCACTTGTTTCCCTTATCCACAAGCAGATGTTTATGGATAACTCTAATAATCCTTTCTTATGACATGTCTCGTTGCAAATTACGAGACTGAAAGAGAACTCTCCCAAAGCATCTGTTTCTGCCACCACCTCAGTTAGTCACATTCCTATCCAAAAAAGGTAGCCGGAGAGTTTGAAAAATCAACTTTCTGGCCCGTAACGGTGGAGTAGTCTTTTTATTCCTCTTCCTCTTTGGCGTTTTCCTTTTTGGGCTTTGCCGGCTTTACAACGGTAAGATGAAGATGGTTGGTTCTGTTCACGAGATAATCGCCTCGGGATTTAGCGGTGAGGAAGGAATACGATGCGAGACTTTCTTTGGTGGCGTTGGTCTCGTCGGTCGCGAACACTTGCAATTGAAACGCATGATTGACCGGTTCCGCATCTTTTGAGGCTCGCAGGGTGATGGTGGCGGTTTTTGCCTTTGCGGAAGCGTTGGCGTCTTCGAGACTGACTCCTGAGGGGAGAGGAGGGGTAATTGCGAAACGAAGGGGGAGGGCATGCCCTTGTTTGCGTTTAAGCGTAAGCTTTAGCTCGGTCGTGCCGTTGGCTTCTAGAACGATATTTTCCTTGTCCACGACTACCGATAGCTCGGGTTTGGGTTTGGATATGTTAAGTCGGTAACAGAAATTTGTTCCGCCTCGGTTGAACCTGTCCCGAATACGCAAAGTGTAATTTCCGTCTGCCGAGACTTTTAGCAAATACTCGGGGTCATTGGTGGGCTTTACGTCGTCCACTTCCTTTAGTAATGCTCCATTCGTTCGATATACTGCGAGTACGGGATCGGTGAGAAGATGAAGCCGATGGGCATCCACGCTCACCAGCCATTGTTCCCCTTTTTTGGCGGAGAATACATAGGAATCCACTTCGAGTTTCTCGGATAGAACACCTTGGACCGTTAGGGGAGCTTGGAGGCGTCTGCTCCCGTTGTCATCATTCAGCTTTTCTTCGCCTCGGTCCGCTTGAATCGATTTCTTCTTCAAAGCCCCCAAAGTTAGGGTGATTCGGTAGGTCGCTGAATCGGAACCGGAGAAACCTATGTCCGTAGCCGCAGGATGAGCCACGGCAAATAACTGGAGATAGTGAACTCCTGAGATTTTTGCCGTATAGTTTAAAATCGGATCCAAGTTGTGAGAATCGCTTGCGAAGGCGACTTCATGACCATCGGGACCTCGCATGACTAGAAATGGGTCGATGAGTGAACCGAGCGAGTATGCGTTCGTTTCGGCCACAACAGCTTGGCCTTTTCGAAGTGCGATTCGAAAGAAGTCGGAGTCTCCTTTCTTTAGGATGCCATTGATGACAATACCCGCGGCGGTGGCATTGACCTCTTGTGCCTGAGCGGTATTGTCGTTTGGTTCGGACTCGTTGGCTTCCTTGAGATTTGAGATTACGAAGGTCCGGGTGTTGGTAGAACCGTTTGCATCGAATAAGTGAATCAATGCCGGATGCATTTGGGCATCCGAGCTGATGTTTATGGAAAGTAGGCCTTTTTTTTCCTCTGCTTCAATTTTTAGTCCATCGTGATTCGTCCACACTTCAGGAGGCCAAGTGCCAAAACTTCCAATGGCTTCGACTCCCACGGTTTGGCCTCGTTGACCGCCTGAGGGAAAGAGTGCATCGAGCTTTGGCGGAGCTGCCGGCAGTTGGAGCAGTGCAAGCAGGAGTGCCGGAGCAGCCGCTCGCAGACGCCGAATCATCAAGCGAACAGTTCCTTGATGAGCCGTCCCTTGTCTATGAGTTGGATAGGGCGACCCACAGGCGTATGGAGAACTTGTGCGTGATCGATTCCCATTTTCGTATAGAGGGAGGCAGCGAAATCCTCGGGTGCGTAAACGTTTTCGTTGGCGTAGTAACCCTTGAGGTCGGTTGCGCCAACTATTTGCCCTCCGGGAATGCCTGCTCCGCCCATCATCACGGACATGGCGAAAGACCAGTGGTCACGACCTCCTCGGGTATTCACCTTTGGCGTGCGCCCGAATTCGCCGAGGCAAATAACGAGTGTGTTCTCTATGGAACCACGATCATGCAGGTCGTCCATGAGAGCTGCCAGGCCTAGGTCGAGCTTGGGCAGGGCTTTATCTTTTAAGGACGGGAAAATATCAGTGTGGTGGTCCCAACCTCCGTAGTAAACGGTTACGAAGGGCACGCCCACCTCGGTGAGGCGTCGCGCTAACAGTAGGCGTTGCCCAAAGTCGTTGCTTCCATATTTTTCTCTAGTTTTCTCAGGCTCACTCGAAATGTCGAACGCGGCTTGAGCCTTTTTGGAGTATACCAGTTGGTAGCCCTGTTGGTAGAATTCATCGATGCTGACGGCGGGGTCGTTGGCGGCCTTGTCTTGGATTCGTTCCAGTCGGTCGAGTTTTTGGCGGAGTAATCGACGATTGTCCGAACGCACGTCGGCAATCCCCTTTGGAATGCTGACGTCCCTGACCTTGAAATTTTCTTTATTCGGATCATCCTTGATCACGAATGGGGCGTAGGGTGCCCCGAGGAAATTAGGTCCGCCCGAACGGGACATGCGGAGCAGGCTCACGTAACTTGGCAACCCTTCGCGAATTCCGCGCTCCTTTGCCACGACGGAACCGAATGACGGGTGAAAGGTGACGGAAGCGCCGCAACCTACTGGCACGGGGGTAGGGCGACCAGTCATCAAGTAGTGATTACCCGCTCCGTGATTATTTTGCTTGTGGGCTATCGAACGCACCACGGTGTACTTGTCGAAAGCCTTGGCCAAATGTGGAATGTGCTCGCTGAAGCGAACACCGGGCACAGGGGTCTTTACGGTGCCGAATTCGCCCTTGATACCTTCAGGGGCGTCAGGTTTTGGGTCGAAGGTTTCGTAATGACTAGGGCCACCGTCAAGCCAAACGAAAATACAGCGAACATCTTTTATTCCGTTGCCTGCAGCTTTTGCTTCCGCGCGAAGACGAAGGATATCGGTCAGACCGAGACCTCCCAATGCCCCCATTCCGACTTGAAGGAAATCCCGACGACCCAAGCCATCGCAGTTTTGTTTTAAATTCCTCATTTTTTCCACTAATGATTCAATACGAATTCGGGCGTGTTGATCAAGGCCCAGATTAAGTCTTCGGATGCAGTTTTTCTAGTGGCGTTTTCATCCTCAAAGGATTTTGTCGCAATTTCCCGTTCTTCCTCGGACGGGAATCGAGCATACAACTCGAGGTAAATTTCCTCCACGAGTTCCTCGGGCTTTTTATCGCTTTTGGCGAGTGTGGCGGCACGTCCATCCTTATGTGAAATGCGGGTCTGGAGCTTTTCCGAATTCATTAGGTGTAGCGAGTGTACAATGGTGGGGGATGGGTCTCGTTCGCATGGTGCCTCCGCACTGGCATCGGGCCTGCCGAAAACATCGAGGAAGAGAGAATCCACGCTAGTGTTCCAGACTGTCGTTGCTCGGGCGTCGGGTGGAAGTCCGTCGAACTTTTCCGAGATCCCCGTAGCTTGCGCTACCGCTCCTGCCATGACCTCGGCGGCATATCGACGACGCAGAGACCTTGCGTAGTTTCGTTCGTCGCGAGCATTGGTCTGGTTGGGCATCGAGGATGCCTGATAGACACGGGAATTCAGTATGCGTCGCATGAGGTGCTTGAGATCGTAATCGTGAGCGATGAAATCCTTGGCCAACCATGCCAGAAGCGGCCCGTTGGAGGGAGGGTTCGAGGCTCGGAAGTCATCCGCCGGATGCACGATTCCAAAACCGAAGAACTCCGCCCAGATGCGGTTTGTAGCGGCTTGGGCAAAGAAAGGGTTTTCAGGGGCCAGCATCCAGTCGAGCAGGGCTTTGCGCGGATCGAGGCTTTCGGGGATTTCGGCAACGGGACCGTCCAGCGCTTTGCACACCATTTTCTCTCCCGTTACAGGATGCTTGACTTCTCCACCGGGTTGGAACCACCAATACTCGGGTTCACCCGATATCGGGGCTGAAATACCTTGTCCCTTCCTTTTCATTGAACCAAAGAAAGCCGCCATTTGGTAGTAATCGTTTTGGCTCCATTTTTCATTCGGGTGGTGATGGCACTTCGCACACTCCAATCGAACGCCTAGAAAGATGCGACTTACGAAGGCTCCCGCATCGGCGGGTTCTCGCTTGTGGCGATAGAGAGCGATGGGACCGTATTCATGGCTACTGCCTTCGGCCGTCAACAACTCATGAACAAAGTCGTCGTAAGGAACGTTTTCGCGAAAGCGCCTGCGAATCCAGCGATCCATTAGGTAGACGGGCTTAACACCCACCCGTTGTATGTTCGGGCGGAGCAGGTCCCCGAACTTGATCGCCCAGTAGTCGGCCCAGTCGGGATCGGTTAACAACGAATCGACAAGCTTTTTGCGTTTGTCGGGAGACTTGTCGGCTAGAAATTTTCGGACTTCCGTACCCTTGGGCAGCTTGCCCACCGTGTCGATCGATGCCCGCCGAATGAACTCGGCGTCGGTACAGATTTTGGAAACGAGCAAACCCATTTCCTTGTGCCTTGAATAAACGAGACGGTCGATTTCGTTACCGACCGTCAAGCCATCGTATGCATTTTTCGGAAGCAGTTTGTCTACGGGTATCGTAAGCCGGACAATTGCCACTTCATCCAGATAGCGAACCATGACCACCCCTTCTCCCGATTGTTGGCCCAAGGTGACGACACCATCCTCGTCGACTACCGCCATACCTTCGTCGTTCGAGTGGTAATCGGCGAGGTGGGTGACGCTTCGTTCGGATTCGTCTGAGTAGCGAGCGGTTACTTTAAGTCGAACTTTCTGCCCCTTTTTGTAACGCCCCGTAGGCGGAGTTACTGCGATTAGATCGAGCTCGGGTTCCCCCGGGACGGAGTAGGGGGCGCCTTGTGCAATCCAGTCCCTTAGAACTTTGTAGAATGCGGAGTTCTTCTCGAAACGCTTTCCTCCTTCGTGATCGATTGCCTGCGTCGGTTTTCGAAGCAACAGGCTTTCCTCCGGAGCCGCCGGCATTACTCTTCGACTTCCGGAGTCCCACACGATTTCACGATGGTCGCTCTTGGGGTCAAAAGAGAAAATCGAAAGCTGAAAACCGTTTCGGCCGCCGGCTTTTGCATGACAACTGCCTCCCGCGCATCCGGAACGAGAAAGAATAGGCAAGACGTCGTTACGGAAGCTAATCAAGCCACCTGCGGTGGTCGCATTTTTGTCCGTTGGTTCAGGTTTCAACTGCCTGAGGCTTTTTCCGTTTTTATCCCAAACGGTGATCACGCCTTTTACGTCGCCGGTGATCACTTGTTTGTTCGATTTAGAAAAAGCTACTGCAGTAAGCCCAAATTCGTTATTCGTCCACGCGCGTTCCTTGGCGCCGGTCGAGGATTGCGCTCCCTCATGCTCGATCAAATCAGTGAACACTCTCGGTGTTCCATCCGCTCCCACGGTGACGATCCAATCATCGTCCTTCTCCGGCTTTTCCTTCGTGGGATTCAGTTTCCATAACAAATCCGTTTTGGGCAACTTTGCTTGTCTCCCGGAAAAGGTGCTGAACTCCTTGCGCGTATTCACCTTCCAAGCCTTGATGAAGGCATCCGCTCCCGCCGTTGCAATACGTTCTCCATCCGGAGAGAAAGCCGCCGCCATTACGTACTCGGTGTGGCCTTCCAAGCTTCCTTTAGACTTCCACGACCCACTCTTCCAGAGTTTCGCCAACTTGTCCGCGCTTGCAGTTGCCACCAGTTTTCCGTCGGGGCTAGTGGTAAGGCCGTAAATGGAATCGCCATGAGCTCGAATCGTCTTGGCTCGCTCCCAAGTCTTTGTATTGAAAATCACCAAGCGACCCGACACCGTAGGTTCGCCGTCCGCGACAACCAGCCATTCGCCGTTTTTCCCCGCAAAGGTCAGGCTTGTGATTCTGCCCGACAAACTGCCCGCAAGTTCTTGAATCAGCTTACCGTCTTTTGCCTCCCGAACGAGAACTCGGCTAAATCCTCCGGAAGCCAAAAGCTTGCCGTCTTGATTCCATGCCAAGGAACGTACCTCATCTTGATGTCCTTTCCATACTCCCGAACCGTTGGTATCCTTTTCCGATAAGTCGAACAGTTCGACGGCTTTGCCTCGACCTACCGCCAATCTCGTCCCGTCCGGCGAAGTAGCCAACGCTCCCACCGGAAGCAATCCCTTCGGCAACGCCCGCCACTTTTCCACTTTCCTTTCCGGTAATTCCGCCAATATTTCCGCATCCCATTTTGCTCCATTTGATAGCCACTCGGTAACTTGTTGGATTTCTTTTGCCGTCAATTGCTTCTTCGGTGGCATATGGGGGTCGGCATTTTCCAGAATAAGTTTCAAAACTCGGCTTTCCTCGGGTTTTTCGAGATCTATCACCTTGCCCTCGTCGCCGCCTTTGAGCGCCAATTCACGAGAGGTCAGTACCAATCCGCCCTTTCGCTTGTCCTCACCATGGCACCGAAAGCAATTTTCCTTAAGTATACGAAATCCATCCATGCCTTGAAGCGAGACGCCTGCACAATAAATCGTTGCAAACAGTGCGAATATCCGAGTTCGCGAAAACTTTGGGCGCCATCTAATCATTCCCTAGAGAAAATGCCGGCAATGTATTGTTTCGCAATCGAGAACCACTAAAAAAGAGCAATTCCCGTTCTCTACTTATGCTTTCCCACTGCGAACAAATGCCTCTGTCCTCGTAGGTACATCACGCCTTCCGAAAGAGCCGGAGAAGCCATTAATGGTTCGCCCATTTCGTGAACAGCAAGCAATGTCGGCTCGTCTCCCGCCTTCATTTCGAACACGAGTCCATCTTCGCCTGAAAGATAAATCTTTCCGTTCGTCGCCACGGGCGAACCACTGAATCCAAATGCCTTATGCGGGATTCGACTTCGGCTTAATTCATTTCCGCCTTTCAGGTCGTAGCATGCGAAAATGCCGCCGTTGTGGAGGAGGTATACCTTTTCTCGATAAATAAGCGGCGTCGGCATGTAAGGTCCGCGCTTTACGTGACTCCATGCCACGAACTCGTTCTTGGTTTTGCCCGCGTTCAGCGTAAGGTCCCCTAGAGCCTCCTCCCGTATCGCGAAGATGGGGCGTTCCGGAGCTCGTCCACTTGTCACTACGATGAGTCCTGCTTCGAAGACGGGCGTGGGGGCTGTGATTTTCGAACTGCCACCCAATCTCCAAAGTTCTTTTCCGGTTTCGAATTCATACCCGCGGATAAAGTTCGAACCGTTAGCTACCACCTGCGTTCGCTTCTTGCCCGGCACCACTGTCGGCGTGCCCCACGAAGGCAACTCGTCCCGAGGTGTTTTCCAGAGTGTTCCCCCTGTGCGGACGTTCAGTGCGATGAGAAACGATTCACCCTGCGTGTCGCATTGGACGATGACTTTTCCTTCATGAATTACAGGCGAACTGGCGGAACCCCATTCGTAGCTGGGAAGGTCGTAGGCTCCAACGTCTAGACGCCCAAAGTCTTTCTTCCATAAGAAAGCACCTTCCACCGTGTAGGCGAACAATCCCTCGGAACCAAAAGAAGCCACGATGTGTTTGCCGTCCGTTGCCGGTGTCGAGTTGGCATAGGTCGCCTTTACGTGGCGTTTGTCTTTAGGTCGTCCCTTTGTCGCGGTTTTTTTCCAGAGCAGTTTTCCCGTGCGCTTGTCGTAACACATGATCAGCCACTCGTGCACGGTTCGATCTTTGGACGCC
>CAJQSI010000017.1 GCA_905612515.1 uncultured Opitutales bacterium | reverse complement strand
AAGGCGAACGGCAAGCTGTTCATCGGCAAGAAATTGGCTAAGGAAGCACTGCCAGCGGTGGAAGACCTCACCCTGCGACTCGACGCCCGTCCGCCCAAACGGGGTGATAATTACATTCTTCGCATAATCGCTCTTGAAGCCGCAACCGACAAGGAACTGGGTCGCCTTTCCTGGCAGGTCGCCAAAGGCGAGACGCTGGTCGGCAACATTGCCATCGGTTGCAACATGGACAGTGGACTCGCCGTCAAGGGGATCACCAAACTAGCTCGTTTTTGGTTTTCCGACTGGAAGTTAAGTGGTGACAAGATGGAGGCTCGTCCCGATCTCGCATTTGGACCCATCCTATACGCCATGCATACATTGAGTCGAGGGACGCTAAACTTAACCGCTCAGATGCCACCACTGGGAGAGAAGGAATCCAAACAGCTTAGGCTAGATGCGAAGGATGCTAAAGGGAATTGGCAAAAAACCGGTCACGCGATCATAGATCCTCTCTCTCGCACCGCCACCTTCAGGATCGAAGGATGGCGCGACACACGCGATGTCCCCTATCGCATCGCTTTCCAAGACAGAAAACGAGACGGTTCCGTAAAGGAAAAATATTTCGACGGGATAATCCGAAAGGACCCGAAGGAGAAGAAGGAAATTGTGGTGGCAGGCTTTACCGGCAACAAGGACACCGCCTTTCCAAACAGTAAACTTGTAAAGAACGTAGGCATCGTGAACCCGGACGTCCTCTTTTTCTCGGGCGACCAGATCTACGAGGACGTCGGAGGATACGGGATCCATCGAAATCCCGTGGATCTCGCAGTTCTGAATTATCTGCGAAAGATCTACCTTTGGGGATGGGCATTTCGTGATTTAATGCGTGATCGCCCCACCATTGCCCTACCCGACGACCACGACGTCTACCAAGGGAACATATGGGGCCAAAGCGGCAGGGATTGCGGCGGAATGAAGGGGCACTCAGGAGGTGGCTATGCCATGCATCCCGACTTCGTGAACGCCGTGCAGCGAACACAAACAGCACACCACCCGGCACCCTTCGACCCCACGCCCGTCAAACAAGGTATCGGCGTCTATTATGGCGACATGGTCTACGGACGAATCGGATTCGCAGTGCTGGAAGACCGTAAGTTCAAGTCGGGTCCGGAAGGAAAAGTGAATTCGTGGAAAGGGCGCCCCGACCATATTCGCGACCCAAAGTTTGACACCAAATCCATCGATAAAGAGGGATTAGTCCTCCTAGGGAAACGCCAACTAAAGTTTCTTCGCCACTTTGCCGAGGACTGGAAGGGCACCGACTTGAAAATGGCGCTGTCCCAAACCATATTCTGTAACCTCGCGAACTACCATGGCGGCGGGCAGCAGTACATTGTCGCGGATCTCGACAGCAACGGTTGGCCGCAAACAGGGCGTAACAGAGCTCTCGAAGAATTGCGTCGCGGTTTCGTCTTCCATTACGCGGGGGACCAGCACCTCGCCTCGATCGTACATCACGGTATAGATCAATGGGGAGACGCGGGATACTCCTTTTGCGTTCCCAGCATCGCGGCGGGTTATCCTCGATCCTGGCGTCCGGACAAGGAAGGTCGCCCCGTCCACAATCGCCCTGCCGCAGGTTTGCCTAACACCGGAGAGTATAAAGACGGTCTTCAGAACATTTTAACGGTACATGCCATTGGTAATCCGACACCAACCAAAAGCAAAAGTCGCCTCAACACCTTACACGGCAAGGCCTCCGGCTACGGCGTCGTGCGAATGAACAAAGCCAAGGGGACCATCACCATGGAGTGTCACCGTCTGCTCATAGATGCCTCCGACCTGAAGCCGAACGATCAGTTTCCGGGATGGCCAAAGACCATCGACTACCGTGCAAACTATGAAAGAGCCCCAGCGTCTTATCTTCCCGAAATCAGGGTGCAAGGCCTTGCCCATCCCGTCATCCAAGTAAAAAACGCAAAGACGAACGAACTCGTTTACGCTCTACGATCCCGAGAGGGTTTTTATCGACCACCCGTCTTCGACAAGACCGCAACCTACAAGGTAAGGGTTGGCGAACCGGATAACGATGTATGGAAAATCCTCGAAAACCTGAAACCCGATGCGGCAGGGAAGAAAACTACAGTGTCTGTGGAATTTTGACTTTATTCATCACTCGCCCACTTCTCTTTAAGCTATTACTGACAAGCCATGAGCAAGTTTCGCATACATAGACACATTCATCGTTTATGCATCGCTACCCTATTACTCGGAAGCATTGCCGCTTCTCGAGGTGTGCCGAAACCGAACATCGTACTCATTCTAGCCGACGACGTCGGTTGCGAGCCCATCGGTTGCTATGGTGGGGAATCCTTCGCCACACCGAACATCGACGCCTTAGCAAAAAACGGTATGAAATTCGAGCATTGCTACAGCATGCCCGTGTGCCACCCCTCCAGAATAGCCCTGATGACGGGTCGCTACCCGTTTCGCTTTAAGGCCGGTTGGGGATCGTTTCCAAAAAAAGAAGAAAAACGTTCTATAGGTCAGGTCATGAAGGAGGCAGGTTACGCCACGGCGGTAGCGGGGAAATGGCAAATGACGCTCCTGAAGAAAGATCTCGAACAACCGTATCGAATGGGTTTCGACCAATGGAGCGTATTCGGATGGCATGAGGGAGCCCGCTTTCACAGTCCGATGATTTACCAAAACGGCAAGGTGCGCGAAGGCTTGGAAGGAGAGTATGGTCCCGACCTCTACGTCAAGTTCCTCTCAGATTTCATGGAAAGCAGTCAAAAAGAAGGCAAACCCTTCTTCGCCTACTACTCCATGGCGCTCGCCCACGACGTTACCGACGACCTGAAGTGGCAAGTTCCCTATGCACCAGGCAAGGATCGCTGGATGAACTATGGGGAAATGATTACTTCAATGGATGAAATGGTAGGCAAGCTATTGGCCACTCTGGACAGATTAAAACTCCGAGAAAACACCCTTGTGTTCTTCACGGGCGACAACGGCACTGCGGCACGCTCCAAGTTGAGACATTTCGGCAAATCAGGAAAGAAATACGAATACGAAAAAGTCGTCGTACGCCAAAACGGAAGGAATGTCGCCGGAGGGAAGGGACTACTTAATGATCGCGGCACACATGTTCCGTTGATCGTAAACTGGCCGGGCAAGATTCCCCCCGAAACTGCTTGCATGGACCTTGTGGATTTCAGCGACTGGCTCCCCACTGTAGCGGAAATAGGACGGGCCGAACTCCCTAAAGAGGTGAAGTTTGATGGGAAAAGCTTCGTTGGTAGTTTTCTTGGGAAGAAGGAATCGACCCGCACCTTTGCTTTTTCAGAGTCCAAGGGAGGGCAAGCCTTTGTTCGTGACCAACGATACAAACTCTACTCTAACGGAAAATTCTACGACATATCAAGTGATCGGGAAGAAAGGAAACCTCTAGCAAAAAGGAAAGCAACTGAAACCCGAAAGCGTCTCGAGACCGCCATTCTCGAAATAGGATATGGAAAATGAGAGGTTGAGGAAGTCCCCGTCACACAGTCTCAGTATTCAATAACCCAGCAGCGTCCTTGGGAGAAATGCTCGGCCTCGGCGGCTGTAATCCAACGTTCTTGATAGCGTTCACCCCATGAATCAGTGAAGGCGATTTCCTCGGTTTCTTTATTATAACCGTGGATAATGCAAATGTGCCTGCTGTCGTCCGAACTGGGTTTAACCAAGTTACCGGCTTCCTTTACCGCCTTGTTCATAAGGCTTTTCCATTCGCCGGCATCCATTCCTTTTCGGTCAGCTGTCCGATCGTTGGATATACGATTGAAGGTTTTTGTAGAATGCAGGCCCCAAAGGATAGGCACGCCGGAATCAATGGAACGAGCCAACTGCTTAAAGGACGGATGCCCTCGCAAGGGCTTAAAGGTGCGACCGGCCGAAAAGACTTCCTGCTGAACCGCTTGGACGAGGGAAGGCGTGTGGGTTCCACCACCAAGACCGGTATTCCCGGCCATCGCGAGTAAGTACATGTCGGCCGGGATCGCCATATAGCGCATGCATCGCTCGAAGGTGGCCGGCACGCAGTAACCCTTGGGACCTTGGTCAACCATGGGAAGATTTTTGATAACAACATCTCCATTCGGTCGACGATCAACGTTTTCTCGATGAATTCGTCGGATGTACATGTCGGCCGTCTTTCGCGTTTTTCCTCTGGCTTCTGCAGAAGCAACGGTTTCAACCGAGAGGCTGACGAACTCCCCATCCATTACCGAGAGCAAAAAACTGTGCCCGTTCCAGTCCCATCTAGAAACCTTTCGCTTGGCGGAACCTTGACCGAAATTTTGTCGCCGAGGTTTTCCTAAAATATTTCCGAAAAGCTCGGCCACTACATTGGCGTCGCGTTCCATCCATTTTTCCAGTTGTCGCGGATCCTTGGTTACCGTTCCTTCCTTAAAATGCTCCTCCGCCGCCCCGGCCGCAGCGAAACAATCACCCTTGTTGGCAAATACCAAAGAAAGCCCGGTCACCTTATCCACATCACCATAAAGCGCGGCGGAATAAGGACGAGCACCGACAAAACGATAGTTCGATGGAGGGTACAGTCGATAACTGGTCTGACGGGCGGTAACCGATTCACGCGGCCACCGCAAACGGGTTCCTGCGGCAACCGGATCATCATCCCAGAGCGAACCGTCGGCGAACAAGGGCTCCCCAATAATTTCATTTAAAGCTCGAAAGTCTTTCTGAGAGGATTCCGAAGAATCAGTTTTTGGGGAAAGAACGCCTGACTCCTGGGCCGAGGAAGCTCCAGGTGCAATCGGAATTGGGCGAGGCAAGGAGAGAAGCCTTTGTCGCTCGCGTAAAAGGTAGGCACGGGTATTTAAATCAAATAAATTCAAAGGGGACTTGAACCGAACCCCGTCCTCTCGTCGCAAAATAACGTGATCGGGTTCCACCTTCTCGACCACGACTCGAATCGAAACGCCTTGCAAACTTCTAAGGGTTACAAATCCTTGAGCATTCAAGCACGACAGGCTCGCAAGAAAAATAACAGGCAAGCAGAAAACGAAAAATCGATTCAAGAGAAACATGGCTTCGATACTTGCCGAAATAACACTGCGTATGCAAACCTTATGGGAAAAGGTCAGTTGCAGGAATGGCGACTTGCACAAAAAGGGATTGCACACCTGCAAAAAATTGCTTCTAAATACAAAACCATGAATGTTCAACGCCCAACACGATCCTCTTTCCTAACATGGGCAATAGTTGTCGTTGCCCTATTCATGACTGCCTGCTCGAACACGGGCATGAACCCCTTTGCCTCGGGAGAAGATCAAGTAAACGAGAACATCAAGAACCTAATGGGCTTGCAACCCGGCATGACCAAAGGACAAGTTTTCAAGCTAGCAGGTGTAGCCAATTACATAGAAGGCGAGAGTTGGGGGAGTGTTTGGTTTTACAAGTACCGCCCTGGCGGAGACGAAGGAACCCTTGCCGATAGCAATGTAGAAAAAAACTACATGCCGGTTGTTTTTGACTCCAGTGATCGCTTGATTGGATATGGGTATGAATTCTACAAGAATACCATGGAGCAACTTGGTTCAGGACCATATTGATCACAGAAGTTGAGATCGAATGATTAGGTAAAACGGAATTGACGAAACTAGACGAAAACATATTATAGATCGTTTTTCACTATTCTTTCTCCATGAAAACAACCTTGGCTAAGGTCGGTGTAGAAACTGACCGCAACTGGCGAATCGTAGATGCTTCCGACAAAATACTTGGACGGCTTGCCGTAAAGGTGGCAAATGTATTGCGAGGTCGCGACAAACCGATCTTCACTCCACACATCGATGCAGGAGACTACGTCATCGTTATAAACGCTGAAAAAGTAAAGCTTTCGGGAAAGAAGGAAGAGCAGAAGCAATATATGTTCTACAGCGGTTACATGGGTGGAGAGAAATACCGTAACGTTGCTGACTTCAGGGCAAAACGACCCGAATTCCTCATCATGAATGCGGTCAAGGGGATGTTGCCCAAAAACAAACTTTCAAGCCAATTTTTGAAAAAACTTCGAATTTATGTTGGCCCTGAGCATCCTCACGAAGCTCAGTCTCCACAACCCCTGGAAATTTCGTAAAGGCCAACTCGATTGATTAAATGAGCGCAAAGAAAAAAGAAGATACACACATTGCCACAGGTCGCCGCAAGACTAGCACGGCTCGAGTCCGCCTTATTGCGGGGGCAGGAAGCTTCACCGTAAACGGACGAGAAGTAAACGAATACTTTCCCACGTCCCAGTTACGCAAGACCGTCGCCGGACCTCTCGCAGAGGTTGAAATGTCGGATGGCATAGACTTAATCGTACACGTTAGCGGGGGCGGTTGCTCCGGACAAGCCGGGGCAGTTCGACATGGCATCGCAAGAGCACTTGAGAAAATGGATTCCGAGTTAAGGAAGACCCTAAAGAAAGCCGGACACCTCCGGCGAGATCCTCGTAAAAAAGAGCGAAAGAAACCGGGACAACCCGGAGCACGAAAACGTTTCCAATTCTCCAAGCGTTAAACGCTTTTATAGAAACCAATTTCAACCCTCCGGATTTTCCGTCCGGAGGGTTTTTGTTTTTTTGATTTTGCCACCTTTGACTAACAAGTCATAAACTTTTCCTTTTTCCAATGAACGCCTGCATTATAGGAGCATCCGGCTACTCCGGTAGAGAACTGTTAAGCCTTCTGGCTGTACATCCGGACATATGTCTTTCGGCTGTCACCTCCAGAAGCTTGACGGGAGTTCCGGTAGGGGTTGCTCTGCCTAGGATGCGAGGGAAGGCTCAAAGCCTGTCTTTTTCCTCGCCCACCCCCAACGAACTTGCCCAGAGCAATGATCTGGACATTTTCTTTTTGGCACTTCCCCATGGCACGGCCACCGAGTACGCCAGCCCATTGGTGGAGGCAGGCAAACGCGTAATCGACTTGAGCGCAGACTTTCGACTTTCTTGTCCGAAACTTTACGAGGAATTCTACGGTGCCCCCCACCCTGCCCCGGAACTTTTGGAGAAGGCCATGTACGGACTTCCCGAACTCCACGAACTTTCTTGGGAAAAGAGTAAGCTCATAGCTTCACCAGGTTGCTACCCCACCAGCATTCTGGTCCCATTGGCCCCCTTGCTCGAAGCAGGATTAGTGGAAAGGAAAGGGATTGTCATCAACAGCTTTAGCGGAGTTAGCGGAGCAGGTCGACAAGCATCGGAAAAGATCTTGTACTGCGAAAGAAACGAAAGTGCAACAGCTTACGGTCTGCCAAAACATCGTCACCTTTCTGAAATCGAGGAGCAGCTAGGTATAGCCGGCGGCGAGAAAGTCGTAGTATCCTTCCATCCACATCTCGCACCCATGAATCGGGGAATCGCCACCACCATCTCAGTGCCTGCAAAAGGTAAACTAGACACCCAATTAATCGAGGATTGCTGGCAACAAAAGTATGCCGGCAGGCCTTTCACCCAAGTCCTGCCTAGTGGCGAGTTCCCCGACGTTGCCCACGTCACCGGCACAAACCGAATCGATTTCTCCGTCGTGGCAGACGGACGGACGGGACGCTATATTCTTACTTCCGCCGAAGACAACCTGCTGAAGGGTGCCGGCGGACAAGCCGTACAAGCAATGAACGTTTGCTCGGGCTTCGACGAAACTGCTGGGCTACCATGAAATTCTACGAGAATGTCGATGGGCTTACCGAAGCCTCTGGATTTTTCTGCGCCGGCATACATTGCGATGTGCGAGGGAAACGAGATGGCCGCATCGACCTCGGCATCGTTTACTCGAAAAGGCCCTGCTCGGGAGCCGGCGTATTCACCACAAACGACGTAAAAGCCGCTCCGGTCCTTCATGGACAGGCCATACTCGCTGAAGGAAGTGAATTTCATGCCATCGTAGTGAATAGCGGTAACGCCAACGCTTGCTCAGGCCCACAAGGTGAAGTGGATACTAGAACCATGGCCTCGGAAGTCGCGCGACAGCTGAGATTGAAAGCCGAACAAGTTTTCGTCTGCTCCACCGGTCGAATAGGTGAACCCTTGCCGATGAGTCGCATCACAGCCGGCATTCGCGATGCCGTCCAAGACATCGAGGACGGAGTCGACGGCGGAATGGGCTTCCAGCAGGCCATTCTTACTTCCGACACCACCACGAAGTCTTGCCTAGCGGAGTTCGAGACGACCGACGGGACAGTCCGAGTGGCAGGAGTGGCAAAAGGAAGTGGCATGATCGAGCCGAACATGGCGACCATGCTCGCCTTCATAGTCACTGATGCCAGCCTGCCTTCTCAACTCCTCGAGGACACTCTTAAAACAGCCACCGATAAAACATTCAACCGCATCACAATCGATGGCGACATGAGCACTAACGACACCGTCCTCGCTCTCGCCAACGGTTTTTCCAACGTAGACGTTTCGGAAAAAACTCCGGACATTTTGGCAGATTTCCAGACCGCGGTCGAAAAAGTCTGTGCCTGTCTCGCTCGCAAAATGATTGGAGACGGTGAAAAAGTCACTAAGCTCATTGAGCTCGTCGTCAATGGGGCACCTAATGACGCCGCGGCAGAAAAAGTTGCCAGAAACATTGCCAACTCCCTCCTTGTCAAGACATCATGGTACGGTTCCGACCCTAACTGGGGACGGATTGTGGATGCAGCTGGATATGCGAAGGTCGGAGTCGATTTCTCCAAAATGGAGCTTTTCTATAATGAAGTTCCAGTTCTCGCCAAAGGCAAGGCCCTCACTCGGAACAAGGATAAGTGGAAAGCAGTAGTCGCCGAAAAACAGTTTTCGATTCATCTCGACCTCAATCTGGGGCAAGGAGCGTGCAACTTGCTGACTACCGATCTAAGCGAAGCTTACGTCGACTTCAATAAGAGCGAATGAGCGATAACGCAAACATTGAGGCCATTCAGGCCAAGGCCGCCGTATTGGTGGAAGCCCTACCGTATGTGCGCCGTTTTAGAGGTTCCACATTCGTCGTCAAGTACGGGGGTAGCTTTATGGACGCACCTGATGCGGAAACCCGCTCGCGTGTAGCCAGAGACATAGTTTTCTTGAATTCAGTCGGTATCCGCGTGGTCGTTGTACACGGTGGCGGCAAGGCAATAACGCGAACTATGAATGAGCGCGGAATCGAGTCGGCCTTCATTGACGGACTCCGAGTCACGAACTCTCAAGCAATCGAAATTGTCGACGAGGTACTAAACGTCAATGTAAACGGAGAAGTTGCTTCCTTTGTCGAGGAGAACGATTGCGAAGCGGAACGACTCCCGGGTAAGGAAGTCCTGCAATGCGTAAAACTTGATTCCGAGCCAGACCTTGGCTTTGTCGGTGAAATCACCAGAGTACTCGTAGACTCGATAGACGAATCTCTCGACAACGGGAAGGTACCGATAATCTCTTCCACAGCAGCAGACTCTTCGGGTGTCTGCCACAATGTGAATGCAGATATCGCCGCGGCGAAAATCGCGATTGGTCTGCAAGCTCGGCGACTGGTTTACCTTTCCGACGTACCGGGCTTGCTCCGCGACCCGGAGGACCCCGACACCCTAATATCGAGCTTGCCCGTAGGCGATGTGGAACCACTGAGAAGAGCCGGAATCATAGCAAAAGGCATGCTGCCGAAAGTGAACAGCGCGGTGGAAGCCCTGCAAGCAGGAGTGAGTCGAGTGCACTTGGTCGATGGTCGTTATCCACACAGCCTACTTCTTGAAATCTTTACCGACACGGGCATCGGCACTGAAATCGTGCACTAAGGAAACACTCAGGGAACCATATGGATCTTACTGAATACGGCCACTGTCTCATAAGCAATTATGCAGTTCCTCCCGTAGCATTCGATCGTGGAGAAGGTGCACGCATTTGGGACGTTGGAGGCGATGAGTATCTCGATTTCTCTTCGGGAATCGCGGTAACTTGCTTAGGTCATTCGCATCCTAAGTGGGTAAGCGCCGTGCAGAAACAAGCGGCAAAGCTCGTCCATTGTACTAATCTTTTCGCGATTCCAGAACAAGCTCGTCTCGCGGAAAGGTTAACGGCCAAAGCCGGCACCGGAAGGATGCTGTTTTGCAATAGCGGAGCAGAAGCAAACGAAGCTCTCATAAAGTTGGCTCGCCTATACGGGTGTAGCAAAGCAGGGGGAGAAGAAGGAAAAATCGTCAAAATCGTAACGGCTGAAGGGGATTTTCACGGAAGAACATACGGAGCAATGTCAGCCACTTCAGGCTCAAAGATTCGTAGTGGATTTGCTCCGCTCGCTCCGGGTTTCGTTTTTGCGAAATTCAACGAACTCGCAAGTTTCGAGGCATTACTGGACGAAGATACCGCCGCCGTGCTTATCGAACCGATCCAAGGGGAGGGAGGGATTCGCGAAACGAGCGACGATGTCCTTCGCGGAATTCGCCAACTCTGCGACGAGCGCGGGATTTTGCTCATGCTTGACGAGGTACAGTCCGGCATGGGTCGAACCGGGCGTTTTTTTTCCTACGAGAGTGCTGGCATAAAGCCTGATGCAATCGCCTTAGCCAAAGGGCTAGGTGGTGGGTTTCCCATCGGGGCAATATGGGTGAATGAGTCTTACGCCGACCTATTCAAACCGGGCTCTCACGGCACGACTTTCGGAGGCTCTCCCCTAGCCTGCGCAGCCGCACATGCGGTCATTGACGTAATCGAGGAAGAAAAACTGATTGAAAAAGTAGCCTTGCGAGGCGCGTCGTTCAAGGCCGAGTTGGAAGCCCTTGCCGCCAAGCATCCGGATCTGGTGAAAGAAGTCCGCGGTCGCGGCTACCTTCTGGCCATGTCTATGAAAGTGCCTTGCGGAGAAATCGTATCTGCTCTACGTAAGGGAGGACTCATAGCAGTCCCGGCAGGTGGCGATTCCGTACGTATGCTGCCCCCCCTCAACGCGACTGAAGGAGAAATTACCGAGGCCCTCGAAATTATTGACAAAACCCTATCCACATTTCCAACTGTCCCGAAACCATGAAACATTTCCTCAAGGAAAATGATTTCTCCAATGATGAAATCCTAGAAGTTTTTGACCGAGCGGCTCATCTAAAACAGAATCGCAAGCAGGGATTGGCAAACGACCTGGCTGGCCAAACATGGGGTCTACTTTTCTATAAGAACAGCACCCGCACTCGAGTGTCGTTCGAGGTGGGAATAAATGAGCTTGGCGGTAAATCACTTGTCCTCGACCAAAAAACCACCCAGATCGGGCGCGGTGAAAGCATTCACGACACAGCCCAAGTACTTTCCCGATACCTGCATGGTTTAGTTATTCGCACGTTTGGACACGAAATCATCGAGGAATTCGCCGACCACGCCAATATACCCGTGGTTAATGCACTGACGGACCTTCTGCATCCTTGCCAGATCTACGCCGACTGTTTTTCCATTGCAGAAAAGTTGGGTGATAGCCGAGACCCGTTTGCATCCCTTGCAGGAAAGAAACTGACCTTTTTAGGAGACACCTCCTGCAACATGGCCAATTCTTGGATTATGGCGGGCAAACTATTCGACATGAAAGTTTCTCTTGCCGGCCCCCAGGATTTCGCTCCGAAACCAGATTTTCACGACCTCCTAAACAACGAAGGAATGGACTGCGATTTCCAATTCACTTCCGACCCCAACGAGGCAGTGACGGGTGCGGACATTGTCTACACTGACGTCTGGGTCAGCATGGGATCCGAAGAAGAGGAAGAATCTCGCATTGAAAGTATGAAACCTTTCGCCGTGACGTCCGAACTTCTCTCTCAGGCAAAACCAGAAGCACTGTTCATGCATTGTATGCCGACTCACCCCGGACTGGAAGTGAGCCAAGAAGTTCTCGACTCTTCACAGACAATTATCTTCGACCAAGCCGAGAATCGCCTACACGTCCAGAAAGCTATTCTCGCCAAACTGGCAAGCGACTCCGCCACCTAAACCAGTACACCAAAAATTCACCGAACTCCCGACAACCATGAAAATAGTTCTCGCCTACTCAGGAGGTCTAGACACCTCCGTTCTCGTCCACTGGTTCGCAAAGGAACGGAATGCCGAGGTCATTACTTATTGCGCCGACGTGGGACAGGAAGAGGAACTCGATGGCCTAGAGGAGAAAGCTTTGGCTACGGGTGCCTCCGCACACCGAACGGTCGACTTGGTTGACGAGTTCGCTTCCGACTTCATCTTTCCCATGGTCCGTGCAGAAGCCGTGTATGAAAGTCAGTATTTGCTTGGCACATCGATCGCTCGCCCGCTCATCGCCAAGGCCCAAATCGATATCGCTCGAGAATTTGGAGCAGACACCGTGGCCCACGGCGCCACGGGCAAAGGGAACGATCAGTGTCGCTTCGAACTCGCCTTCGCTGCTCTCGCGCCGGAGATCAAGATCATCGCTCCTTGGCGTGAAGCCGAGTTCCGAGAACAATTTCCCGGTCGCACTGAAATGATCGAGTACTGCTCCAAGAACGGTATCGATGTAGAAGCCAGTGCATCCAAGCCATATTCCATGGATCGCAACCTGTGGCACATTTCATACGAAGCCGGCATACTCGAAGATCCTTGGTTCGACCCAACCACGCCTGAAAACAAAGGCATGTTCAAGCTTAGCGTAGACCCTGCGGATGCCCCGGACGACCCCGAATACCTAGAGCTCGAATTCGAAAAAGGTGACTGCGTAGCCGTCAACGGCGAACCACTCAAACCTGCAGATCTCGTTCGTAGGCTTAATTCTCTTGGAGGAAAGCATGGCATTGGGAGGATAGACCTTGTCGAAAACCGTTTCGTGGGAATGAAAAGCCGTGGTATCTATGAAACTCCGGGTGGTTCCATCCTGCTTCATGCCCATCGGCAACTAGAAACCCTCACCATGGATAGGGAACTCATGAACCTGCGCGACTCCCTAGTTCCACGGTATGGACAAATGGTATACAATGGCTTCTGGTACGCCCCCGAACGCGAAGCCCTCCAAGCTCTCGTGGACAAAAGCCAAGAAACAGTTTCAGGCACCATACGCTTAAAGCTCTTCAAGGGAAACTTGACGACTGTCGGGCGAAAGTCTCCCCTCTCGCTATACGACGAAGGCATTGCTTCCATGGAAAAAACAGACAGCGACTACCGCCCGGAAGATGCAGGTGGCTTCATCCGATTAAACGCCATTCGTCTACGAGAACGTAATCGCAAGCAAGGTTATCGCGGATCCTGAAAATTTCAAAAGGAGCATTCCACTTTGCTACGGTTTCGTCCTTATAGCAAAGTGGCGCTTTCAATTGCCGTTCACTCCTGCTAGCCTCCGGTTAATCCGATGCGCCTTCTGCTAATAGATAATTTTGATTCATTCACCTACAACCTCGTACAATACTTTGGCGAGCTTGGGGCAGAGCAAGAAATCTTTCGCAACGATGCCATCACTCCCGAGCAAGCTATTGAAAGAGAGCCGGACGCGGTAGTCATCTCACCGGGTCCTTGCGATCCCAACCAAGCCGGCCAAAGTCTAGCCATCATAGAGGCCTTTGCCGGGAAAAAGCCAGTTCTCGGCGTTTGCCTTGGGCACCAATGCCTCGGCCAGTATTTCGGCGGAAAAGTCATTCGGGCCGAGCGCCTAATGCACGGCAAAACCTCTCCGGTTCTCCACGACGAAAAAGAAATCTTTGCGAACCTACCCAACCCATTCGAGGCCACGCGCTACCATTCTTTGATCATCGAACCCGGTTCCATGCCCAGTTGTCTCGAAGTTACGGCCAAAACGAAAGAAGGCGAAATCATGGGTATCCGCCATAAGGAACTACCGATGTGGGGAGTACAATTCCATCCCGAGTCACTCGCTACCGAACAAGGTATATTAATCTTGAAAAACTTCCTAGAACTCTGTTAAAAAAAACTGTTGGTGGTGGTGGTGGTAAAACAAGTAAAATAATGCGGTGTCCAAAGTGTTCGTCTGAGGACTCAAAAGTCCTTGATACTCGAGCGGGAAAAGCGGCGTCAATTCGGCGGCGGCGAGAGTGTTTGTCATGCGAGCATCGCTTTTCAACCATCGAGGAAGTGTTGCGGGAAGACTTGGTAGTGGTGAAACGCGACGGGCGCAGGGAAAACTTTGACCGTCACAAAATGGCCAAGGGATTGCAACGAGCCATATCAAAACGCTCCATAGACGCAGAACAAATCAATGCCCTGTTGTCGGAAACTCTTCGGCGCATCGAAAACGAATACGACAACGAAGTGCCTAGTCGGGCTATCGCAGATGCCATCATTAGTCGTCTGCGAAACGTCGATGAAATCGCATGGTTGCGCTTTGCCAGTTTCTACGAGGATTTTAGAGAACTTTCGCGATTCGCGCGGGAAATCGTAAATTTGAAAGGTGGGGGAAGTGACTAAAAAGGGAAGTTCGAACAAACAAAAAACCGACGACTACACACGCTTGACCAATCTCAATTCCCTTGTCTCATTTCTTGGAGGGAACATTAGTTGCGTTGAGTCGGAACAGTTGAACGTAGCCCTTGCATTTCTTCGATCAAACAATCTCGAACCCGAAATGCCCCCCCGATCTTTCGAACACTGCGTATCACAAGTTGTTCGGTTTCATAACCCCAGTAAAATCCACTTTGATTTCGCTCATTGGGACGCTCGCCGTGGAGAAGTTGATCCACTTTGGTTACGCGCTACAGTAATTGAAAAATTGTCGCAACTCGGCGACCACCCGAGTGTTCTCCTAATTGTCTCGGGGCTAAGAAACGCTTTGCTTCATGCAGGTCGCCGATGGACTCGTCGCCGAGAAAAGACTTATCGAGAAGCCATCCGCATGATCGAACTTCTGGCTGCTCGCCAAGCGAATCCCGAACAAAAACTGTCAGTTCTATTCATTTAGACGGAACCGACAGTCCCGCCAATGGCGCTCAGAACGAGGTATTGGGATAACTACCGAGACATTTCACGAAAGGGCAAACCTTCTCTAGCTCGGCGATAGCCTCTGATGCCGGTTCGTCATCTCGATGACCAAGGAAATCGACAAAGAAATAGTAGTCCCAAGGCTTGAGCCGACTTGGTCGGGACTCAATCTTGCAAAGGTTAATGCCACGATCACCAAAAGGTTTGAGACCTTCCTGAAGGGCACTCACCTTATCCGTCAGTGAAAGGACCAAGCTGGTTTTGTATTCAACATCTTCGCGGTGAGCCAAAGACTTTCGACCAACAACGAGGAAACGGGTCAAATTATCCTTATGATCCTGAATTCCTTCCGCAATGCAAGGAACGTCATAGAGGCGACCCGCCAAAGCACCCGCAATGGCGGCAATCCCTGAAGCACCCTTGACTGTTCGTACCGCCTCGGCAGTGCTGGTTGCGTTTTCTAGGCGGGCAGTGGGCAAATTACGGCGAAGCCACTCCCCGCATTGAGCGAGCGCCTGATCCTTGGAGGATACTTTCTCAATTTCATCAAGCGGTGAAGTGGAGAGTAAACAGTGCTCGATCTTGAGGTAGACTTGAGCGATGATCGTCAACTCGGTGTCCACTAAGAGATCGAGCGAACGGTTCACCGACCCCTCGGTGGAATTCTCTACTGGAACCACTCCATAGTCGCACTCGGAACGCTCCACCTCGCGAAAGACGTCCGGGATATCCGAAAGGGGCTTATAGGAAAGAGCCGAGCCGAAATTCTTGATCGCTGCTTGATGAGTAAAAGTAGCTTCGGGTCCAAGATAGCCGATCTGCAAATCTTTCTGCAAGGCAATCGAAGCGGAGATCACTTCCCGATAAATCGTCCGCAAGGTGGTGGTCTCAAGCAGACCCTCGTTAAGCTTCTCCAGTTTTTGGAAAACCTCTTCCTCTCGAGCAGGATCGTAGGGATCCAAACCTTGTTCGTTCTTGATGCGACCGATTTCCGCAGAAGCACCCACACGGTCGTTGAGCAACCGGGTAACGTCACGGTCGATATCATCAATTTTAGATCGAAGCTGTTCCAGTTCTGAGGATTTCACTGAAAAACATGGTTGCGAGAGGAGCAAATGTGGATTGTTTAGAGGCCCTCCGTAAGGCAAACAATAATTCGCCTAACTAGATTTTACGCAACCATGAAAACTTCCTGCAACAGACTACACTCCTCAGTAATCGTGGACGGTATCGATCGAGCTCCCAACCGATCCATGCTGCGAGCCGTTGGCTTTGAAGACGCTGATTTCGAAAAACCTCAAGTAGCCGTGTGCTCGGCATGGAGCATGGTGACCCCCTGTAATGCTCACCTCGACGAATTGAGCAAAAGGTCCGTTGTGGGCGTAGACGAAGCGGGTGGCAAAGCAGTCCCATTCGGCACGATAACGGTTTCCGACGGCATCAGCATGGGCACACCCGGGATGAGGTACTCGCTGGTATCCAGAGAGGTTATCGCGGATTCCATCGAAACCGTCGTTGGTGCCGAGGGCATGGACGGAGTTGTCGCCATCGGAGGATGCGACAAGAACATGCCGGCCTGCATAATGGCCCTAAGCCGCCTTAACCGACCGGGGATTTTTGTCTACGGAGGCACCATCCTTCCCGGCATTCACAAGGAACAGAACTTAGATATCGTATCCGTATTCGAGGCCGTCGGCGCCCACTCGGGGGGCAAGTTGAGTGAAGCAGAATTGAAGGAAATAGAAACTAAGGCGATTCCCGGACCTGGTTCCTGCGGAGGTATGTACACGGCAAATACGATGTCGTCGGCAATCGAGGCTCTCGGAATGAGCCTACCCGATAGTTCGGCCCAGCTCGCTATCTCGGAGGAAAAACGCATTGATGCAGAAAAAGCAGGCGCCGCTGTCGTTAATCTAATAGATAAAAACATATGCCCTCGAGACATCATGACCCGCGAAGCATTCGAGAACGCCATCACCGTAGTCATCTGTCTTGGTGGTTCCACGAACGCGGTTCTCCATCTACTGGCCATGGCTCATTCGGCAAACATCCCACTCGAACTAGACGACTTCACTGAAATCGGCAAAAGGGTGCCCGTACTTTGTGACCTCAAGCCAAGCGGAAAGTACAACATGTCTCACTTTGTTCGGATCGGCGGACTGCGCCCTTTGCTCAAGGCACTCCTCGATGAGGGCCTTCTTCACGGTGACTGTCTCACCGTCACAGGCAAAACTGTCCGTGACAACATCTCTGACGCGGAACCCTATGCTCCCTACCCTGACGGACAGGATCTCGTGCGTCCATTCGACGATCCCATCAAGCCCGATAGCCATCTTCGCATCTTGTATGGCAATCTTGCAAGGGACGGCGCCGTGGCGAAGATTACGGGAAAGGAAGGACTCAGGTTCTCAGGCAAGGCGATCGTCTTCGAATCAGAGGAAGCCTGCCTAAAAGGAATTCTAGATGGCGAGGTAGAGGCTGGACATGTTTTGGTCATCCGCAATGAAGGTCCGGAAGGTGGTCCGGGCATGCGCGAAATGCTCTCTCCGACCGGAGCCATTATGGGCAAAGGTCTAGGCGATCAGGTCGCGCTTATTACCGACGGAAGGTTTTCAGGAGGAAGCCATGGCTTCGTAGTTGGCCATGTCACCCCGGAAGCTGCGGTGGGAGGTCCTATTGGAGTAATTAGGGACAACGACCCGATCACCATCGACGCAGAGAAAAACGAACTTAACCTAGATATATCCGAAGATGAGCTTGAAGCTAGGCTCGAAGCTTGGACTCTTCCCGAAGCCAAAGAAACACGAGGTGTACTCGCCAAGTATGCAAAGCTCGTAAGCTCTGCCTCTCTAGGTGCTATAACGGACGGGTTTTAAGCACACCATGAACAAAGAATTATATCTCGGATTCAAGGATGCCAATTTTTGGGCTGACTTTTCCTTCGTCGACTTTCCTGAAGGTTATCTCGAATCGATGGCAGCAAGTGCCAACGACGCCCTTGTTGCTATGCGGAAACTGGAGGGGGGAGCTCTAGCCAACCCAGATGAAAATCGCATGGTTGGTCACTATTGGCTTCGAGCCCCTGAGACAGCTCCCAGCGAAGAGATAAGAAACGCCATACAAGATACACTCGCTAAGACTAAAAACCTAGCCGACCGAGTCCATGAAAGCGACTTGAGAGCGCCTGCCGGTGCATTTACCGACCTTCTAATCATAGGTATTGGAGGTTCCGCATTAGGGCCGCAGTTCGTAGGAAGAGCACTGGGACACCCAAAGACAAATAAGTTGGCGGTACATTTCTTCGACAACACCGATCCCGATGGCATGGATTTGACCCTCGCCGAAATTGGCGAACGACTCGCCACCACTCTGGCCATCGTAATTTCGAAGTCCGGCGGCACCCCCGAAACTCGCAACGGCATGCTAGAGGCAGAGAACGCATTTGCCAAAAATGGCTTAGACTTCGCAAAACAAGCCATCGCAATCACCGGAGAAGGCAGCAAACTCCACCAACACGCTACTTCAAAAGGCTGGCTAGATTTCCTCCCTATGTGGGATTGGGTGGGTGGAAGGACTAGCGAAACAGCTGCGGTGGGACTCCTGCCTGCGGCTCTTCAGGGGATCGACGTCGACGCACTTCTTGAAGGAGCCAAAGAGATGGACAAACTCACTCGAGTGAGTGATTTCCGGAGCAACCCTGCGGCCATGCTAGCCATTGCATGGCATTACCTCACCGATGGCAAAGGTTCGCGCGACATGGTGATTCTTCCATACAAAGATCGCCTCGAGTTGTTCGCCAAATACCTCCAGCAGCTGGTAATGGAGTCTCTCGGCAAGGAAAAAGACCTTGAAGGCAATACAGTTCTCCAAGGCATTGCAGTCTATGGGAACAAGGGATCGACCGACCAGCACGCCTATGTTCAACAATTACGAGAGGGTGTACCTAACTTCTTCGCCACTTTCATAGAGGTCCTCAAGCACCGTGAGACTGCAAGTCCTCCGGTGGATGACGACGGCATGACATCAGGCGAATACCTTCACGGGTTCTTCTTGGGTACACGAGATGCCCTTTACGAAAAGGGACGAAAATCGATCACCCTTACAATCCAAGAAATCACACCGGCCTCAGTTGGTGCTCTCATTGCCCTCTTCGAGCGAGCAGTCGGACTCTACGCCTCGCTAATCGGTATCAACGC
>CAJQSI010000016.1 GCA_905612515.1 uncultured Opitutales bacterium | reverse complement strand
TTGGGTGCAGCAAATGAGTAGTTGCTGGAAGAAGAAGGTTCTTGAGAAGACGGTTTCACTCGGGGGTCGATGGCGATGTTTAGAGAGAATCAATATTTCGGGAAAATGGCTGGGGTCGGAAAGCGCTCTTCGGGCTTGTTTCCTCCGAGGTATTCCTCACGTGGTATTTGTACCTGTGGCCAGCTTCCTGGACAGACACGGACAACCCGTCCGGGCCTGATGCCTTCGAGGATGAGGTCGGTCTTGAATCGAATTCGGATGCCGCTGCTGCCAAGGGGAGCTTCCCCTTTCAACTTGGTTACCTCAAGGATTGGGCCCCTGCAGGCCATATGGCCGGGGCCATAGGTGCCGTGCGTGTGCTTCAAGGTATTCTCGACCGGATTCATCATGGCGGAAACGCCCTTCTTGAAGTCCGCGTAGAGGGAACCGTCCATGCCGCCAAAGAGGGAGGCGGTAACGGTGGCAGTGCCAAATTTACCATACTCTATGGCATCAACAAAGGCGGGCATCCATCGGCTCCGGATGAACGCCTTGTGCGTCTCGGTCTGGTTGATAGTGGCTCGTTGGATCGAGAGGTCATCCAGCCAGACGTCGGAGACGTGAAAGCGGGTAAAGACACCGTCCGGAGTGGGTCTCCAGGTGATGCCGAGCAGGACCGCCTGGTCTTCGAGCGATTTCTTTCCGCTCTCAGGCCAGGTTCCTTCGTTAACGAGGTCTGCCACTTGAAGCTTCTCGCGGCCCCGCCAGACGTGGGTGGCGGCGTCGAAGGTCATCGTTTCTTCCTCGCTCTTGTCTCCGCTGGTCTTGGATTCGAGCCGGGCTGTGATTTTGCCGGTGCCGTCTTTGATATTCACTTCCTTCAACTTCCATACTTTACCCTCACGCTGACAATGACTGACTTCGTCTTCAAGAAGGAGTAGGTGGTTTTCGGCCGGGGCCGTGCCTACTCCACTGTAGCCTGCCTTCTTGTTTCGGTTGTTGATTGGCAACACGGGTACGGGAGAGAGCTTGGGGTCCGGGGGTAGGAAAGCCCGGACATGCAGCACGGTACCTAGAGGAATATCGCGGAGTTGCGCCGGCGCACCGAGATAACGGATAATCCCGTAGGGTAACATGGCGAACGGGTGCGGCTTGTTTCGGAAGTACATGCCTTCTCCTTGCACCCGTATGCTTCCCCTGCGATTGGCATGGTCCACGAAAACCAGTTCGCCCCGGTAGGAATAAGCCTTTTCGAGGGGAGGAAACTTTCCCGCCTCAGGCCGGAACGGTTCGTCTTTTTCAGTGGCGGTTGAAACCAAGGCGATGACACCCAGACCGAGAAAAGCGAAAAGCCCGGCAGCCTTGAGTGGGATCATATCGTGATTACCTTGTTGCTGTCGCCGAATCGGTCTGTCTCCACGCCCATTTTCTGAGCCATGAGGAGAAGGAGGTTGCTCATATGGGCATCGGAATTGGCCGGCCGGCTACAGAGACGATAATGGTCGCCTGGCTTGTCGAGGGTGTAACCGTCGAAATGGCCCTCGTTGAAATCAACGTGACTTCCGTGCTTCAAGCCGAGGTCGTAACCACCGGCAAGCACGAGGGGCAGGTTGGCGTTGCCATGGCTATGGCCATAAGACATGCCACTTCCGAACAGAGACATGGTTGATCCAAGAAGAGATTTTCCATTCAAGTCTTTGGTCTCTTCCAAACGGGAAAGAAAGTAGCTGTATTGCTCTATGGCAAAGGTATCGTACTTGGTGAGCTTCTCCATGTAGCCCTCGTCGCCCCCATGGTGACTGAGTTGGTGGCGCGACTCGGTGATGCCGATCTCAGGAATGGCAAAGGCATCGCCTTCTCCTCCGAGACTGAAGGTGGCGACGCGGGTCACGTCCGTCTGGAAGGCAAGGACCATCAGATCGTAAACGGTACGGAAGTAATCTCCCGCCTGCGCCTTGGAAACGTCGCGGTTGGCTCGTTTGCGGTCGGAATCGGAAATTTTTGGCAGAGGGGTATCGAGCCAGTCGTCGGCCCGTCGGGTGCGGATTTCTGCTTCGCGCACAGAGGTGAGGTACTGATCCATGCGGCCTTTGTCGTCGGTCCCCATCTTTTGCTCAAGACGGCGGACTTCGGCGAGGTTGTCGTCCAGCACGCTGGCCTTGCGGCGGAGCGCTTTTCGTTGGGCGGCGATGCCCCCCTTCGGTTCCTCGAAGAGGGAAGCGAAGATCTGACTGCATTTGCGCATGGCAGGCAGTTGAACACCGTCTGCAGTCCAGGCCAGAGAACCTTGGGTGAGGGCGATTTCCATTGAGGAATAGCGGGTGTGTTGCCCTGTGATTTCGGCCATCTTCTGGTCCACCGATATGGTGTTGCGGTGAGCGGCTCCGATTTTACCACCGGTCAGGAAGACGTTGATGCAGTTGTGGTGATGACCGAGACTACCCGGGTGATGAAGACCGCTGAAAGGTGTGATGGCGTTACGATGTTTCTCCAAAGGTTTGAGAGACTGAGAGAATTCGTACTCTTTGCCGGGCTTGGTGATCTGGTAGTTCAGGGAATGAACCCCATTGGCTAGGTAGATGAAAGCGCTGCGTTTGGGAGTGGTGATTTTCTCGGCAGCCCGAAGCGGGGTCATGCATTCCAGCATGGGGAGTGCGATACAGGTGCCCATTGCCCGGAGGGCGTGTCGGCGGTCCATTAACCAGGATTGTGTCTGAATGTTGCTCATGGTCGGTTTTCTCGGTTTAGCGTTTTCTCATCAAATCCGATTGGGCCACGGCCCGGACGATTTCCTTAACGCGGTATTGGCTCTTCTTTGCTTCTGCAGCGATTAAATCAAGATCGTCTCGATCGTCCACCGTGAGAACTCTGCGGAGGGCATAGGTGCAAAGGTGTTCGATGAAAGCGCGGGCAAATTTTTCGCGGTCCTCAAGCAGCAAGTCCTTGAATTCTTCGGAGCCATTGAAGGTTCGGCCGTCGGACAACGAGCCGGAAGCATCGACGGGAGGATTCTCTCCTTTTCCGGCGGGTACGTGTTCGCGTGTTCGCCATTGCCCAATAGCATCGTACTGATCAAATGCCAGACCCAAGGGGTCGATCGTCTTGTGGCAAGCGGCGCAATTTGGATCTTTGGTGTGGGCCTCGATGCGTTGACGGATGGTGATCTTATCCCCTTGCGGAGGGACGGGTTCGATCGGGTCAACGTTTGCCGGCGGTGCTGGTGGTGTCTTGTTGAAGATGGTTTCGCTCAGCCATACCCCGCGGTGGACCGGGCGGTGGCGCGTGCCGTCCGAGGTCAGTCCGAGCACGGCGCCCATCGTGAGCAGTCCCCCTCGGTTGTCCTCGGGTTTGAGTGAAACGCGCTGAAAATCGCCCGTCTTCAGTTCGGGCAATCCGTAGAAGTCGCAGAGGCGGGCGTTGGCCATCGTCCAGTCGGAATCAAGCAGGGTTTCGATGGGAAGGTTGCTCGAAAGCATTTCGCGAAAGAACTCAACCGGTTCGTTGCGCATGCTCGTCTCAAGCCAATCATCGTAGGTCGGGTAGAGTTTTTTATCCGGGGGAAACATTCCAACCTTGTGCAGTTGAAGCCATTGGCGGGAGAAGTCGTCGATGAAGCGGTCGTTCCGTTTGTCGGCCAGCATCCGATCGATTTGCTTCTTCAAGACTGCGCCTTTCAGTGAGCCATCTTTGGCGGAGGCTAAGAGGTTCTCGTCTGGCATCGAACTCCAGAGGAAGTAGGAGAGTCGGGAGGCAAGTTCAAAGTCGGTGAGCACTTCGCGCGGTTCCGGCTCGCCTTCCACTAGATAGATGAAGTTTCGGGAGGTCAGAACTCGAAGCATGCTCGTAAGAAAGGAATCGGCGACGTTTTCTCCCGCCTCGCGATCTCTTTGGTAGGATTGCAGGTAGCCCGCCAACTCGCCTTTGCCAACTTGTCTGCGCCATGCCCGTTCTGCAAAACTTCGAAGGTGATCGTTTACCGATTCAATCGTGGCGTTCTCATCCGGGAATATTCCTTCGCTTCTGGTCTTTTCCTCCTTAGATACGAGCGGACCTTCCCACTCGATCCAATCGAGAATTACCGTGGAGAAGATTCCGTTTCCTTTACCATCAAACATTTGCGGAGCATTTGGGTTCAACAGGAAGGTCTCACTGCTGTGCGTAAATAGGTAGCTATCCCGGCTGACAAGGGCGTTGCGGAACGCGGCACCCCGTCTGCGGTCGATCACATCGGTGGCCACTACTGAGAATTGCAGTCCAACCGGCATCTCGAGGAACAATTCGAACTCATAGACTTGGGGACTGTCTTCGGGTGCCGTGACGTCGAATTCGATGAGGCCATCCACGGAATCCTCACTGGTCTTCTTGCCGATGCTCAGGTGGGCCGGTTGGCCACCGGGCGGGCGGGCACCGCTGGCCTGGAGGCGAAGTTTGTAGAGACCGCTGTATTCCGGGCCCGTCTTTTTAAACCACCAGTGCTGGAGCGCGTTCTGGTTTCGACCGGGGAAAAGGAGGTAACGCAGAGGGCGTTTGATGCCGAAACGGTCCAGCGCTTCCATTTGTTTTTTCCCCCCGCCATACCTCAACTCGGCCGCCGATTTGCGTACCTTGCTTACCTCGACGAATTTGGCTGGGAAAGCCCGCTCGAGCACGACCTCCGCGGCCTGATAATAGCGGTCCACGTGCGAAGGCGAGAGCGAGAGTTGCGATCCGATGCGCTCGTAGCCGTGCCACAGAGTGTCCTCATTCAACTCGCCCGGTTTGGTCGGATCGTAACGTACTCCCAAGAGGTCATAGACCGTGTTCTGATATTCCTTTCGACTCAGGCGGTAGTGTGCCACGGCGGGTCGTGTCGCCATCCGGGCGGCTCGTCCTTGGCGAATGCGCTGATCCAGCTCGGTGATGACCTTGCCGATCTCCTCGGTGGTCGGCCGGGGTTCATCCTCGGGCGGCATTTCGCCGGCATTGATTTTCTCGACCACTTCGGCCCAGATTTGCCCGTCCTCGCCGGACTTGAAGTCACGCGATAATTGATCCAGTCGCAAGTCGCCCTTGGCTTTCTTCGGTCCGTGGCAACTCACGCAATGCTTGGTCAGAAAGGTCTCAAAGGGCTCGGTGCCGGATGTGACCGGACCAAGGGCAAACAAAAGGAAATGTGAAAACCGTATCATTCTTTAGGATTCTACCCTAATAATCGCCCAAGAGGGAACAAGAGCGAAGCGTGCTTTCTTAAAAGATTATTTAGTCAATCAATTCGCCGATTACATGCCCGTGAACGTCGGTGAGGCGGCGCTGAATGCCATTGTGGTAAAAGGAGAGTCGCTCGTGGTCTATGCCGAGGAGGTGGAGGGCGGTGGCGTGGAAGTCGTAGGAGTAAGTGGGGTGCTCGGCCGCTTTCCAGCCGAGCTCGTCGGTGGTTCCATAGCTGATGCCACCCTTGATGCCACCGCCTGCCAGCCAGGCGGTGAAGGCACCTGCGTTGTGATCGCGACCGAGGGCACGATTGCCTTGCGCGGCGGGTTGGCGCCCGAACTCGGAGGTGCAGATGACGAGGGTCTCGTCGAGCAGGCCATGGGACTTGAGGTCCTTCAGCAGGGCGGAGGCTCCGCCGTCGAGGACACGTCCCCAGTAGCCATGGTCGCGGGGAAGGTCCTCGTGGCTGTCCCAGTTTGGGCGTATCTTCCTGGCGGTGGTGTTTTCCGCACCGCAAAAAATCTGCACGAAGCGCACCCCGCGTTCCACCAAGCGCCGGGCCAGGAGGCATTGGCGACCGAAGGGACCAATGTCCTCGTCCTCCAGTCGGTAAAGTTTCTGGGTTGCTTCTGATTCACCCTCGATAGCGGTGGCCTCGGGGGCGCTGAGCTGGAGCTTGGCAGCCATTTCGTAGGCCTTGATGCGGGCCTCCAGTTCACTGTTGGCAGGACGTTCCCTAGCGTGGCGTTTGTTTAGCAGACTGAGCAACTTGGCATCGCCTGTCTTGCCCTTGAAGTCCTGTGGTGGAAAGAGGTCGGCCATCGGTTCCTTGCCCGCTCCGGCCTCCATGGTGGTGCCTTGTTGCTTGGCGGGCAGGAAGCCAGCTCCCCAGTTGAGCACGCCGCCAGGGGGGAGTCCGCGGGGATCCGGAAGTACCACGTAAGCCGGCAGGTTGTCCGCCTCGCTTCCCAGTCCATAGGTGACCCATGCCCCCATGCTGGGAAATCCGGGCAGGATGAACCCGCTGTTCATCATGAACATGGCGGGTCCATGAAGGGCGGACTTGCTGTGCATGGAGTGGACGAAGGCCATGTCGTCGACGCAGGTGGCAAGGCGGGGAAAGAGGTCGCTCATCCAGCGCCCGCAGGTGCCGTGTTGGCGAAACTTCCAGAAGCTCCCTTGGCAATTGCCCGGCTTGGAGGCGAAGAACTGGAGCTTGCCGTCGGGGTCGAAAGGGGTGCCGTTTCGTTTTGCCAGTTCGGGTTTGTAGTCCCAAGTGTCCACTTGACTGACCCCGCCGGGGCAAAAGATCTGAATGACTGCCTTGGCCTTGGCTGGCTGGTGCATCGTCGCCTGGTTTCCCGAGGCTTCCTTGGCCCACAGGCCGCCCAAGGCCATTGTTCCGAACCCGCAGCCCAATGACTGGAGAAAGTTTCGTCGGGATGGCGAGAAGGCGTCGGTTTTCACTTTCGGCAAGGCTTGGCTTTTTTAGGTAAGGGACCACGGTTTCCGCATCTCCCGGCTACGCAGGCCATTTGCTTCGTCGTCCTTGACGAAGTGTTCCTTGACGGGATTCCACTTCAGGGGGCGACCCAACTTGATGGATAGATTTGCGAGGTGACAGACGGTGGACACGCGATGACCGATATCGACTGGGAAATACGGGTCTTTTCGAGATTTCACGCAATCGAGGAAGTTGCGATGCTCTCCTGCCGGATTGGTGAACAGAGGGGTCTCCCCCTTCTCGATCACCGAATTCAGGATCTTGTCGGAACTGGCTTTGAGTTCGGCTCGCCACCCGAAGTTGCCCACCCAACCCTTGGTTCCAATGAATTTCAGGCTGGGGTTGCCGGATCTGCAGGTCATGACCACCCCATTCTCGTAGCGATAGGTCACGTCGTAGTTCTTCACCGTGTCGTAGAGTCCACCTTCCCAGTGCGTTCCTTTCCCGTCGATTTCAACTGGCCCGGACCGTTCGGTGTCGTTCGCCCATTGGGCGGTGTCGAACAAGTGAGCGCCCCAGTCACAGATGATGCCGCCCGAGTAATCCCAAATCCATCGGAAGTTGAAATGGACGCGATCCTTCGTGTAGGGGGCCTCGGGGGCAGGGCCCAGCCACATGTCGTAATCCAACTCATTTGGAACTGGATGCGGCGTGGGATTGCCGGGTCCCTTGGGTTGCTTCGGGAGAATGACCTCGATCTTCTCCAGTTTCCCGATGCGGCCGTTGCGCACCAGTTCGGCCATGCGGTGGTAGACCGGGATGGCGCGATCCTCTGTGCTGGTTTGGAAGACCTTATTTCGCTTCCGCACTTCACGGATCAGGATTTTGCCTTCGTCGATCGTCAGCGTGGGTTTCTCGCACTGCACGTCCTTGCCGCTTCGGAGCGCCAGTACGCTCATCAGGGTATGCCAGTGATCGGGGGTCGAGATCATCACCGCATCGATGTCCGGGCGGGCCAACATTTCCCTGAAATCTTTGGTTATAGCACAGCCTGCCCCCGAGTCACGGTAGAAGGAATCGACCATCTTCTTGGCCCTTTCCATTCGTTTGCCGTCCACGTCGCAAACCATTACCACCCGGGCGTCGGCTTGCTTGAGGTACGCCCGGAGATTGTGTCCCGTCCCGTGTCCGCCGACACCTATGCAACCCACCGTTATCTTATTGCTGGGGGCATCAGCCCCAAACAGGCCGGAAGGCAGAATGGTCGGACCCACACCAGCGGCCAAGGTGGTCTTGAGGAAGGATCGACGAGTGGGTTGGATTTTTTTCATGGCGTTACCAGATGTTTAGCTGGGTGGAAATCATTGGAGCTGAGGAATCATTCTTTGGATTTGGTTGGGGCAGTGATCACCTTGAGCTTGGCCAGCCAAAGCAGGGAATTCTTTTGCCAGGCGTCCCAACTCGGCCCCTTGTAGCCGTTGAGGCCGTGGCCGCCATTGGGGAGCTCGAGGTATTCCGAGGGCACCTTGTTCTTTTGCAGGGCGGCATAGAGGGCACGGCTGTTTTCGGGAGGCACGGGCCGGTCGTCCACCGCGTGGGCGAGGTAGATGGGTGGCGTTTCCTTGGTCACTTGTTTCTCATTGGAAAAGAGCTCCACCATTTTCTCGGTGGGGTTGTTGCCCAGCAGGTTGCGCTTTGATCCGCGGTGGGTGTGCTTGCCCATAGACACGACGGGGTAGACGAGGATGGAGAAGTCGGGACGGCAGGAGAGGCGATCGACGGGGTCCTTCGCCTTGGGATCGCCCTTGTCGAAATGAGTGGCCGCGGTGGAGGCCAAGTGCCCACCCGCGGAGAAGCCCATGATGCCTATTCGCTTGGGGTCGAGATTCCACTTCTTGGCGTTGGAGCGCACAGTGCGAATGGCCCGTTGGGCATCCAGCAACGGCACGAAGGAGCGCCCCCTCGGCAAACGGTACTGGAGCACCACGCCGGTTACGCCGTGATCGTTGAACCACAGGGCGATGCCGTGGCCTTCGGCCCCCATTACCTGCATGCCGTAGCCTCCTCCTGGGCAGATGACGACCGCTGCGCCGTTGGGCTTGGCCGGGCGATGGACATGGATCCAAGCGTCCTCTTCCTTGAACTTGCCTTCCCCAATCGGGGCGTGATTGTCCCACAACGCAAGGCGTTCCGGCTTGGGTGCCGCGTGGAGGCAGGGAAGGATGATGAAGGCCAGTGATAGGAGGAGGGTGCTTTTCATTTCTTTCATGGGATTATTTAATTCCTTCAAAACCGGGTATGCCGAGGCTTTCCGCCATGCGGACGGGTCGTGACAGGGCCTCCTTCATGCGGGACAATTCACCTGCGGGTCGGCAGTCCGAGCAATCAGGATGAATTTCGTGGGAGTCGATCAAGCCCAGCAACTCGAGCACGGCCGCCGTGCTTTGCTTGTAGGCCGCGACGCTGCCGTTTTCATCGAGCCGGAATACAGCGTCCTCCAGCGACTGGATGGCCTCGAACACCTTGTATGCCCTAGTGTCGAATCGGCCGTTCCCGTCCTCGATCCACATTCGCTTGGCGGCACAAATCAACGGGCAGGCCGATACGCCCGCTCCAATTAGGCTGGGCTGGCCCATACGAATGGCGGAGGCGATGCCGTAGTCATCGCCACTGTGCGGAGCAAAGTCCAGGTCGAGGTCGCGGCACATGGCGGTCCAGTAGAGGAAGTGGGGTTCCTCCAAGGTGGAGATCTTTCCGCCGGTCACTTTTTCGTGGCTGGCCAATTCGCGCAGCAACCAAGGCTCGAACGGCGTGGCCCAGGAAACGAACGATGGTTCGAGGGCGTGTACGATGGCGGGGACTTCCACGTGTTCGAGGATGGCGAAGTAGGCGTCCCGCCTTTTTTCGGGCCCGAGGGCGTTCAACTGGCGGGAGGTCATCAGCATGACCTCGACGTTTTGAAATTCCTGAGCGATCTCCAAGTGCGGGCGGTACCAGTCCGTCTGAAAGGTCTCCCCGTCGGCACCATGGGCTGTGGTTCCACAAATGATCTTGTGGTCGGGAAATAGGTTCCGGAAGCGCTGGATGACCTCGCGGTAAAGCTTCGTTGAGAGGTTGAAGATATAGCCGGTGTCGGCATTGAGTACGAAGACGATTTCGATCTCGAAGCGCTCGGCGCAGGCGATCATCCATCTTATGCTACGTTCGAAACCCGTCCAGTCGGGTTGCCCGTCTTCAAAGGGAAGTAAGGTGGCCACGCAGAGGCGGGCACAGGTTCGATGGTCGACCAGCGACTCCTCCCCGACCCAAGCCCAGGGGGTTTCCTTCCAAGTGGTTTCAGGAAAGAGTTCCATGGGTTTGGGTTACTCCTTTGGCTAAGCTAGTCAAGGTAAACGAACTCATTTGCGTTGAGTAGGACATGACAGAGGGCGAAAACACCTTTCTTGCGGATGGTGATCTCGGCGGCCCGTTGTTCCTCTTTGGAAGGAGGCCTCCCAAAGGCGAGGGCGAAGCCGAGGCGGACCTGATCGGCGGGTTTTTCGCCGACTTCCTGCTTGAGGCGTTCGGCGAAGTAGTTGGTCTGCTTCAGCATGAAGGGGTTGTTGCTCAGGGTAAGCGCCTGCAGGGGCGTGGTGGTAACCAAGCGCTTGGGCGTGAGGTTGGCCGGGTCGGGACAATCCAGGGTTGTGAGGAACTCGTGCGGGGTGGTGCGAACCACAAAGCGGTAGATGCTTCGTCGCCACAGTTCCGGGATATCCGGTGTGACGTACTTGTAGATCGGTGCGTAGGCTTCGATGTATTTGAAGTCGCGAAAACCGGGGCCGCCGGCTTGTAGATTGAGTTTACCGGAGGTGGCGAGGACGGCGTCGCGAAGGGACTCGGCGTCGAGGCGCCGAGGGTTCTGCCGCCACAGCAGGCGGTTGTCGGCATCCTCCTTTGACCCATGGGTGGTGTTGGAAATTTGTCGGTAAACAGAGCTGTTGAGGATGATGCGCTGGATGGCCTTGAGCGACCACTTTTGGGTGAGCAGTTCCTCCGCCAGCCAGTCTAGCAATTCGGGGTGGGAGGGTGTGCTTCCACCGAAACCGAAGTCGCTCGGGGTATCGACGATGCCCTGGCCGAAATGCCATTGCCAGAGGCGATTGACGATGACCCGGCGAGTGAGAGGGTTTTTCGGGTTGGTGATCCAGCGGGCGAGGGCGGCTCGGCGATCGTGTTCCGGAGTCTCGTTTGTCCCGAGGTCTGCTTCGAGCACGTTGACCCAACTCAGGGTCCCGGGGGTGACCTCATCCTTGGGGGCTTCCGGATTGCCGCGGTAGAGTACTTTGACGACTGGCGGCGATTGGGAAACCACGCCGTAGAACTCGGGTGGTTCGCCCAAGGCGGCGAGCTGTTTCTCTAGACGGGCCTTTTCCTTGCGAAGTTCCTCGAAGCGCTTGCGGTCAGTGGCCCCCAAACTTGGCGGGTTGGCTGGGACGAGGCGGGGGTCGCCGAAGCTGATTTGATCGTGACTGTAACCGTTGCCGCCATCGGTGGAGATCAAGGTGAGGAAGCGGGCGTCCTGAGGTATCTCGAAGTCGATCGGGGCGGCATCCTTGCGGCCAAGCCGCTTGTGAGCCATGAGTTTGCTGTCCAGCAATACCCGGAACTCGGCGCTGGGTGTGGTCGTGCGCCCGCCGTAGCCGGCGACGGAGTTGAAGCGAAGTTCCTTGATGCCAGTTGCCTCACGAATGGCGCTGAGATCGAAGGTAATGCCGGCGTTGGCATGGAGGCCGATCATGGAACGTCCCGGCTTGTTGTAATCCACGCCGCCCCATTTGGTGGAGAACTGGCTGGCCACGGGGCCGTTCCGTATCATGTCCCATGCCTTGCCACCATTGGTCGGAAGGCCGGTTGCCTTGAGGTTGGTCGAGCTGATCCTGGTCTCGCCTTCGGCCGGCACGAACACACCGTCGATGAAAGCGTAGGAGCACTTTGCGTAGTTGCCCGGCTTGACATTGCCCAGGTCGCCGAAGTTGCGTTCCTGCATCTTGCCCGTGCGGGCATCCAGACCAATTCCCTTGCGACCGGAGCCAAAGCCGTTGCCTCCGCCCACCAGGTCGGCCAGGTCCACTCCTTGCCCCTGCAGTTCACCGATGGCGAACTGGGCCTTGTCGATGCCATTGCCAAGCCGTTTCTTTTCCGCAGTGAATTTCTTGAGGGCAGGCTCGCTAATTTTGCGTTTCTCGCGCTTCAGTCCGGCGAACACCGCCGTCAGGCGATAGTAATCCTCCTGGGGGATGCCATCAAGTTTGTGGTCGTGACACCTTGCGCAGTTGATCGTCATGGCGGTGGCGGCGGTCATGACCTGCGTCAACATGTCATCCAGGTCGAGGGCCCGGGCGCTTTTCCTGAGGATGGGACTCTTGGTCTCCACCTGGCCAACGAAATCCCATGGGCCGGCGGCGAGAAACCCCGTCGCCACAATGGCATCCTTGTCGTCCGGCCAGAGGGCGTCGCCTGCGATTTGCTCCTGCAGGAAGCGGTCGTAGGGCTTGTCCTCGTTGAAGGACTGGATGACGTAGTCCCGGTAGTGCCAGGCGTTGGGCCGCAACTTGTCGCGTTCGAAGCCGTGGGTGTCCGCGTAATGCGCGATGTCCAACCAGTGGCGGGCGAAGCGTTCACCGTAGTGGGACGAGTCGAGCAGTTGATCGACCAGTTTTTCGTATGCCTTCGGGTCCTTGCTTGCGACGAATGCCTCGACCGCCTCCGGTTTGGGCGGTAGGCCGTGCAAGTCAAAGGACAACCTGCGGATCAACGTGCGCCGGTCGGCCTCGGTGGAAGGTTTCAGTTTGCTGGAGCCCAACCGCTTTTGCACGAAGGCATCGATGGGGTTGCGGATTTCGGTCAGTGAAGCATCCGGGTTCGGAACCTCTGGGCGTTTCACCGGTTGCAGCGACCAAATGTCCTTGGTCTCTCCTTGAGCCGGGAAGACCAAGAGCAGGATTACCCATGCCAAATTGAAACCTTTAATCACAATTACTTAATCCTGTTTCTCTTCTCCTCGAAATCAACTTCCTTGTTCACTTGGAAGGCTCTTTCCTCGTAGTAGATCAGGGAGTCGTAGACGCGATGGGATTTTCCGGTGAAGGAGAATACGGCCCCAGACAGAGGGCGATGCCAAGATAGTGAATGAATAGCAGTGGAGATCCAGGGTTCACCTTATTTGGTTTAGAGTAGAAAAATCTGGTTAGGCGGAGTCAAGACCTGGCAAGGATCCGATCCCGCTGGAGAAGGAATCGGTCTCGATGCCCGCTTCCTGGAGACGGTAAAAGGGATAGAGGGTGTCGAGGGTTTCCGATGCGTCCCCCACGATGATGAGTACTTTCTTCATTTCAATTTGTTAAGATCTTCGAGCATCTCCAAGAGGTGCTTGATGAGTAAGTCGGAAGACTGAGGCTGAAAGCGGGAGGTACCCAACCAGGTCTCGTAGCCTCCCAGCTTGTGCTGGTTGGGAGGAGGAAGGTATCCGTAGCCACCGTTGGCCAGCCCGATCAGAAAGGTCCGTTCGAAGGCGCTCTTCTCCTTGATCTCGAGTCCGATTTCCACGAGGACCTCAAAGGGCATACTGACGATGGCTTGTTCCCCGATCCTGACTGCCTGAATGAGGACGGGTTCGGTTTCGGGGTGTTCTGGGCCCGAATACTCGATCACCCGGTTGGCCACGGAAGTGGTCCGTTTGTTGATCTCTCCTCTCTCCTTGGAGCTTTTCTTGAGCAGACCCTCGGCGAGAATGATTTCCCTCTTGGCCGGCTTGCGGTAAGGCAGGTCGACTTCGCGTTGGAGAACGGCGACGATGGGCTTGTCGTCGTAGCTCTCGATCTTCTTGACCGCCCGCCACGCGGTGTCGGCCGCCTTGGAGGCGACGATGCGCACTTGCTCGAACGGCGAGCGAGGTGCCCGGGTCCCGGTAAAGACGAGGTTGTTAATGTCCCCACTGGCCCCGTTGGTCATGAGGGCGACAAAATCCTCAGGTGGATTGGTCCCCCCGATCCGGTAGGGCATGACCCGGGAGAACTCGCCGAAGTAGTCGGCTGATGCCATTCCTACCAATCGTTCGTTTTCCTCCTTCACCTTGGGGATGCCCCCGACGTAATGGAGGGCGTAGTTGGCAATGAGGGCGAGTGGCTTGTTGCGTGTGGTCCGGACGTCGATGACGCATATTTCGGGATCGGTCGGACCGGCGGGCTTGATTAAGTCGTTGCGACCTGCGTTGGTCTTGACTTTGTCCTGTTCCCCGAGCGGGTTGGGGGTCATGGTACCGGGTTCGAGGAACCAACGCCGGTTGCGCACTTCGCTCGGCTCCTCGTCAGAGCCAAAGCCGACCCGGGCCGGCTGGAGGGCTTGAATGGCTTTCACAATGGCTTCCTCCAGTTTCTCGTGCTTGAGCTTCTCGTAGGCCTCCTTGCCGGGCGTCCCCTCGCCACCTTTGGGGGCGGTGTGGGTGTGGGTGGCGCAAATCAGCATCTCTTCGGTTTTCCATCCGGTCTTTTCGGCCGCCCGCGCTTTGGCAAGGTCGGACATGTCCCTCCCGATACCGATGGCGTCGATCAGGCAGATGACGACCCGTCCTTCGCCCCGCTCGAAAGCCACCGCCCGCACGTGTAGGGGATCATGTACGTAATTGGATTTGCCCGAGCGCAGCTGGATGGGGAAAACCGTGGGGGTCATGTCCACACAGACGGCGCCCACTCGTAAAAGATCCGTTTGGGCGGGGCAGGAGAGGGTGCAAAGAAGGAAAAAGGAAAGAAGTGAAGAGCACTTGTTCATTACCAGATTAGTTTTTGTTCAGTTTGTTTGAGGTGCTGTTGGAACGATTCAGGGGTTCCGAGCCGTTGCCGTCGATAATGGGTACTTTCTTCATTTTATTTAAGTTTACTTTTTCTATGAAACAATTTCCCTTCTATCTTTCCAAGGCAATCTCCAAAAGCATACCGAGATCGAGTTTCTTGCCTTCGGCGTTGAAGCGGATGTCGAGCTTGGGGAGTGGAGCCTTCCTCAGCTTCTTGTCCGGTTTCGCCCGGTGGATCGTGAAGCGAAGCGTTTTTTCTTCCTCGGTTTGGAGAACGATTTCCGTTTGAGCAGGATTGATTGTCCAATTCGAATTAGGAGCTAGATTCCAGGACAGTTTCCCCTTTATATCGAACGCAAAGGAGTTGCGGAGGGGCAGGGTGAGAGTCTTTCCGTTGAGAGAAGTCCCTTTTTCAAAGTATTCCTTGAAGAGGAGGCTACGCCAGAACACTTGGTGGCTTTCGGTGGTGACGTCGTCGGGGAGTATTCCTTCGACCAAGAGGTTGGCCATACGCGGGCCTTGATCGGTCATGGTGACCCAGGTTCCGTGATCGAATTCGCCGAAAGCCAACCCCCTGAGCTTGCTTCCTCCGCCCGTCGTTCCGAGGGTGTAGAAACTGGTTCCGTTCCTCAGATACTTTCCGTAGTGATGAACATGCCCGGCGAACACCGAGTGCTTGCGCCCCTTCAATGCCTTCGCAATTTTGGGCCAGCCGGTATTGGTCTTGCGGAGTTCTTTTTTCCCTTGCTTGTGGATGAGTATTCCCTCCTCCATCAACCAGAGCGGTTGGTGCATGAAGACGAGCGTCCAGCGGACCTTCGCGTTCTTATTGAGCTCGGCGAGGGCCCAATTGATTTGCTCGTCCTGCAAAAGGGCCGGCTTGGAACCCGGCCCGCCTTGAGTGTTCAAGCAAAGGAAAAGCACGTTCTTGTAAATAAAGGAATAGTAGCGCACGCCATACAGTTCGTCCCAGATTTGATCCGCAACCTCGTTGCCCAGGTCATGGTTGCCCGGCAGATAGAAGAAAGGCATATCGAATCCCTTGATGAAGGAATTGAATTCCTTCCACTGGCCTTTCAATTTGGCCACGTCCCGGTTGCCCGCTCCTCCCTTGATCATGTCGCCGACCGTGATCACGAACTCCGGGCGCAGCTCGTTGAGCTTGTCGACCGCTTTCGGGAAGATCCCCTCCCTCGGCCTGCCCGTACGGTCGGAAACGATGGCGAATTGAAAGTCTGCAGGATCGTTGAGAAACTTCTTGGATGTCCAAGGTTTTTTCTCGGTCGTTACGGAATGCTTGAAGTGGATGCCGGAATTTTGCTCATCGTGCGCCCACCCCTCAAGGGAAAGAAAAACATCGGCTAATAAAAGGAGTCGGGTGGCGGTTGCTAATGCTTGTCTCATAGGGTTTGCTGAGCAATGAATTGAATCACCTGTTTTGTTCAATAAATAAATCAATAGCCTCCATGGCATCTTTCAACTCCTGGTAGCGGACCACGGTCACCCTTGGGTTGCCCGAGAGCATGGCGGAGAGGCGGTAGTCGCGATTGCCGGCGTCGAAGAGGCAAAGGACCGGCTTGCCCAGTTTTTCCCCGATCCCCAGTTCGTAGCCAACACCGAGGGAGGGTGTGGTGACTTCCGCGACCACGGCATCGCATTTTTCCAGCCACGAGATGTCTCGGGCATGGATTTCCTTGTCTGTGAGATCTTGTTCGCCTCCGTCGCTGAGGGCCTTGTTGCCGACATGCTCAGTCAGCACCTCGGCATGGGCCTGCAGATGGGCGATCATGGCGTGGTAGTTCGAGACGTCCTGCCGCCCGCCGCGGATCGCTCCCGCAAAGTAGATTTTCATGGAACGATTATTTCGAATGCAGCTTGTTCCATGCTCCGATTGACCGCTTGAGGTTTTCGCGTGAATCACCACCTATGGCGTAGCACTGGAATCCGACGTTGCCCTTGAAGCCGAGCTCGCGAAGCATTTGGAAAAGGACGGCTTGATCGTAGCTGCCCCGGTCCAAAGTCTGAATGAGCTGCCCCCAACTGTTTCCTCCCTTTTCTGCCCCGCAAGTACTGATCTGCCAAAGGAGAGGCTTGGCCTCGGTGAGGGCGGCCTTGAGGTCGGTCTTCGGCTCGACTTTCAAGTAGTGACACAGGTTGAACATCACGCCCACGTTTTCCCGTTTGCATTTGCGAGCAACGCGCACGGCGGCACTCAGGGTATCGACGTAAAATCCAGCATGGGGATAGAGGACGATGCGCAGGCCCGACTCGTTCGCCTGGTCGGCGATCTCGCGTACGAAGGCCACCGCCTGTTCGTCGGTGTTGCTCTTCTTGCTGCCTTGGACGAACAGCTCGAGGATGGTTTCGCGCCCCTTGAGGTCCTTGATCGCTTGGCTAATTTCCTTGCCGTAAGTGTGCCCTTTTGAACCCAGTTTTCCGCCGACGTAGAAGCTGAAGAGCTTGAGCTCGACCTCGTCGTAGAGCTTGAGGCGTTGGGGAAGGGGAAGGTCGCTTTGGGACAGCTTGGCCGAACCGATCCCGTCGTAGCCCAGTTCCTTCAATACCTTGACGCGTTCCTCGGTAGTCTTGAAGTGCACCCCGTTCTGGAAGGCATACACGGGCCAAGTATCGGACTTTGCAGAGAGATGAGTGAGGCTGGCAAGCAGCAGAAAGAGAGAAGTAATTGTTTTCATGAGGAGGTGGGTCTTCAAGCGAGAATTTCCTTGATGACGTGCCCGTGCACGTCGGTCAATCGACGGTTGATGCCGTTGTGGTAATAGGAGAGCCTTTCGTGGTCGAGGCCGAGGAGGTGGAGGATGGTGGCATGGAAATCGTGCACGGTGGCAATATCCTGTTCGGCCTTCCAACCGAAGGCGTCGGTGGCACCGTGGGAATAAGGTGCGTTGACCCCAGCTCCGGCGAGCCAACCGGTGAAGCCTGCAGGGTTGTGATCCCGACCGCTGGCTCCTTTCTGGAAGGTGGGCATGCGCCCGAACTCGGTACACCAGACAACTAGAACATCGTCCAACATGCCGCGAGTCTTGAGGTCACGAATGAGGGCAGCGGCGGGCTGGTCGAGAATATGGGCGTGTCCGGGGTATTGGGCCTCGATCGATTTATGCCCGTCCCAGTTGCCCACGCCTTCCCCCATGGCATAGGAACCGTTGAAGAGCTGAACGAAACGGACCCCTTTTTCCAGGAGTCGCCGGGCGAGGATGCAATTACGTGCGAAACCGGCCCGATCTTTGTTCTTGGTGTCGTCGGCCCCATATTCCTTGAGGATCGAAGCGGGTTCCTTGGAGAGATCGGTCACCTCAGGTATGGACATTTGCATTCGTGCGGCGAGCTCGTAGCCTGCTATGCGTGCGGCCAACTCAGAGTCTCCAGGATACTTTTGCAGGTGGCGTTCGTTGATACGCTTGAGAAGGTCACGGCCATCGGAATCGGTTTTACCTGCAAACTTATCCGGGGGAAAGAGATGCCGGATTTTTTTTGAGGCGCTGAAAGGTGTGCCTTGAAACTGGGCGGGCAGGAAGGCGTTGGACCAATTGTTTATAGAGGCCTGTGGGTTTCCGCGTGGGTCCGGTATTGAGACAAATGCGGGCAGGTCCTCGTTCTCTGTCCCGAGGGCGTAGGTGCTCCAGGCTCCCATGGAAGGGAAACCCTCCAGGATGAACCCGGTGGACATGAATGTCTCGCCGGGACCATGGGTGTTGGTCTTGCTGGTCAGGGAGTGGATGAAGGCGATGTCGTCGGCAAGCGATCCTAACTCGGGGAGAAGATCGCTTGTCATCTTGCCGCAGGTTCCTCTCGCTTTGAAGTCCCGGATGGGCTTGATGAGGTTGCCGTTCTCGCCCTGAAAAGTGTTTATAGCCCCAGGCATCGGAGTGTCGTGGCGCCGGAAGAGTTCGGGTTTGTGTTCCCAAGTATCGACGTGACTGACGGCTCCCGTGCAGTAGATGACGAGTACCTGTTTGGCCCGGGCGGGGAAATGGGTCTTGCGGGCGGAAAAGGGGCGGTCAGGATGGATCTCAGGCCGAATCGGGCTTCCCAATAAATGATCATCGGCAAGCAAACCGGCCAAGGCCATGCCCCCGAAGGCGGTTCCCGAACGACGCAGGAAATCGCGCCGGTTGAGGAGCGAGCTCCCGGCGGGGGACAGGTTTTCGGGTTGGGGCAACATCATTGCAGGAAAAGGAATTCGTTGGCGTTAAGGAGTACGCGACAAAGAGCGGGAAGGCCATGCTCCTCCAGGTAGGCCAAGGTTTCCTTGGTTTCTTCTCCCTGAGGAGAGCGTCCGAAGGTCCAGGCATAGGCTCGGCCAATTTGTTTCCCGGGGTCCTCTCCGGCTACCTCGGCAATACGCTTGGCGAAACGTTTGGATAGATCAGCCATGAATCCGCTATTGTAGAGGTTGAGGGCTTGGATGGGCGTAGTTGAGCGGCTCCGGTTGGGGGCGGCCTGTCCTCCGTCGGGGCAGTCGAAAGCTCCGAAGATAGAGTCCTGCTCCATACGGATTCGCATGGTGTAGATCATGCGGCGCATGTCTTCGGGTTTGAAGTCGTCCTTGGCTACCCAGTTGCGCGCATAATTGGAGTTGGGTACGAAAAGCAGAAAGCCGGGCCCGTACATTTTCCGGTCGAGGCCTCCTGCCAGCAATAGGGCGTTGTCGCGGATGGCCTCAGCCTCGAGGCGGCGGGGCGGGAAGCGCCAAAGCAACTCGCTCCCCGCATCCTTGGCCAAACCATCCTTGCGGGGAAGGGAAGCCTGCCGGTAGGTTTTGGAATGAAGGATCAGGCGGTGCATATGCTTAACCGACCAACCGTTTTTCATGAATTCCAGAGCCAACCAGTCCAGCAATTCGGGATGTGTTGGTCGAAAGCCCATGTCACCGAAATCGGACGGTGTGGCGACGAGGCCCCGGCCGAAATGATAGTGCCAGATGCGATTTACCATGACGCGGGCAGTCAAGGGGTTCTTCGGATGGGTCAACCACCTGGCAAAGGCGATGCGTCGTTCGCGTTCCGGGGCGTCCGGTTTCAAGTCCAAGGGTTTAAGCAAAGGCTTCAGGGCGCTCAGTCCCTCAGGGGCGACGACGTCACGGGGGGCGAGCGGGTTCCCGCGATACATGACCCGGGTGGGGGCCGGTTGATTAAAGGTGCCGGTATAGGCCTTGTTCATCTTTTGCAGATCAGCCCGTTTCGTCTGGAGTTCCTTAAGCTTCGCCTGCCAGGCCCGACCCTGCTCGGCTTCGGCTTCCTGATGGTTGGCGAAATCGTAGACGGGGTCCTCGGTTTCGCCTTTGTCGAATGGCTTGCGATTTTGCGAACCCGCCACGACTTTCCATTTGTTTGGCTCCGTGGCTACCTCAATGCGATACTTCGTGGGAAGGCGATCCTTGTAGCGACCGGTCCTATCGCGTCCCCATTCAATACGTTCGATGGTGGTGGATTCGGGTAATTCCAGTTGGGCCCATCCTTTGCCCTTTTGGTCGGAAATCCAGCTTCGTTCGTTGCCGTACTTGCCGTCGTTGAGGTGCGCGAGCTTGTGCTTGGGGTTATTGGCGTAGTCTCCCGATGAAGTTAATTTGGCGCCGAGGGCGGCGTTCTTGGGATCCTTGCCCGGCGTCCATAATTCCAGCTCGTCGATGCAGGGTTCGCTGTTGTTGTTGGTGACCTCTGTGGTGAAGCGTACGAATCGCACTTCCACGGGGTCAAAGTTCTCTAGGTTTCGCTTAAAGTTCACGGGCACCCCCAGTCTCTTGCCGTCAACCACAGGAATGAACTTCTTCAGTCTCGCCCGAAGGTCGTTCTCTTCTGTTGTCATCTCGTCGAGACGCTGCTTTTGTTTTGCCGTCAAAGGTATGTTGCGATCCCCGTGCTGCACACCCTCGAAGATCGCCTGCATGGAATAGAAGTCGACTTGAGAAATGGGGTCGAACTTGTGGTCGTGGCAGCGGGCGCAACCAACTGTGAGTCCAAGGAAGGCGGAACCAGTGACGCCCACCATATCGGCCAATTCGTTGGCCCGTTGCTGCTTCTTGAGTAGAGGATCTTTTCCGCCTACGATATCCTTGGGGCCAGCCACGATGAATCCGGTGGCGGCGTCCTGGCCCACCGTGTCCCCGGCAATCTGCTCAAAAACGAACTGGTCGTAGGGCTTGTCCTCGTTGAAGGCACGAATGACGTAGTCGCGGTAATGATAGGCATTGGGTCGCTCGTGGTTGGTCTCGAAGCCTGCGCTGTCGGCATAACGCACCACGTCGAGCCAGTGCCGTGCCCAACGCTCCCCGTAGCTCGGGTTCTTGAGGACCTTTTCTATTACCCTCTCATATGCGTGCTCTCTCTTGTCCAAGACGAAGGCGGCCACTTCCCCGGGAGTGGGCACCAAGCCCAACATGTCTAGGTACACCCGCCGAATCAGTATGCGTTTGGGCACCTCTTTCGACTTCTTCAATCCTTTTTCCGAAAGTTTTTTCGTTATGAAATCATCAATGCTCTTTCCAGATGAAGGCCGTTCCGGTGGAATCAGCGACCAGTGCGTCTTTCCGTTCAACAGGAGCGGCAGACAAATAAGGAATGAATAAAATATAGATGCGGGCATGGAGGAAGTTTAAGAGTGTGTCATCTGTTTAAATTCGTTGGCAACTGCCATTTGCCGATACACAACAAATGCTTTTCCCCTTCAAGATGAGTTTTCCTTTGAAGATGGCGGTTTAGGCACATGAGGCATCGCCGAGGTGCGACATACGTATCACCTTGAATTTTTCAACCGCACGCCCGACAAGAGTTTTCCAGCAGAGGCCATTTAAATGAGGTTGTGCCCGTTCAATTTTTTACAGTTCCCCGCACTCGGCCAGCGCAAGCAGGGCAAAGGCCGTCCCGGCGTGACTGATGTAGTGCCTGCCATCCTTGTAGGGCGATCGAGTAAACCACCGGCCACTTTCACGCTGGTGGGTTTTCAGCCAACCGATGCCTCGGCGGATCGCCGGATGGCTCGGCTGCAAGCCGGATTGCCGTAGGGCAAACATGACGAAGCCCGTACCGTAGCCGTCCGCCTTGTCGAGAGTCTGCTCGGAACCATCCTTCCGCTTCCAATCACCCAAACCAGCGGTGGCCCATCCACCTCCGGGTAACTCTAGGCCAAGCAGCTCTTTTTGCCACCGCTGACAGTCCTCGTTTTTCACCCATTCAGGCAACTCCTTGCCGAGCCAAAGCATCATGGCCTTTTGGTGTAGCAGGCGGGGCGGATGGTTTTCGAGCCAGCTTCGCAGCTTGGCCAAGCCAGCAGTGGCTTTGTTGGTTTTTGCGTAGTCGTCTGGAGCCTTGGCGGCGGCGATAGCGGCGAGAGTAACTCCGTAGTGGTCGTCAGATTCGAACGGTCCCCAGCCGCACTTGAGCCAATCCCAAGAGCCGTCATCGCGCTGGATGTCCCAAGCCTCATCGAAGGCGGTTTGGGTGACTTGGGTGAGTTTGCCCTTACTTGCGTCGTCTATAGCTAGGGCGGCGGCGGTGACAACGATGCCTTGCGGCTCTGGTTTCTCTTTCGACCAGCCATCGACATATTGCTCGAAAAACGTGCGGACGGAATTGTACGGTGCGAGATCGGCTTCAAGTCGTGCCCTTACCATGAGGTAGGCGCAGTTTGTGTGACAGGTGACACACTTGCGGGAGCTTTGCCAATGAAGCGAGGCACGGTCGATGAAGTCTACGCCCTTGGCCACGGACATCCGCTTAGCCAGAGGCTCGTCGGGCGAGTTCGGGGCTGGCTTGAGAAAGGATTGAGGAGCGGGTTTGGGGTCGGGAGGATCTTGCTTTTCCGTCGGTGGAATTTCGTCCTGGGGCAAGGATTCCTCGGTTGTGGAGACCTCTTTTGGTTCCGGGGCGTATTCCATGGCTTGGCTGAGCGCGAGCATGGCATAGGAAGTAGGTACGATTCCTGGCCATATGCGATAGTAGGAATTGTTCCAACTGGCAGGCAGGGCGAAAGCTTGGGCCCAGTCGAATCCTTTCCCGTATGCGGGGATGACTTTGCTTCTTGCCCGCATGGAAGAACTGAGCAAAGACTGGACCTTGTTTGTGTTCCGCCAAGAACCGTCCGGGCGTTGCCCGTCGACGAGGAAGCGGGTCACGGGAGCGGTTAGCTTGGCCAAGGCATCGGAAGGCTTTTGGGCAAACACGTTAAAGGCGAGGTCGTAGGGCCCGAAGGTGGAAGAAGATGCGGTTTGCTTTCGGTCGACGAATAGTGCTGTGGGCAGGTCTTTCTCAACCCGGGCGGTTGCGGCTTGGAAGTTTCGGGCATAACGAGAAGCGGCTTGTTCGCCGGCGATGGCGGCGAAGGCATGGAGGGCGGCAAAGCCATGGGCGGTGTCAGCAATGGTGGTGGGAGACTCCAGTTTCGGAAAGGTGGAGGGATCGGCTGGGACGCCTCGGATGAGGAGACTTTTGTCGAAATCATTGACGGGTTGGTGGAAGTTCAATTGGTGGAAGCTTCCGTCCTTGAATTGGCCCTTGGCTATGGCGTTCGCCGCGCTCACGAGGACTTGGGGAAGGGTACGAGATTTTCCCAAGGTTTGGCGACTTCCCTTGGGGCGAAGGGTTGTCGTTTCCTCTGGTAGGACGCCCTTCGTTGAAGCGACGCTCAAGGCATGCAGGACCAATGCAGTGGTTTCCAAGTCCACTGTGGTTTGGTTGTAGAGATAGAGCGGGAAGGCGATGAGGTTGAAAACTTGGCCGGCTGTTTCCGAGAACCCTTTGTCTTTCAAAATCACACTGAAATAGACACTGCTGTCTTTCGCCATCATGGTGTAGCGGCCCTTGAGGTTGTTCGTTCGGCGAATGAGTTCGAGGGCTTCCTTCATCTTGTTCTCGTCGTACTCCTTCTTTTTCTCATCGAACTTTTCTTTGAAACGCAGGTATTCGGCGCCAGTGTCGGCATTCGCCGAAAGAATGGCCCCGAGCAATTCGGTGTCCAACCCCACGGGGCCCCATAATCCGGCGGCTTGTCCTGACTTCACCTGCGCACCCGCCAACTTGGCGGCCATTTGAGAGGCGAGTTCGCGATGCTCTTCCTGTCCGGAGCTTGCGAAGGCGCAAATGGACCAAGCAAGGTCCCAGGTTGAGTCTGGAAGACCAAAGGTGTTGTAGAGGTAACTGAAGGTCTCCAAGGGGCGGGAGATCAGTTCGTCGAATGGATCTACACCCGACTTGATGAGGGCATAAATAACCAAGGCGTTTTGTCCCAATTGCCCCGACTTCCATTCAACCGTACCGCCCGGGCCGTACTTCGCCACCTTGTGGATTCTTTCGATCGTGCCATTTTTATCGCGGACGAGCCGGTTTTGGGGCCTCGTGCCAGTTTGTTTACCGCGTATCCGAACCGGCACTTTCACCTTTTTTTTCACGGTTACGGCACCCGAATCACCCACCTTCACGTTACGAACGACTTCTTTGGTTATCGTTGTCCATTCGTGAACGGGAATCTGCACGACGATTTTGCGGTACATCACTTTCTTGTCGGAGTAGCCGATGACCTTGCGCCGGCGTATGGGCGGGTAGAACAATCCTTCCTCGTCCTTGGCGGCCAAAGTCCGGAAATATTCCAAGGCTTGGTTCAGTGCGAGAGTGATTTCCGCTTGGTCGGGCGGGCCGTTTTTCATCGCCTTGGCGATTTGCTCGTCTACGGGCTTTTCCTGTGGGGTCTTGTCGGGCGGCGGTTTTACATCGCTGGCGAGTTGCCTGGCCAATGCTTGCGAATCGGGGCTTAGACTGGCGATTGGAAGATCGAAGGGTTGGCCATTCATCTCGATGGTGAGGGTTTCACTCACGAGCTTTATGAAGCGGGCTCGAATGGCTCTGCCGTTCACATCCTTCCATTCCTGCGGTTCGTCTTTTCCGACCACCGCCTGTGGTCCGGGTCTGCTGGATTCTTCGGCAAGAGACTGAGCCAGTTTTTGACTTTCTGCATTCAACTGGGCAAGGGGTAGCTCGTGTATGGCTCCTTCCAGTTCGACCGTCAGGTTGTCCCCGACGGACTTGACTATTCTTGCCCGAATGGCGCGGCCTTTTTTATCTGTCCAGTCGAAAAAGTCGTTTCGTTCTTCCTTTTTTGCACCCTGTCCAGCACGCAAGGACAGGAGGACGTCATCGGGTGTCCCGATGAAAAGAATCGTACGAAGTTTAGCCTGCGACTGCGGACTAAGATCCGTCGATCGAATCATTGATTGTGTTCCCTGAAGCCTGACCGTGACCGCATTGTCGTCGGTCTTGACGAATCTAGCCGTTATGGTTCTCCCTTTGAGGTCCGTCCACTGGTGAAGCACATCCTCAGCAATGCCATGCAGAGCAAAGCCAAGAAGACCATGGACAAGAAACAGGAGTTGCGTACGATTCACTTTCTTGGAAGAAATTTACTCTGGGCGCCGCCTAGGGCAAGCTGATTGCGAGTATGAGTTCACATTTTCAACGAACATTGCCTTTTCCGACACACCACAAGTATTTTTGCCCTTCAAGATAAGTTTCCCTTCGGAGACGGCTGCCGAGGCGTGAGAGGCATCACCGAGATTCGATTCAGCGAGCAGTTCGAACTTCTCCGCCGCTCGAACAACCAGCGTTTTCTCTGCTGAGGCAATGAAGATGAGTCCGTCCGAGGTGATCGCCGGGTTGATCGCCGGATCGATTCCCTGAGGCAGGCGTTCCTTGAATAATTCCTCGCCGCTGGTGATCCTGACGCATAGCAACACTCCGGGTTGGTTCATGCGAAACACCAGGTCGCCGTATGCCACCGGCGAACCGAGTCCGGACGGAGCCGGTCCTAGCTTTGTTTTCAGATGGGTGGCCGTGATGTCGCCTGTACCTCCGGGATCGACGATCAAGCCGGGATGTCCGCCACGACCCCCCCCATGCAGTAAACCAAACCCTTGGCCATCACCGGGGAGGCAACCGGCCAAATGCCACGCCCCCATTTGCAGGACCAAATCACCTCGCCGTTGTTTGGGTCGATGCCTTGCAGCGCAGGGGCAACTTGGTTTCTTCCTGTATGACGCCCATGCCGGTCGATCCGCGATAACCAGGCCAGTCTTCAGCGGTTAACAGGACTGGGAACAAGAGGGTCAGAATAATTGCCGTTTGCTTCATCTGTGTTTATTGGAATGAACTCACTGGGGTTGCCGCTTCGCCTTGAACCCACTTAGCGTCGGGGGCAATTTCCCGTGGCTCTTCAACCCGATCCGGATTCTGCGGTCAACGGTCACGCTTGGGAAGGTCTTGATCAAGCTCCTTCGCCGACCTCCTGATTCGGCGATCACGTCGAATTCATCGAGTACCGGTTTGCCTTGCAGGGAAACGTCGAATACCCGGTCACCCGACTGGATGTCGTCGAGTTCCACGAAGTAGAGCCTGACCGTATATTTCGCGCTGCCTGTCCCTAGCATCTCAAACTCCAGTTCCTTTTCGCCATGGTAGGCGGAACTGAATATCCAAGACCTATCCGTGCCTGTGATTCGATCGGTTTCAGGTCTCAGATAGGAGAACATGGCAGGGGTATGCTTGTACTTGGGAATCCATTTGCTGAAGGCGCCGGCCATGTTGGTTTGCCCGGCATAAGGTATCCATAATTGGCCCGCACCGTCGGTACGAAATCCCGGAGCACCCAGGTTCACCGCGACCTGCTTGACCGGCAACATTTTCTGTGGCTGGACCCCACGGGCTCCGAATCCCCAAGTTTGGGACTTGGGCCAAGGGTAGAGAACTACCGAGGTTTGGATATCGAAACTGCAGGTGCATCCCGAACGTCCCTCCGGGGCCACGAATACACCGTTGGCCGGGACCGCTCCGGTGTTGCAGGCCAAGGCCATGCCGCCCAAGGGAACGTACCCAGCCTGCTCATCCAAATTGTAGTGAGCGAAGCCACCGGAGTTCGCGTTGCCGAAGAGGCTGGATGCGGAGGCCAGCAAGTGATCGCAACCCGAGTAGCCCCGCAGGTAATTGAGGGGGGTTGTTTCGCCGGTCAGGGGATTTTGGGATTTGACTGTTTTGCCGGTGAGTAGATTCCATGCATGAGGTTCGGCGAACACTTTATCGCCCACGATGATCGGACGCTTCCGGTAGTTGCGTCGTCCACTCCAGAGCAGTTTACCGTCTATAGTGCGGAATGCGTAGAGGGCTCGCCGGGCGAATTCTCCCTTGCGGTACTGTTGGTAGGGATGACCGATGCTGCCAATGCCTGCCACCACCACGATCCCGTCCTTGAGCAAGCAGGCGATACCGGAGCGTTGACCAATCACTCGGTCGTCCACCGTGAGGTCGGAGAAATCAAAGGGCTTGGACCATAGCGGTTTGCCTGTCTCGAGATTCAAGGAGACCAGTTTGCCCAAGTCGGGTTCCACTGGTTTGCCGCGTCGGTCGAGGGAGCGGTCTTTCACCGAGTCATCGACTATCCTGTTGGCCAAGGCCGCCTTTTTTCCCTCTTCGTCGATGTCCCGGTCGACCAGTAGAACGCGACCGTCATCCACTGCGATCCCGTCGTGCTCGATGCCGCTACCGCGATACGTCCACAGGGTTTGGCTAGTCTGTGGATTGATCGCGAAGAGTCCATCGGCGAGGTTTGTCATGGCCCGTTTTCTCCTGGTGTCGTAAGCGGAATGACTGCCCAGCAGAATCTCTCCGAACCGGGCGATCCAGCCCCAGTTTCCTGGTTTCCCGTCAACCTGCGGAGCTTCGTAGGTTTGCAAGGTTTTCCCCGTTAAGCGGTCGAGGCGGAGGCAGCGCTTGTTGTCGGCCACGACGAATAGGCTTTGGGAGTCAGCGACGAGATTGGAGGTGCCTGCGGGCAGGTCCAGTCGGGTGATGCCGGGAATCCAACGTTCCCAATACTTCGTGCCGTTGTAGACGTCGTAGGCCATAACCAAGTCGTACCCGGTGAGAAAGACGATTCCGTCAATTACCAGTGGCACGGGTCCGCGGGCGTGCCGGTCGACCCGTTGGCGTGGCCCCGGTTCACCATACCAGAGGATGCCGAAAGGTCCTTTCACCGCTTGGTCCTCGCTGCAGTAGGTGTTGCCTGCGGTCGCGTAGTTGTGCGACCAGTTGGCGCTGCCCGGTATCTTTCCCCGACGCAGAACCAACAAACCGTTTGCCGAAACCGTCTCCAGTTCCTTGGACTGGATCATTTGCTGAAGTTCCTTGGGTGGCTTCTTGACTTGTTCTTCCAAAACGAGGGCTCCTCCAAGGGGTCGGGTCACACGGGCTAGCTCGGAGGCCTTTGCGGCTTGTGCCCCTGTGCCGGAGTGCAAGTCGATCACCAAGTTGAAATTATAGGGAGGGTAGGGCAGTTGTTGAGCTATTCCTTGCACAAGGTTTACGCGACCGCCGTGGAGCTTGTGTCCGAGCAGGAACTGTCGACCTTCTGCGATTTTCTTGGCATCTTCGTCGATGACCTCGACGATTAGTCTCGAGCGCTCCGCCAAGGCGGTGGCGAGGCGACCGTCTCCCCCGCCAACGACCAAGCAATAGCCTTGATCGGCTCGGGTGGTGGCCAAAATGGCTTCGGCAAGCTTCACGGTCTTGGGATCCAAGGAGTTTGCCGGCGGGTGACTGGCTAGGATCTTTCCGTTTCCCTTGCCTTCACCAAAGCAGCGGACCATGCCGTCGATTGTGCTGACATAGAGCCTGCCGTTGGCGATGGCCAGCCCACGTACCCGGCTGTCGGTCTTTTCCTCCCACAATTTCTTCCCGTTGCTCGAATCCAAGGCGATCACCCGGTCCTCTCCGCCGACGTACACCACCACACCGGCCATTGCCATCGCCTCGTTGGCCTTCAGGAGCGTCATCCATTTGCACTGGGCGGCGAACTTCTCGAACAGGGCGTCGCGGACAGGAGGCCACTTCTTTTGGTACCCTTCCAAAGACCAGCGCAGAGTGCCTTCCCGGATTGCCTTGGCTTGCGCCGTGTCGGCACCGACTTCCTTGATCTTGGCCAAGCTCGACTCGACCGAGGCGACCCGATGTTCCTTGTAGGCTTCCTCAAATTCCCGGCAGAGGGTCTTGGCCAATTCGGGCAACTTGTCCTGCTTGACGGCCAACAGATGATGGTCGGTGGCTATCCATGCCATGTCCTCACGAAATATGGCTCGGCGGGCGTTGAACCAGTTGAAGGTCAGTTCGCCAAACTGTTCGCGCCCGTATTTGTCCTTCCAAGTCTTTTGCGGGTCGTAGGCAAGCAGGGCGGCTTGGCCGTAGACGATTTGTCCTTTCCAGATCTGGGCATAGGTACCGCCATTGTAGAAGCGGTACTGGTGTGATTTCTCGACTTCGGGAAAAGGTGTCGCAAAGGGCAACTCCTTACCCTCCGCCAAGTCGATGCGGGTGGGGGCCATGCGGCTCGTTAAATAGAGGCTGTGGCCATCGCTGAGCGGGTAGCCTTGCGGACTGGGCCCATTGTTTCCGGTTCCCGTCAGTGACCTGCGATAACTCAGTTTGCCTGTTTCGGCATCGAGCGCGTAGAGAAAGATTCCCTCCCCGGGAAAGAGGCCGGCGGTGAAATAGGCCACGCCTTCCTCGATCATGACCCCGGCTCGAACGGGCCAAGCCGATCCAAAACGTCCCAAGCCCAGCATTCGCCGCTTAGCGGGAGTGGCCTCGAAACGCCAGATCGTTTGACCGGTCTTCAAGTCGAGGCAGTGGACTCGCCCGTCGTCGGCACCCAGATAGACTTGATTCTTCCATATGGTGGGTGCCAACCGTGGAGCGCCCTCGAGCTCGAGGGTCCAAAGGGTTTCGCCGCGCTCGCTGTCTATGGCGTAGACCCGATTTTCTCCCGAGGCGCTGAAGATGGCGATCTTCCCTGCGGCGACGACCCGATAGGCGTCGTCGTAGTTCACGTTGCTGGAGTTTTTGTGGGCGCCGTAGCCGTCGACGTTGCGTGGCCAACCTTTGGCCGGTGGAAAAGAGGGTTCGTAGGCCCACTGGAGCGAAAGGGGAGGGGATAATTGCTCGTCCGTTACGCTGCTACGCTGGTTGTCGTGGGCATGCGTGGGCCAGTCTCCGGCGGTCAATACAACCGGGAGAAAGAAAATCAGGACAAATGCAGCAAGTATCACCTTATGCAATGAATCGTCACTAGAAGAAATGATCAAGGGAGTAAGGACACCATTCTCCAATCCATGACCTAGATGTGGTGGCTAATGCTCGCTAGGATTTAGGACTTTTTCGCGGGCGTTTGCCATTAAGTATGGCGCCGATCCAAGTGTAGTGCACCGCGTGTTCGTAGATAAACTTGTTTCAATGATAGCTTCTACCCGAGACCTGCACTCGGAAAGAGTCTTAACCGTTTTGACTTGAGTGCCGCAGTGATAGCTCGCTCAAGGTTGGAGGCATGGTCGTAGCCCGGCTGTTTTATTGCGGGCGAGTCCCGCACACTCAGGAGTACCTTAATTCTTTATGATCTCAAGGAGTTCGCATTCGAAGATCAAAGTGTCTCCCGGCTTGATTTCCCCGCCAGGTCGAGGGTTGTCGCCGTAACCCAACTCACTTGGAATGTAGATGCGGACTTTGCCTCCTACATTTGTCTTGGTGAGTCCACCGGAGAATCCCTTGATTACACCTCGCATGGGAAAGCTTGCAGGTTGCTGTCGTTCTACGGAACTGTCGAAGACAGTGCCATCGATCAAGGTGCCGTGGTAGTGTAGTCGCACCGTGTCGTTCATAGTGGGATTAGGACCTGTTCCTTTTTTTAGGATTTCGTAAAGGAATCCAGAAGGATCTTTCAAAACGCCTTCCTTTTTTTGTAGGTCGGCAAGGAATTGTTTTCCCTTAACTTTGTTTCCAGTCGACGCCTTTGCTCCTGCCGATTGTTTGGCCTTGCGAGCGATTTCCATCTTCACTCGCATAATTGCTTCTATTTTCGGTTGGAGACTTTGTACCTCCGGCGGGATTTCCTTGAGCTTCATTCCTTTTACAATTCCGGAAATAATCAAATCGATTTCCTTGTCCGAAAACTCCATGCGTGAAAGTCCCGAACCTTGTGCGAACATCATGCCGATGGCTTCATAAACCTTCTGATCCGGTTGAGGTTCCTCCTCGGCGGCGTTAGCTGACGATGCGAGTAAAATCGAACTTATTGCACAGAGGCACAACGCCTTCATTCCTGCCCTAATTGAATCGGAGTTATTTTTCATGCTAGGAAACTCGCTTCTGTGGGGATCGAGTCAATCGAAATAAGCTGATTTCTCTTCTTGAATTATTACGAAAACAATCGCATCTAACTGTATTCTTGAGTAATAATTGAGTGAACGGATCCTTATCTTTTGGCCTGTTCCAGTGGAAGAAAAACTGCTTAAGAACACGCACTAACCTTTCCAAAAGCCCACATCATAAAACTATGAAAAAGACATTCACTCTCGTACACCCAAAAATCAAATACCCCAGGCTTGTGGATGCAGTGAGAGGCGATGTTAAAAAATACCTAAAGAGAGAGCGAAGAAAAGAGCTTCCGGACGGAATCGATTTCTGGGATTTCGACTGCAAATTCGGCCCGACTGCCGAAGAGGCAAAAGTCATTCATGTGGCTGAAATCGGAAAATTCATTGATGCCGCCGAAGTGGAACAGTTGAAGTCGTTTTATGTGGAAATTTTGGCCAAGGCAGCTCGCAGAACAAAAAAGCCAAAATGAATCTCGAAGCGGAAACACCGAAGTCCGCTTTTAAATTTTATCCGAAGATGTCGAGAACTGGCTTGCCGGCAGTGAGGGGTCGGGAAACACCAGAATTCTCTGTAGCTGGGTTCAGGGGTATGCCCATTGCGTGCAGGACGGTGGCATGGATGTCTTGAGGGTGAACCGGATCGCTCTCGGGCGCGGCCCCGATCTTGTCCGACTTACCGTAGACTGCGCCGCCGCGAATACCGCAACCTGCGAGGATGGCTGAGAAACATTTCGGCCAGTGTTGACGACCCGGAGGTTGTTGGGTGAGAACTTTTGGGGTGCGACCAAATTCTCCCATCACCACGACGAGCGTGTCGTCCATCATGCCGCTTGCCTTAAGGTCGGTGAATAAACCGTACAAAGCTTGATCCAGCCGCGGCAGGCAGAAGCCCATGCCATAGGAACCGTTTCCAAAGGCATTTCCCATGCCCATATTGCCGCCATGCATGTCCCAGCTCGAACTAGGCGGTCCTTTTTTGTCGTGCGGTGCCTGTCCGGTCCAACCGTTGACGGTTACAAAACGTACACCTGATTCCACCATGCGTCGAGCCAGCAACAGGTTTTGACCGAGGGGATTCATACCGTACAACTCTCTGATTTTTGTGGGCTCTTGTTGCAGGTCGAAGGCTTCGCGGCCTTCTGGGCGGGTCATGCCGTCGAAAGCCATTTCTCGAAGGTTTTTCCAGTCTTTGCCTTTAGGGTCTTGGTCAAGGGCGTCGGACTCAATTTCGTCAAGCAGACTTCGGCGATTCAGAAGGCGATCAGGATCGGTGGTCTCGTAAATTGTTGGGGGCTTGAAGTTCGGCATGGCCGGATGGTTGTCGGCCGATCCCACGAAGACAGGGGAATAGGGGGAGCCGAGGTAGCCGCCCGTAGAAAGATTTGGTGCGCAGAAGACGGGTGGTCCGACGCACTTGATCAGCCATGCGTTCGATACCAAGTTGCGCTTGCTTGGAAGATGCTTTGCCACGACGGATCCAATGTAGGGAGAATCATCGGGGACTCCTTGCTTCACTCTTTTCTCCGACTGTCCGCTGAGCAGGTTGTGCATGGCGTCGAAGTGGTTGCTGATGCCTCCGGGATGGGTGACGGAGCGAATTAAGCAGAACTGGTCCGTGATCTTGGCCAGCTTTGTGTGCATCTCGTTGAGCTGCATTCCAGGCACCTTTGTGCGTATGGGCTTGTATGGTCCTCGGTACTCGGAAGGAGCGTTCGGCTTCATGTCCCAAGTGTCGACGTGACTTGGGCCACCGCATAGCAGGACGAATATACAAGACTTCTTGGAGGCCACCGCGTTGCCCGAGTCATCCGTTTTGTCGCGACCAAAGACCAAGCCCGGCATGGTCAAGTTCACGGCCCCGATTCCACCTCCTTGCAGCAGGCGACGGCGAGAGATAGTTGGTCCTTTCATCTTCTCAATGCGTTTAAGTCGAAATATTAAGTGAAGTTTTTCTAGTTAGAGAATTGTTTATCGGCATGACTCAGTCAATGTATTTTGATTAGTGCGGCAAAGAGAGTGAGGAGGAGTTGGAAGCAGTCGCACGTCGGTGGACTAGATTTTGTGCGGGTTTAATTCTCGGTTGCCGGTGGCGTCGGTGGCGGTGGCGGTGATGCTCTTGGACTTGGGTAGTTCGATGCTCCAGTCGGCGACGCCGTGGACTTGGCTGAGAATGCTGGCGGATTTACCGTTCACGGAAATGGTTTTTACGACGCCGTTGTCGTGGGTAGTGCCTCGAACCAGGAGGCGGTCGCCAGTTGAGTCGATGCGCGTAATGACGGTACAGGGCGGAAGGTCGTCCACGGGGCTTAGGAGTTCCGGAAAGTCTATGCCACTAACTCTCGTCGCGAGGGATTCGTCACCAGTTAGACCGTTTTCCTTGGAATACTTGTTGCCGTCGCCAAGCAAGTCCTTGGCTCGAGAACTAATTACTTTGGCGTGCTTGCCGGGACCGAAGTAGTCGTGAATGAAATAGGGAACGCCCTTGGGTGTGGATGGCTTGAGGCGAGGTCCACCGCCTAGGTTCATGAGTGGCCAGCGCTCCGGGCGCTTGGGGTCGCGACCTTGAACCGTCACGTTGCGGAAATGTGATTCGGCCTCTCCATTTACGTTGTTGGCGCTGATCTGGATGAGGGGCATGCTGCCGCCGTAATCCATATTGCTGAACGTGAGTCCGTCGACAGTGATGCTTCCGTGCTGTATGCTCTTGTCGTCTAGACCTCGATTGAAGGGTTCGCTTCCGGTTGCGGCAATGCTTAGATCGCGGTAGACGTGGTTCTCGAACCAAGGTCGGTACACCCCGTAGGATGCGTGGTCGATTTGAATGTTTTCCGCCAGCATAGTGGGTAACTGGGCCCTGAATGCATAATGGGTTTGCCAGATTTTTAGGTCTCTTATGAGGTGCGGGTGTCGCAGGTCAGGACCTACGCCCTCGGTGCCGGAGAGGGCGACGGAATACAGTCCTTCGCTGTGTGACTCGTTTTTCTCGAAACGGCTAATGGCGAGGGTTCGTATATCTACGATTTTTCTGGAACCGTCCGGCATGAGTATGCGTAGGTTGCTGTCGAAATTGCTGCGCTTTTGGCAATCGTAGCGAAAGCCGTATTTTGCGTTTTCCACAGCTACGTTTCGAGTGAGCACGTTTCGTCCATTTGCCCACCAGAAGGCGGCTCCGTCGTTTGGGTCGAAGGGAAGCTCTTGATCCTTCAGTCTAGGGCCATTGAAAGCCTGTACGCCGAGGTTGCGGTCGAGCAGGTTGAATACTTCCGACCCGTTCTCTAGGAAATAGCCGTGTCCCACCGACTTGTAGCCTACGCAGTCACGCACAAGTAGGTATTGCGTGCCGTGAATCGTGACCCAACGGTTGTGCGAGTCGACTACGGCGGCGCCGAGCACAGCAGAGCCGCGCATGGTTTCGCCGACCAGGTGGAAGTGGATTGGGTATCTTCCCAGTTCACCTTCCTTGCCAAGATGAGCGAAACGGGCGTAGCTGATGCCGCCCTTGCTGTGGCGGTGGTACATGGTGTGGCCGCGAATGCCATCCGGATCGGCGCTCTCGACAATTACGTTTCGGGATAAATTTGCCACCTCGCTACGAAATTCGCCTTCCCCTGAGTGTTCCAAGCGCAAGGGTTTGTCGAGAGTGATTGAGTGCCCATCGATGGCCTTTACTATTCGCTCTTCCGTACCCACTTCCTCGTCGCGATAGGTGCTCATGTTTCGCACTTTCTTGGAGGCGGTCACGATTATCTCGTCACCTACGCGCCAGTCGGAGACGTTCTCATTCACGACAATCTTTGCGTCGCCCGGTTGGCAGGTCGCACCTAGTTTAACCCATGGTCTCTCAAGGGGGGAGCCGTGCAATTCCATGCGGGCCGAGCAACAAACCAGCGCAGGTGCATCTTTTTTGTCCATGCCCTCCAAATAGTGAAGGCGAATACGAGCTGTATGCACTGCGGGGATTGGGTTTTGTTGCGTGCCTACTTCGAGAGTGGGCAAGGATTTCCCCGGATGGTCGTTTGGTCCGCCGTTTGTTTTCAAGCTGTTAAAGTCACAGGCGAAACCGCGTTCCGTGCAATGGTTGCCTGCTTGAACCTTGAGTAGACAAACGTTGAGCTCGGTACTGCGGTCCCGGGCGAACCGGAGTGTTCCGGCAACCTGAATAAGGCGTATGACGGGCGTGGTTTTTGCGTCAAATCGAACCGAGGTGCGGGAACTGATCAACACGCGGTCTCCCGTCTTTGGGACGCGTTGTGGTTGCCAGATCTTTGGGTTTGTCCAATCGCCATCGGCGACCGACTTAACGGAAAACTGAACGGCCTCACGCTGTGCCGGAAGAACGGCGGTAAAGGTGGTGACCAACAGGAGGATCGAGAGAATGGTCTTCATGGTGTGCCTTATTTGTTTGGTTTTTTCTGTACCAGATTCCCATCGACCTTGGCTTTGCGTCCGATGATTTCAATGGCTTGGGAATTGGTGTCGTCCGAGAAGGCGACGTTGCCCGAAGCCTCGGTTGGTTTCTCGCTGTTTCGTATGACAAGAGCGGTGCCTAGAAAAGCGTAAACTTTGTTGTCGTTGGCTGAGACTTGCTTGGCTTTCGAGGCGAAAAGGGCATGTCGCCAGTGGTCCACTTCGTTGTTTGAAAAAGTAACTGAAGAGCCTTCCCTTACCCAAGTGGCGAAGTTTGGAGGCCCACCTTTGCGGGGACCATTGCCGTGAAAGCGGTTCTTCTCGATATGGGCGGTCCCTTGGAGCAGAACGCCGGCCACGCCACCGCCGTTTAGGTCGTTGTCGGTTAGGGTGGCGGTCGAATTCTCCAGAATGGCTACCAGTGGAGCCATGCCTCCCTTGCGGGACATGACGTTCTTTTTAGCGGTCAGCCTGGAACCATTTCGGATGCCGATGGCTACGAGGGCATTTTCGATAAGGCGGTTATTGATCAGGAGTGCTTCCGCCTGATGGCGAACCCCGATGCCCGATGCCTTATTGTCCTTGCAGAGGTTGTCCGCGATTTTTGCCACTACTCCATGCTCGATTCCAATCCCGGCGGCACCGTTCCCGATGCATTCGTTGCCCACTATTTCGGGATGCGCTTCGTGACGGGCACCAATGCCCGCTAGTTTATTTTTATGACAACGATTTGAGCGAATGATTGGTCGGGCTTCCTCCTCGGTTCCTATTCCGGCCATATCGTTTTCGAAGCAGTCGTTGTCTTCAACCACGGGTTGCGTGTCCTTACCCGTCCGTATGCCAATTCCCGCTCGGCGGTTTTCATAACAACGGTTTTTCGTAACGGTGGGAGAACTGCCCTCGCTTATGCCAATGCCCGCCCGGATGTTGTTGTAGCACTTATTCCCGCGCACCATGGGACTTGCTCCATTGTGTCCAATGCCTGCGTAAAAGTTTTCGAAGCAGACGTTGTTTTCGATTAGTGCGGTGGAGCCGGCCATGGAACCGATGCCGCCGCCCATGTTGCGATAGCAGACATTGCCGATGATGCTGGGCGATACTTTCCGATCCTTGGATCCCGTGATGCCGATGCCCGTGTAGCCGACGTGATGCACGATGTTGTTCTTCACTTCGCATGAGTGCCGCACTTCGATGCCTGCCGTGCCGGATGCGCCGATGTGCTCGTGACTCTGCAAGTTCCCCTGCGTGGAGTAATGCTTCTTCCACTTGGCGTCGTCGTAGAGTCCGACCCCCGTTACAGTAAAGCCATCCAAGGTCGCGTCTGCTCCCATAGTGACACCCGGACCTTCCCCCTTTGGGTGGTTCAGTACAGTGATCTCGGCCCGCTTTAGACCGAGCGCGCCCTTGGCGTCGTCGCCTGCGCTCCTGACGGTTACGGCTGCTTTCAGGACTATGCGCTCGCGGTAGGTGCCTGCCTCCACAAGGACGCGGTCGTTCGGTTCGGCCTTGTCGATGGCCGATTGTATCGAGGAGTAGTCTTTCGGAACGAGCAAATCGGCGGCATTGGTCCTATGGACGAAACAAGCGAGCTGGGCCGTTGCGAAAATTACGAGTGGGAGAAACGCTTTCATTATAAAACCAAAGGACTGGGTTCGCATAACCTTACGTCCTTCTGGGTGACGTTTCCACCAATCATTGGCGGATTCAGCAGTTTATTCTTTTTCAAGCACCCAGATGTTGCGGTAGCGGACGGGGTTACCATGATCTTGAAAATGAAAGGTGCCGGCCTTGTGATTGAGTTCTACTTTGTCGTGAATCTTGATTCCGTTGTGGTGGGCGGTCATGAGGGCCTTCTTTCCGCCTTTCTGCACACGATACTCGACGTCGTAGGCTTGCCATTGCAGAGGAGGGAGAGAAGCGAAGTTGAAGGTGGCGTCCTTTTTGCCCACGAGGCTGGGGATCGGTTCCATTACGTCGGGGTTCTTGTATTTGTAGAGTCCGCCGCAACCGCCGCCGAGGTAGGTGACGGCGCCGAAGGAGTCGAGCACTTGAATTTCTTGACTATTGGCCAGATAGAATCCGCTGTTGCCGCGCCCTTGACTGCGGGCGGTGGAACGAAGGTTGCAGTTGAACTCGACGTGAGCGTCGTAGTCGCCCTCGATCTTCTTGACGGAGTTCATTCCGCCCTTGGGGACTTGGATGGAACCGTCTTTCTTGTCTATATGAATCCATTCGCCCGAACGGGCTTTCATGTTGTCGAAATTTTTCCCGTCGATGAGGACGATGGCTCCGGCGGGTGGTTTCTTGCCGAGAGAGGGTGGGGTGCGTTCGATGCGCTTGATTGAAAGGGAACCCTTCTTCCCGATGGTTCCCGATATTGCGCCTTCCTTGTAACTGGCCTTGCAATTGGCTCCACCGATTGAACCTCCAAAGGTTACGCCTCCCGATTTCGCATCCGTTTTTCCGTCGATCTCGGCTCGGACGATCTTGCCGTCCAGTTTGCGTCGGGCGAGCAACTTGAAGGTTCCCTTGCCCATGGCCACCACGCGAACTTCTGTGTCGGCCGAGCCGGCGGCGTCCTTCCACGATCCCTCGTAGAGACCTTGTACGCTTTCTTCGGTCGGAGGCTTGGCGGTTGCAAGTGCGGCTAGAACAGGAAGGAGAAGTACTATCTTTGGGATATTCATGGCTGAGTGAGTTTGATTTGTAGAAAGCAAAGTAACGTTTGGCTTTCTCTACTTGCGAATGTCGTAGGCCAGCAGGATATCCTGATCCCTGACATATAGAACACCGTTGCTCACTACCGGATGAGGCCAAGCTTTCGCTTTGGAGCGTTCGGGTTGGTCGAACTTGCTGATTTGGCGGTATTCCTTCGGGTTGAGCTCCACGAGGGCGAGAGGACCGTTTTCAGCCCGCAAAATGATTTTGCCGTCGATAATCAGTATCGCGCCCTTGCCCGCGCTGCGCTGCCGCCACATTTCCTCCCCCGTCTTGAGCTCCACGCAAGCGAGGGTTCCGCTGCTTGAGGCGTAGACGTAATCACCCACTCGGATACAGCCACCATGGTGGTTTGAGATCGTCTTGTTGGCATAGATTTCCTTGGCCGAGAAATCCCCCCCCGAATGGGTCACCTTGAAACCGTTGCAACCTACGCCGTAGGCACTGCTGACGAAAACGTGACCTTCATGGAAAATCGGGGTGCTGATCGTAGCCGTTTTCCCTTTGCGGGGAGCTTGCCAAAGCACCTTCCCCGTAGAGGCTTCAAGTCCGACTACGTTGGCCCCGGTGAGCTGGACGTACTGTCTATTGCCCCCAAACTCTCGGACGATCAGTGAACTGTATTGGGCTCCGTCGGTGAATTCTTTGCTCTGCCAGACCAGTTCTCCGGTTTTCTTGTCGAGGGCGACCACCGCGCCTTGTTTCCCCCCGGGAGTGACGATCACCTTGCCTTCGTCGACCAAGGGGCTCTCGGTGTAGTTCCAACCACCTGAGCGTCCGCCGAAGTCCTTGGTCAGGCTCTTCCGCCAGACCTCCGAACCATCGGAGGCTCGCAGGCAGACCAAGTCGCCGAACTGGCCCAGCGCATAGAGATGACCATCATCGAAGGTGGGAGTGCAGCGCGTTCCCTCGTATCTGCCACCCGTCTCCCCCACGGGTTTGGAGGACCAGATGATTTTTCCGTCCTTTGGGTTGAGGCAGTGAACACTGCTTGATTCCTTGCCGTCCCCCATGGTGTAGATTCGTCCATTCGCTACGCTCACGCTGGAGAAACCTGCTCCTACGCCAGTAGCTTTCCATAGCAACTTTGGGCCACCCTCCGGCCATTCGTCGAGAATGCCGGTCTCGGTCGAGACTCCGTCGCGATTCGGCCCGCGCCATTGCGGCCAGTCGGCGGCGAAGGCCGACAGAGCAAAGGTCGACAAAGTAAGGAGAAGTATGGAGAACTGTGTTTTTTTCATAATGGGTGTTGATCCGTGGTTGCTCCATTCCGTCACCTCGTGTCCGGACTGCAATTACAAAAGGTGACCTGAATGCGGTTTCTTGAACGCGCCCCGAAGACGGAGGTTCGCAAAAAAGGCTCGTTCTTATAGTTCAGGTCGTTCAGTTTTGGTCGCGTCAGTTTATTGCAGGCGGACGCCAGTGTCTCGACTGGTGTCTACAAGCGGAAAGATTTGCGGTGGGATTCCCGCGAGGGGGGCTTTCGCCCGTCATTTTGCCACGAAGGCGGTGCGGATTTTTCGCAGGCTTTTTCGTATGGGTGCTTCGGAGCTTTGGGGGGAGGCACAGAAGAAGAGGTAGGTTCGCTTGCGGATCTTGTCTTTCCATGCGTGGATTTCGAGGTGGAGGTCCTGCGGTTTGCCGGTCGCGAATGGCTCGATCCACTTTAGGGTGGCGAGGTAGGCGGCGGGAGCCTTTGCCTGCTTGGGGGCGGAACCGGGGAGATCCTTGGCGGGCTTGAGGTCTATGGTGAACTTGGAGACGTCCACCTTGCGGCCCTTGCCGGCGGAGACGCGGGAGGAGAGGCCTTGGTAGTAAAGAAGGATTTGCTTGCGGAGGCCGGCGGGGGAAACATCTGCGTCGGCGGCGAGGGAGAATACGAGGGCGTAGCTGAAGAAGTCGGGTCGGTCGGCCTTGAACATGCCGGGGGCGAACCTGATTTCCTCGATTCCCTTCCATGACATGGTGGGAGAGAAGCCGGGCGGCAGCTTGATGCGTTCGCCGAACCAACCGGGATCGGTTTCCCAGTGGAAGGTCTCGGTCTTCGGGGCGGTGGTTTTCGGAGCGGCTTCCGCTTTTATTTGGGCAAGGCTTACCGATGCCCCGGTGAGAAAGAGCAAGGCCGAGGCCAAGCAGGTCTTATGTCCCGGGATGGTCATCTTGAGAACTACCTTACTTTTGGGAGGTGAAGGGCGAGGCGGGAAGACCGGCCCGGTTCACCAGGTTGGGGGTGGCGAGTTGGTCCCAGCCGAAGCGCACGTTGACGGGTTCCTTGACCATCTTGCTCTTGGCGATGATATGGTCTCCGTATACGGTGAAGGTCTCGGCCGGATGCCAGGCACCGTCCTTGCCAGCTACCTCGAAGTGGGTCGGATTCTTGTTGTCGGTGGTCTTGAGGCCGATATGCCTGCCACCCAACTTCTTGAAATGCACGGTGATGCTCCCCTTGCCACCGTCGGAGTGGTCTGCCTTGTCGAAAATCGGGCCGGAGTAGACCAATTTGTCTTTGCCGTAGTCCTTGGCCAGAGCCCACAGAGCGAGGCGCTTGCCTACGTCCTGTTTGTTGGGGGGATGGATATTGGTTAGGGTTGTGATGTCGGTGGTCACCGCCATGCCGGTGTGTGGCACCTTCAGGGTTTCGAGCTGAGCTTGCCAAATGCCGGGCAAGCTTTTGGGGTCGCCACGGTATTTGTAGGGAGCGAGTTGGACGAAGTAGAAGGGAAGGTCGGGTTTGTTCCAAACATTGCGCCAGCCCGCGATGAGAGCTTTCATCTTTTCATGGTAAAGCATGCCTTCGCCGTTGTTGGATTCGCCTTGGTACCAGATGGCTCCTTTTATGGCGTAGGGCAGCAAGGGGGAGATCATGGCATTGTGCATGTGCGTGGGTGTTCCGCGTCCGAGCTTACCCTGCGCAAACTGATTCAATTTGTCAGCATGGCTTGCCTTGAGCGCTGGCACGGCCTTGAAGCCTTCCGCCGGGGTCCATGGCTCGATGCGTGTGCCACCCCAGTTCGAACCGATCAATCCGATGGGCACTTTGATTTCCTGATGGAGGTGGCGTCCAAAGAAATAACCGACTGCGGTGAAGTTCGCCACAGTGGTGGGGCTGCAGACCTGCCATCCGCCGGTCTGCACGTCGTCTTGCGGCGTAAGGCTCAATTTGTGCGGCACCTTTACGTGCCGGATGAGCGGATGCTTGGCGTTTGCGATTTCCTCCTTGGCATTGGCGGACCGCGAGACGGTCCACTCCATGTTCGACTGTCCCGAGCAAAGCCAGACCTCGCCGACGAGGACATCGGTCAACTTGATTTCGTTGGAACCTTTGACCACGAGGTCGGCTCCTTTTGCATTGGCTTTAGAGGCGGGCAGGTTGACTTGCCATTTACCGTCCTTGCCTGCTTTGGCGGAAACCTTGGCATCGTGGAAGGTGACGGTGACTTCCTCGCCGGGATCGGCCCAACCCCAGACGGGGACGGGTTCCCCTTGCTGGAGAACCATGTGGCTACCGAGGATGGAGGGCAACTTGACTGCGGCCGAGGCAACGGAAGCGACTGCGAAAAAGGCCAAGCCGGCACGTAAAAGAAAAGAGTATGATTTTTTCATGAGTGGGAGGTTAGGATTTTCTTGGGGGAAACTGAAAGTGTGGGCAAGTTTTGCATGCTCGGCAAGAACGCATGCCTTATAATATGCAAATTAATCTTTTTGGTTTTCGGACTGGCCAAGGAGATCATCACATTATGACAGGATTAGTTTCATATTGGGCATCCACTCGGCTTTCTTGAGCGGTATCTAGTCATGGGTACGGGTGTACTCGTCGTTGATGACTTCTCAGACGTGTCGGCGGGCCTTTGATAAAGTGTTCCAAGCCATTCGAATCAGTCCTCGATGATTCTGCCTTGATTGATCTTCTCCAAGGCGGAAGAGGATTTTTTAGGTTTGTAAGGGTACCACTCGGGGGCACCGAACCAGTCGTACATCACGGCTCGAAACTTTTCTATCTTTTCAGGAGGCTCTTTTTGCCACCCCAAGTCGCCCGTTGCACTAACCCAAGTGTCCAGCGCGGCCCGCATTTCCGTGAGGGCTTTGAGGTGATCCGGATGGTTTGAGTCGACAAGGTTTTTCAGTTCATTGGGGTCGGCTGCGGTATCGAAGAGGTATTCACGCCTGAATTCGGTGAAGAGGGGCATCAGGTGTGGGTCGAGTTTTCCTTTTTTGTAAAGATCCCGCATCACTTGCTGAACCGGGAAGCACTTCTCTTTGTAAAAGTTAACATAGGTGCCAAAGTTGAGCTCGGGTTGGTAATTGCGAATATAGTGGTAGCGCTTGCCACGAACTGATCTCAGGCGAAAGGGAACGTCGTCGACACGGTCTCTGGCGCTGAAAGCGTATCTTCTTTGCGGATCCCGATTTTTCCCGAGGAAAACGCGGCTTTGCATGCCCAAGGGGCGGGATATGCCGGCTAGGGACAGGGTCGTGGCTGTCAAATCAAGCAGGCTGATCACCTCTTCATTAACCGCGCCGGGCTTGAAACCTTCCGGCATAGGAAAGTTTTTAGGCCATTTGATGATCATGGGCACGTGTAGACCAGTGTCATAGACCCAGTGAATACTACGATGATCGACCCGGCCATTGTCGCCAAAAACAATGATGATCGTATCATCGAGAAGATTTTCTTTTTTGAGCTCCTTTAAAACGATGCCGACGCGTCGGTCCATGTTGGAAACCGAGTTCAAATATCGAGCCCATTCCTCATTGGAAGTTTTGTGTTTGGGGAAATAGGCCGGGGGCACCACCGAATCGGGTTTGGCATACTGGACATGTTCTTCTTCCCCCCACCATTTGATGCGCTCGGGGCGATTGGTTCTGAAATCGTATATGTCATACTCCGCTTCCGGGGTGTTCACTTGTAAAAAGAAGGGCTGGCTCTTCTTAATGTTATCCCAATCCGTGCTTTCGAAAATTTTCCCTTCATTAACAAAATTGAGGTCGAGTTTACCTGAGCCTACCACCTGCTCCCCGATTTTTTTGATGGAACCGGTGGTGTAGCCTGCATCTTTGAGTCGATGCGTGAGGGGCCTCACGCCCTCGGGCAGTCTAAAACCATCGTCGCGATGGTCGGGAAAGTGGTGTAAATTGACAGAGGTTTGGTACATGCCGGTCATGAAGGCAGAACGACTGGGTGCACAAACCGGAGCGGTGGAAAAAACTCTGGTGTAGCGAACTCCTTGTGAGGCCAATTGATCGAGGTGTGGAGTGTGAACCCCCTGCATGCCAAAACAGCCAAAGTCCAAGTTGCAGTTGTCGGTGATCAACCAGAGGATATTGGGCTTTTTATCGGCAGCATGGATCGAGTTGATTTGGATACTGATTACCAGAAGGATAACAGAGAATATTTTCATAACGGACAGAAAGAGCATTGATTATCCTTTCGTCAAGATATCAAGGGCGAATCTTTAGCTTCATGAAAAAACATCTCTTGTCGCAAGATCCTGAAAATGAGCACCTTGCGGGTATGTTCGGGCGGGGTTTTTACCTCTAGTAAAACCACACCGGATTGGGAATGGCACTAAATCGGTACATAAAAACGGCCCGCCCCGGTTGCAACCAAGGGCGGGCCTAAAACCAAGAAAGCCTACCCCAAAACTCTCTTGGAAGCCTTCACTATAGGAGAGTGAAAGAGAGCTCGTCAACTCCCATTGAAAAAATCTTTCGGTGTCGGAGTTGAGGTGTTTTCAGAAACCCTTGTTCCTCTGTAATTTCCCTCGAAAAAAATGCCCGATTTTTTTTTAACTCTTCGCTTTTCGAAAGAGTTTCTCGATCTCGTCTCGTTTTTCGAATGAGCTTTCGAGCACAAGTTTAGTCCGAATATTCTTGCGATTTATTGATGCCTGGTTCGGGGATAGGATATATGCCTTCGGCGTTGGCTAAAAGGGGAGAATCCGATTCCAGAGTAAGCTTTTCTACCCCTGGGCCGAACTGGTGTTTTGAATTGAGCATTTGGTCGTAGGTTATTTCCTGTCCAGTGTGAGCGGCCATACGACCCATTGAGGTCGTTGTGCTGGCGGCTACACCGCGATCGACTTCGTTGTATTTCTTGTTGTTGCGAATCGCGTCCATGAGGTGCTCCCATTCGTCTTGGTAGGGATTGGTCTCGGTGATCGGGCGTTGGCCATCGCGTTGGCCGAACATCCAGGCGATCTCGCTGTCGGGGCCTTGGCCCTTGTGGATGCGAGCTTGCGAACGATGCCCGCCAGGTCCTGATATCAGGGCACACCCCTTGGTGCCATGGGCGTTGCTGGAGAACTCGTCTTTGCAACCCGCCATGTTGCGGCCGTGCAGGTAAAGTTTGGTTCCGTCCGGAAAGGTGTACTCGACGGTATAGTTATCGAAATTCTGGTCGATGCTGTCACCTCGATAATGGCGACCACCCTGGGCCTGGGCCTTGACCGGCCATGCGTCCTTCATCCAGCAACACTCGTCGATGTTGTGAATGAAGAAGTCGCTGAAGGAACCGCCGCTCAGCCAGAGGAAACTGTGAAAGCGTCGTATTTGAAACATCAGTTCCTGTTCGTCGGCTGGTTTTTTGCCGGAGAAGCAGGAGGCGATGGGGCCTTGCATGCGATAGGCGCGAAGGGCAAGGATTTCTCCGATTTCTCCGTCTTTGATACGGGAAAACAGTTCTCGACGAGCTTTACTGTGACGACACATCAGACCAACACCGACCTTGAGGTTTTTCTTCTTAGCTTCTTGGTTTAATTCAAGCATTTTTCGGGAGGAAAAACCGTCCGGCGTGACAGGTTTTTCCATGAAGACATTGAGACCCTTCTTGATGGCATACTCGTAATGCACCCAACGAAATGCGCAGGGGGTAGTGAATATCGCCACGTCGCCTTTGTCTAGGGCGTCCATGGCCTTCTTGTAGGCGTCAAAGCCAATGTGTTTGTTGTCGGGCGATACGTCCACCTTTTCCTTGTGCTTTTTTTTGAGTCCGTTGTAGCTGCTATCCAGCCTGTGCTGGAACACATCGGCCATCGCCACAAGTTTTGTCGGGCCATTGGCAAGGGAGACGGAGAGGGCGTTGCTGGCTGCGCCTGTGCCGCGCCCGCCGCATCCGACCAAGGCGATCTTCGTCGTGTCGTCAGTTTTTCCGTGAACCATTGGCAGGGTTACGCCAGCAAGCGCACCTACTCCGGCGATTTTGCCGCTGTTTCCCATGAAGCTGCGGCGTGAAAGGGACGAGTCGTCGATTTTCTTTTCCATAATTTTCTTCTTTTGTGATGGGAAATAACAATGTCCCACGATTATTCGTTTAAGTATACTTTAATTGGACCGGGTTACCTCATGAATGGTAAGGCGAAATAAAACCGTTCATCTTATTGCGTCCATCCCGAACTCTCGAAATCGAGAATCACGGTTTGGATAGGCGGTCGAGCACATTCTTGGTTATTTGGATCACCTTTGGATCTTTTCCACGCAGGCCGTGGGACCAATCCGTACTGCCACAGGTGAAGACAGTGCCGCCATTTTGGTATACCCCGAGAACGGCATTTCCGGAATGATCCCGGGAAGGCCATTTGTCATACCAAAGGCTATCTCCCGGAGCCCAACGAGCGGGACAGGTCGCTAGGATCGTGAAACTTTTCGGTGTGCCATCCTTGTGCGTGGGGAATGGCAGTCCATCACGCCATTCGATTTCGCAACCATCGCATTCGTAGCCAACGATGGTGTCTTTTCCGCCGAACTCATCTTTTCGCTTTAGGTTGGTACCGGCGAATACCCAGTGGTCCGGGCGATGGACGGTGTACGAACCTTTGCCGTCCATGAACTGGCCATGACTGCGATGGTATCCGCCATGAAGAAAACCGACTCCCGTAAGCTCATTCTCCGGGCGCTTGACCAGGTGGTGGCTCCAGAGGGTGGAGAGCAAGCGGTGATCTTGGGAATACAAGGGGTCTTGGTTGAACCATTGTTTCCAGCAGGTAAGGGCTCGACCCCCGGCTTCCCAGCGGACTTGCCAACAGACGGAATTGCCGCTGAAAAAAGCTGCGTTACCGCCGTCAGCGATGAATTTCTCGAGACTGTCCCTCATCGGGGCCGACCAGTATTCGTCATGGCCGACACTGAGGATGAGTCGGTAGTTCTTTAATATTTCGGGACGGAGCTCGAGATCCATGTTGCTGGCGTATTCCAACTCGTAACCATTGCTTTCCGCCCAAGTCACGAAGGGTGCTTCCCAATTGTTGAAGATGGTACGAGGCGGGCGATTGAAGGATACCTGGTTTCCTTGTAGCTTGGCCCGGCCATGGTAGCCATAGAGGCTGGAACCGCCCCAGTTGTTGTAGGCATTGTAGGTGTTCACGGAAAACTGGAGAAGGATTTTCGATTTCTTGCCCGGGTTGGCGGTCCGCAGGATGAAATGGCAACTCCCTTCGGCGGTTCGGCGGTTGCGGTGGATGAATTTTCCGCCTCCGTCCTCAACCCTCAACGAAACTTCGTAGTAACCGCTCTTCCAATCGGTCGGTATGACCATCTTGAACCCGACAGGCCACTTGCATCCATGGGAGGAAGCATTCTCGGGAATCGGATGCTCTGCGCCGCGGATACCAGTCTTGGAGAAAACGGTTTCCTTCTTGGCTCCACGTCTCGTGATTTGAATTCCAAACTGTCTGGCGCTGGTCGAGGTGTGCAGCTTGAGTTCCTCACCGGGAGCATAACTAAGTTGGCTGGAATAGCCTTCGATAAAGAGAGGGCGGGGTTCGTCGGCGACGAGAAGGGAGAAGCAGGAGAGCAACAGGCCCGGGATGAGAATTGCTTTGTTCATTAAGCGGTCATGGAGGGTCTTTATTTCAATACCTTTTCAAAGAGGGGGTAAGCGACTGCTCCGTTCCATCGATGTGCTCCCTCGAACCGGTCGAAAACGAGGTTTTGTTTCGCCCCGAGGACATGGTAGGCGTTCTTCAGCCGCTTGCGAAAGAGCTCATCCCAGGGTTTCACGATGAGAGAATCCATGGAACCCGTTTCCCAAACGCAAGGTCGCGGGGCAATCAGTGAACCAATTTCTGAATAATCCCCATAATTCAAGAGTTTGGGTATTATTTGAGAACCGCAACTATAGCGTAGAGAAAGCCTTTCCTGGAGCAGGTTCAGCGCTCCGCTCACAGAGGCCACCTTGATGCGGGGATCCATGGCGGCGACCATCATCGTCATGCGGCCGCCGTAGGACAGCCCGGCGCAACCGAGTTTGTCCTCCTGGATCTCGGGACGACTTTGCAGTAGGTCGAGGCACCAGCGCAGGTCGCGCAGGTTCGACGTGATGGGCAACTGGCCAAGAGCCTGCATGCGTACTAGGGTAACGGCGCAGGGGTCTTGTCCTCCGTATTTCCTTCGGTTTACACGGCGGCCGAATGGCACCATGCAGGGTGCGGCCACGACATATCCTTTTCGAACGAATTGCAGACCGTAATCGTAGTGGCTTTTTTGGATGACTTCCTCCACTCCCGGGAGGTCATTCCGCCCAACGATCGGATCGTTGCCGAACTCGCCATGGCCATGGACGCACAGGACTCCCGGGGCCTTCTTTCCTTTGGCAAGGTCCCTCGGGATCAGCAGGTAGACCGGGACGGAGGGAATGCCTTTCGCTTCGAGCAAGATCTGATGCCTTACGTGGTCATTGAGCTTTACGACTTTCTCGACAGTTACCTTCCAATTCTTCGGGGGAGTAGAGTCGCCCAGCAATTCGGTCAGCTTGGTCTTGAATTCCTTTTGCCAACGTCTGCATCCTTCCGCGGTTTTCCCTTGGAACAACATGGAGAGTCGGGCGTTCTCCAAGGCCGCTCCAATATCGGCGTCGACGAGTCGTTTCGGAGTTTGTCCGGTTAGTTCGGAAGCGAGCCCGAGCATGGAACTCGCCAGCGTCGCGGTGCGTTGAGTGAAGGCGCGACGGTTCATGGACGTTCCCAAACGGCCGGCAGTTTCTTCGATGGCGGCCCGAAGGTTTGGGAGACGACGAAACCGCTTGCTTGCGAGGTGTAGAATATGCGTCCGTTGGAGACCACCGCACCGAGGCATTCGCGTGAGTCGATGGCGGGACCGGTGGAGACGAGTTTCCCATCCTTGGAGAGGTCGATCATGTCCATGTTTGCTCCGAGGACATATGGTTCCGACATGGTGAAACGGCAGCAAGCGTAGTTGTGGCCTATGCTGCCAATCACCTTGCCGGTTTTGCGATCAAACAAATTGCCCTTACCGCGCAGGGCGTTGGAGAAGATGAATCGATCCCCTACGGTGACGACGTTTAGGGCCGAGGTCACGGGATCGGACTTCCAGACGAGCGAACCGTCCTTGCCGTCCAGGCACCATACGAAACGTTCGTTCGTGCCCTCTTTGGCCCGATTGTAGCCGCCAATGTATATACGACCATCGCGGGCGCTGAGGGTGCATTTCGCGGTCACGTAATAATCTGTAGTGAGCCACACGACCTTGCCAGTCTTGGGTTCGATACAGGCGGTCAGGCCGTTGTTTTCAACGGGCAGGCCCCTTCGCTTCTTCTGGCTGGTCGCGTAGCCGAAGAAGACCGAGTAGTAGAGTTTGCCGTCGAGGATGCTTATGCCACAGTCATTGCCGCCGCGCCCGTATTTTGTAAAATCCTTTTCCCAGAGCAGCTTGCCTGTTTTTAGGTTCCAGGCCCAGATCCTCGGGCGATGATTTTTTGGGTAGTAGGGGTTGGTGTTCGAGTAGATCCAGCTCATCACCTCACGCCCGCTCGCCTCAACTGGTTCGCCGCCGAAGGTGAAATATTTCTCCGTGCCTTGGTAGGCATATTCGCCTGAACCGGAAGCATAGATAGCGATGTTGTCGTGAACGACAGGCGGAAACTGTCGACTCCAGCCCGGCGAACCGGTGAAGGGTTGCTCCCAAAGCAGCTTGCCCGTGGATGCATCCAAACAACGTATGAGGGAACGTTTGATACCGCCTTGCGGTATGAGCAATTTTCCGTCCACGTAAAGCGGTGAGGTGAAGGACAGATAGACGTCAGGCCAATGCCGTCGCCAAAGCAGGCGCCCGGTATCCTGCTCCACCGCGATGATTTGTCCTTCGGCGGTATGCGTGTAGAGGCGCCCGCCACCACAAACCGGCAGGTGCTTCACGGTGCCCTCGAGGCGGCGAGCCCAGCGCATGCGCAGAGGAGGTTCCAAGCCTTGGTCATTCGCGTTGGAGCCGGCGAAGTCACCGTAGTTAGTGTACCAGTTGTACTTAGAGGCGGCGAGGGGACCTTTGAGCGGACTGCGAATTTTCCAGATCTGCAGATCCTTCGTCGGCAGCGGCAGCTTGCCGTTGGATTCGATGACATAGAGGTAGCCATCCTCACAGCCTGCGTAAATTCGTCCGTTCGCCACTGCCACGGGGGCTGTGATAGGCGAACCGAACGCAGTCTCGATCACGGTCGTTTTTCCACCTTTCAGAGGCACTATGCGCAACTTGCCGTCGAGGCCTCCGTAAACGGCATGATCACGGGTTAGCACCGGTGGGCAGATCGAGCCCTCTGCAGACAGGATTTCGGGCTTGTCCTTTCCCTCGCTGTGCCTGCACAGGCCCCGTCCGTGCTCGGGTCGCACGCGATATACATCCTCTCCGCGAATGCTCATTGGGGCAAAGCTTAGCAAGCCGGGTAGGCGGATGGTCGTCTCGGTGCCCTTGACGAAACCCATTTCCAATTTGTCGCCCGCTAATTTCATTTTCTCGACCCGACCGGAGTTGTCCCGGCGATGCCATTGGACGTATACGTTGCCTGCCGCGTCCGCGCTTTGGCCGAGGGTGGCCGGATATTCGGAGCCTGCGTATTTCGGGATTTCGCCCACTACGCGCAAATGCGGTTTGTCGCCGGTATCCTCGACAAAGACAGTCCTCCCACCCGCCGGCATGACAACCGTCTTGTCCACGAGACAGATGTCGCGGGAGCACACGAAATGGTCTTTCCAAGTCACGCGATCGCCTCGGAACTTCACCCAGTCCGCACCGCTCCATCGGTCGCCGTCGAACTTCACGACTTCCTTGACGAAATCCCAAGTCCACGCCACCTCACCCTTTGGAGACACCGCGTAAATTCGTGCCCCAAGTGTTGCGAAATAGATGCGACCATTCCCTACTGCCGGGGCGGAAAAAATCGGCTCGGCGCAATCGATTGTATTCACCAATGCCCCACTCTCGCAATCGAGCACGTAGTAATATCCTGCCATCGTGCCGACGTGCAGATAATTACCAATTACCGCGGGAGCCGCCACATTGTTGCAATTTCCCGAACCGCCCTTGGTCGCGAACCGCCATTTAACTTTGAAGCTCTTCGTGTCGATGGCAAACACGACGCCCGATCCATCAATCACAAATACCCTGCCACCACTCACCACCGGCGAGGCATAGACGCCATCCGTCAAGGGTATAGCCGCCGCCAAGCCCAGCGATCCGGTCAATGTCTCGGTTGGCGCATTGCCCGACCGTTTTGCGTCTCCTTGCAATTGGCTCCACTCAGCCGCATCCAAGATAATCCCGTGGACCGCCATGCCACTGATCCAAAGGCTCGATGTGAGCAAGACGGAAAGCCACGGGGATATTCTGTTGAACGGTGAGCTGTTCATGATTCGCAGGGTTCAGGGGATTGCTTTATTCGTTCTGTGACATTTCTCATTTTTTTGTGTTTTATTTGTAAATGTAATTCTCTGGCGGTTGTTCGGTGAGGCCCCCTTACTTCCCCCTCCCTCTATTCTTAAAGCAGTAGACGTGGGCGTCCGTGCGAATGATCAACTTGTTTCCGGATATGGCGGGAGTTGCCATGCACATGTCCTCCTCGAGGAGTTTGTTTGTATGAAGGAGTTTATATTTGCGACCCGCTTGTAGAACATAAGTTTCTCCGAATTCGTTGAGGTAAAAGATTTTTCCATTGTAAGCCCAAGGGGAGCTGGTGAAGGCCCGACCTTCGGGTAGGCGGACGGGACCGTAGACCTGTTTGCCGGTCTTGGCCTCGTAGCACGCAACTATTCCGCGATCAAGTAGTACGTAGAGCAGGTCGCCGTAAACTATGGTAGACGGATTGTAGGGGCCGGCTCGGGGTTGGTGCCAGGCGACGTACTCGCTGCTATCTTGGTCTGAGCGAAGAGAGATATCCCCAGTGGCCCCTGGACGAATGGCGAAGATCGGCTTCTTGCGGTCTCCCACATATCCGGAGGTGATGTACAATAGGTCGAACTTGGAGTACGGAGTAGCGATGGTGATGGATGAATTTCCCCCGAATTGGTAGAGTAGTTTTCCATTCAAGCCATAGGATCGCACTTTCTGGGTGCCCGAGGTGATGATCTCGGTTCGCAGTTCGTTTTCCCATAGGTAAGGCGTTGCCCAATTGCTCTTTTCATCGCGTTTCGTTCGCCACAGTTCCTTGCCGGTCTTGGCGTCGAGCGCCACGAGATAGGAATGCTCCTCGTTGTCGTTAACCACATACAGTTTGCCTTCGTGGAGGATGGGTGATGCGGCCAATCCCCAACCATATCGCGTCTTGTGAGCCGGCCATCGCTTGCTCCAGGTCAACTCGCCCTCGACGGAGTAGCAGTACAGGCCATGGTTGCCGAAGTAGGCGTAGATCCGCTCCCCATCGGTGACGGGGGTCTCGGTGGCATAACTATTCTTGATGTGTATGCTGCCTTGCGGTTTTCCCTTGCGGGCCAATTTCTCCCACAACACTTCACCGGTATTAAGATCCAAGCAGAGTACCTTCCAGCGATGGATGGTCTTTGCAGCGGCGCGATTGCCCCCGAAATAGAGACCTTTTTTCGGTTCCTCGGTTTTCTCCTCGTTGATGGCCGTGGTTAGGAACACACGATTGCCCCATACAACGGGAGAGGACCAACCGCGCCCGGCGATATCATGTTTCCATAGAACGTTCTCTGTCGGACCCCATTTGTTGGGTAGATCTGGATTGTCCGATACACCGAGGGCTTTAAACCCACGAAACTGAGGCCAGTTGCTTTCGTCCGCCGCTGAAAGGAGCAAGGGTCCTAGCGTGAGGATGGTCAACCCGAGGATCAATTGTCTATGCATGGCTCAAAGCTCCTTGCGTATCCAATTGTGGGTCGAGTTCGTGGGGATCCATATTACTTGGACGATCATTTGTTTTGTCGGGGAGAAAAGTCCAAACTAAGGACAGGGTTCGCCAAATTGCCAGCTTTAAGGTCAAGGTCGAAGAGACGGGTGGGGGTGTTGCCTGCAAGATCCTCCAGTTCGTGATCAATGCGCAGGAGGTGAGGGGATGGGCGCCATGGCGCCTTGGGCGTGAAAGACCAACTTGTTTCGCTGGGGCCGATTAGGAGCTCACCTGCAACTGTTTTGGCTTGATCGTCATGGATCGTCAGCATCCGGTGAAGCAGGGAGTGATCCAAGGATTCCGGGAAGCGAATGCGTAGTGGTTCAAGCGTTCCGGCTCCGGGATTACTGATTTGCCATTTTGATGGCAGGGGGCGTTCGTAGTCCGGATTGCAGGTGACGAATTCCTTGCGGTACGAGTGACCCAACGGTTGGCCTTCGGCGTTTCGTACTTTCCGTGAGACCAGCAGGACATAACGATGATTCGGGTGCAAGACGGGTCCTTCGTCCTCGCGGAGATTCACCCCCTTCTTAATGCGACCGGGGTGGATCCAAAGGGTCAGTCGGGTGGCGTCGTGGGACCATAATTCGACGCGGCGCCAAGGGTGAGGGATCGGATCGCCACCGTTGTCGAGGATTTGTATTTGGTCAAAGATGGCCTTTCCTTCCCGCATGGGCTTGGAGAAATGAAGATAGAACTTCAGGTTGTTGGCGGGAAGAGTGGAGGCGCTGGGATAGACTTGCTTCACGACTGCGGGTTCACTTCTAGGAAGATTCGGCACGCTGTAGGTGGCGGTGTTCCGCGAACCGTTTGGACCCAGCAGCGTCGCTCGATAACGGAGACCTCGACCCAAGCCGTACTTCGGGATGAATGCCATGCTTTTACCCCGATGCCGGACTTTTCCGAGGATGGGTGGGCCATCGTGTCCTTCCTCGTCGAGCAAGACCAAGCTGAGCCGACCCTCCTTGGTCTGCACCACTACTTCGACCAGTGTGGGATCATCCGCCATCGGACGAATTTCGAGAATTGGCAGAGGCTGTTTTGCCGCCAACGAGGCGGTGACCAACAACAAGGCGAAGCGTAGCACGAAATTGGCCTTTGGAGGTTCAGGGCAGGGCGAGAGCCGTCAGTGTCAGGCCGTTCTTTTCCTCCTTGAGGACGAGGGCATGGCCGTCGCCCAGTTTGTCCATTTGCCGCACGCCATGGAAGGCCTCGACCATTTGTACGCGATCGGTCGCGGGGTCGTAGCCTTTGAGACGCCAGAGGGCCTTCTCGTTGACCTTCTCTTTCTCTGCCAGGATGCCTTGCTCGAACTTGACCGTCCAATAGGGGCTGGGACCAAAGGCCTTTCGCTTGTGGTGAAAGCGAAAAGTATTGGTCAGAACATAAGGTTTGCCGTTTTTTTCGTAGGTAAACATGTCGAGCGGTCGATTGCCGGATCCTAGCTCCAACACGCTAGAGCCTTTCACCTTGGCGTCCGGTTTCAGGGCGTCCAGGGGATACTTGACCACGGGGGTGCAACTGAATGCTCCGATCACGTATTGGCGGTCATTTTCACGGTAGGGGACGAGGACGCTCATGGGAGCTTTCGTTTCCCAGCGTCGATGTTGGACGTGATAAGTTTCGGCGCTGTAGACGTTTCCCTTGGCGTCATGGGACAACGGGGTGTTGATGGCGAATATCTTGGAGGCGAATTGGTCGGCACTGCGACCAGCCGCGACCAGTTGCGTGTCGGCCCAAGCCACGTCGGTCACCCGGCTGATGCTGTTCTTTCCACCAGCCAAGCTGATACGGGCGTAGTCCACTTTCTCCAAGGAGAACTCGGAGATCTTTCCTTTGCCGTCGACAGTCAGGATGAGATGGCTCTTGTCGTCTTGCTTGCGGATTGCGAAGTAGGCTTTGCCCGATGCGGGGTTCACCGCGAGGTCGAGGATCTCTATGCCGTCGGCTTTGGCTCCGATTACGCCTGCAAGTTTCGCGTCTATGGACGGGATGGCCTTCGTCAATGATTGGGCGAGCGCAAGGTCGCCCGTCCGCACTGCCACGATTTGGGCACCTTGTCCATCGCCGATCAGGAGCACCCCTTGGGGAGCGAAACCGATCACGTCAATGGCTTTGAGATCCGGGTTCCCTTTGGTCGTTTTGCTGAGGACTTGCGGCGGCTTGGCGAGGGCGTATGCGGCAGAAAGAGCCAACAGGAAGAGGGCATGGAGTAGCGTTCGTTTCATAATGGATGAGGATGGAGTGGGTTGGTGATTGAGACCGAGAAGATGGAGTATGGATAAGGGCAACTGGGGCAATGCTTTTCACGGTTGCGTACTGGCTTTCGTGAAGCTTAGACGGCCAATTCCGGAATGGGGTGCGCGTCCTCCACTCGCTTCACGATTTCAGTTGGGATGCCTTGGGCGATGCGCAGTTTTCCGAAATCGAAGAGGGTGTGGAGGATGGTGCCCATCATCATGTTGGGACTAATGGGATTGTCGTCGGGTTCGCCGTTCCGCCGGTCGGCCTTGCCGATGACTTGCCCCATGGGCAGACCGCCTCCTGCAAATGCGAGGGTGCCCAACTTCGCCCAGTGGTCGCGCCCACCTTTCTTGTTGATGGTGGGAGTGCGGCCAAAGTCGCCCGTGAGGACAAGAAGAACCTTGTCGGACAAGCCGCGGTCCTCGAGGTCTTGGAGAAAAGCGGAAACCGCCTTGTCCACGGTCCAGCCCAACATGTTCATGCCCTTTACCATACCTGGATTGTTGCCGTCGGCATGCATGTCCCAGCCAGCGCTGTGAACGGTCACGAAACCAGCCCCTGACTCCACCATGCGTCGAGCCAACAACATTTGGTGACCGAGGGTGGACTTACGAAATATCTTGTGCCCGATCTTCATGGCGGAGGTGTCGTAGGCCTCCAGAACTTTTGGGTTTTCTTTAGTGAGATCGAAGGTCTCGGATGCGGAACCAAGGATTAGCTCTAGGGCCCGTTGCTCATATTCGTCGGCGGCCGCCAATGCTCCGGACGCATCTGCTTCGCGGTGTAAACTATCGATCGATGACAGGAGAGCTTTCCTGTTTTCCAGTCTTTCGCGCGATAGGTTTAGTTGCATGTCGGCTGCCACGGTGCCTTTGCCAAACGAGGAGGGTTTGTTCGTATTCTTGCCGTTGCCGGACACCTCGTCTTGACGGATGAAGGGGGCGTAAGAAGAGCCGAGGTCACCCGACCATGACCCTTTCACGACGCGCCCCAGTTCCTTGCGATACTGGCCGTCATTCTCAGGATGTGTGAGAAGAGCGTAGGAGGGGAATCCGGTCTTGGGGTGGTTGGCTCCGCGAATGTGGGCACAAAGCGAACCGATGCTGCGTCCCTCCATCGCTTGGCCCTTGGGGTCGGTGCCACCCGATAAAACATGGACGTGAGCCTGTTCGTGTCCGCCGATCGGATGAGTGAAGGAGCGTACGATGGCCATTTTGTGGGCCCACTTGCCGAGAGATGGGAAAGTGCCCCCGAAGGTAACGCCTGAGAGGGAGGTTTTCACTTCACCCGTCATGCTATTGTAGGGAGAAGGTGCCTCCATGTTTGGGTTGAAAGTCTCGATGTGACTGGCCCCACCGGACAAATAAAGCATAACCACCGCCTTGTCTCGTACGTAGTCCGCTTTAGCTCGAGTGGCGTATGCCTTGTTTGCGAGCAAGTCCGTCAGTGACATTGCACCGAGCCCAAGACTTCCTACGCGAAGGAAGTCGCGTCTCGAAGTGCCTTCGCAGTCACGATTTCCAAACTGGGAAGTATTGACAGTTAGCATCTTAATTTGCGTCTTTGCAGTTTCCTCCATAGGAAATTATGCGGCGAAGCATCGCCGTGCGAGGGGAAAATGAAGAAACCTCGCCTTTTCTAAGGCAGAGGTTCCTTTAGTTTTCTCCCTTAAGGCAATAAAGAGTAGCTTGTGAGCGAGTGAAAACTTTGCCGTCTATAGGGGACAGTGTGGCACGAAATATTTCGTCTTTTGAAGCTCCTAAATCGTTTCGTGAAAAGATTTCAAGTGCTTTCTTGTTTGGCCTAACTACATAAGCAACACCGGCTTCGTTTTGAATGTAGTAAAGCCCGTTGGATATGAGAGGGGATCCCGAAAAGGCTCCCTCCAGTCGATCGACCCAGTGGGTCTTGCCAGTTTTCGCGTCATAGCAGGTGGTCACTCCTCCCATGGCCGTAACGAGTACGAAGTCGCCTATGACGGCAGGGGATGGCAGGTCTCGTCCTCCGTTCCGCTTTGCATGCCATGCCATGTTGGTTTTTGTGATGTCGCCGGAACCATTCGGATCCACTACATAGAGATCACCAGGTTTCCCGTTTACGACGTAGATCAGGCCATTGGCATGGAAGGGGACGGGAGAACCGCGCCCGTTGAAGGATTTGCAAAACCAGAGTTCCTTGCCCTTCGCGGGATCGTAACCCTTTGCACCGAATTCACCGTTGAGGACGAGTTGAGGTGGTCCCTTTGTTTCAATGAAAACGGGTGTACTCCAACCTCCGCGTGGTTTGTCTTCACGTTTTGTTTCCCAGATTATGTTGCCCGTTGCCTTGTCGAGAGAGACTAGGCGTGAGGGGCCAATGGCATCGCAGTTTTGTATGACTTGGTCGCCAAGAATTACCGGTGATGCGGCTACACCCCAGTCTCCGGGGAATTGCCCCAAGTCCTTAGACCAAAGCTTTTCGCCCTCCATGTCGTAGCAGTGAATGCCTGCCGGACCGAAGAAGGCGACGACACGAGTTCCATCCGTTGCTGCGCTTGGCGTAGCCCAACTGTTCATCTTGTGCTGGGATTCCTTGTGATTGCTTTCGACGTCTCGTCGCCAGATGGTCTTTCCGGTGTCTTTGTCGAGGCAAAGTAGGGTGCGCATACCCCCCTCTTTTGTGGCGGCGGTAACGAATAACTTCGCTCCCCAGTTAACGGCGGAGGATTGACCTTCACCGGGAAGATTGACCTGCCATGCAACGGAATCCTTGCTCCAACGTGTGGGCACTTCTCCTTCTGCCAAGCCAATCCCAGATGGTCCCCTGAACTGATGCCAGTTTTCGGCGAAGCCTACAGATGCCCCAATTGAAGCCAGAGTGATTAAGGATATAGTGTTCATGACGTTTGTCTCTCGTTTGAATGGTGAGGGCGTCGATCAGGTTTACTTAAGTTCACGCACCTTCAGGTTGCGAAACCAAATGGCGGCTCCGTGAGACTGCAGGCATACGTGACCCTTGTCCACGGTTGCGAATTCCTTCCACTTGGAGAATTTACTTTTTGCCACGCGGGCATTCCAGTCGTCACTCCCTATTTGGTAGGAGCAAACTTTCTCCCCATTCATATGGTGTTCCACGTGATTGCCCGGCTTGATAACGAGTCGCACCGAGTTCCATTGGCCATTGGGTTTGAGATTGGATACCTTCGGAGCGTACAAAGCGTAGCATGAACCCGCATCCGTTTTGCCCCCCACTTTCATACTAGAAAGAATCTGGATTTCGGGCCCCGTATGATATGCCGGACCTTTTGTTTCTGCGACCCTGTAGATAATCCCGCTGTTTCCACCCTTTGGGAGGTTCCATTCCAGAGCCATCTCGAAAAACTGGTACTTGTCCTTGGTCATTAAGTCTCCGCCTTTGCCGGCAAATTTTATTATGCCGTCATCAACCTTCCAACCCGGATCCGGCTTGTCCTTCTTGTAACCTCTGAAGTGATCAAGGCTCTTTCCGTCAAAAAGGGTTTTCCAATCTTCCTTTTTTGCGGAGCCAGAAGATTTTTCGGCTTTAGCGTTAACGGATGGGGAGCAAAGTAAGGTTGCAATGGCTAGTGATGCTACTTGAAGTTTCATTTTATTAGAGATGAAGGTTGTAAACAGGGTCGGTTATTTCTCCATCGCGAACCAAAACCATCTCGAACGCAAGAAGAAGGTTGTAAGTCATAGTAAATTGGCAATCGAGCTTTGGGGCAGAGATTGAGGCAATGGATTTGGCTCAATTTCTTACAAAACGATTACGGAATGCTTACCTTGTATGACCAGCGAGTTCCCCATTTGTGAGTTTCCCAATTGTCCTTGGAGGCATAGGACCGCACCACGAATTCATCGGCATCATCGCCCGCGCGATCAACCAATTCCACATAAAGAAATCCGTGATATAAACCCACTCCCTTGGAGGGATCTCTCGGATCCGTTTTCGCAGCTCCTGCGTCATCGGGATTAAAGACCCAAACTCCTTTCTCTAGGTCACGGCTAAAACTTTTACCATCCCATCGGGTCCGACTGGGTGGTGAACCGTGGGTGTGACCATGAAAAAAGGCGATGACGTTGTAGCGTTCGATCAGCTTCCAGAAAGACCTCAGGTCCTCTTCCGGCCAGTCGTAATGAGGGCCGAAGGGGTGCAGGTGAAAGGAAAGGATGACAGGTCTTCCCGATGAACCCACTCTGGCCGTTAAGTCTTTTTTGAGAAACTCGAGGCTGGATCTCGGAGCGTAATGATGACCTTCGCGTCGTTTGTCCCCCGATCCCGCGAACATGCCCAGGTTTACAAGATGCATTGGACCCCAATCCCAAGAGTAATGTAGCCCGTTTGCCGATACCATTCCTACATTAGGGCGGTTCTTGTTGCGTGCAATAATGTCTTCGATGATGAAGGTGTCGCCTTGAGGACCGTCGTGGTTGCCGTGTAGTTCGTATACGGGGTAGGGGAGTCTCCCCTCTTTGCCCGTCAGTCCAAAGTCCATTTTGAATCGTCTCCACTCGAACTTTTGCATGGCAGGATAGTTGCCACCATTTTTATCGGCGCTGTCGATCAAGTCACCCGTTACGATCATACCGAGAAACTCGTTGGGCACTTTTCCGCCGCCTAAGGATTTAGGAATCTCTCCACCCCCGAAGGTTCCTGCCAAACGAATGAAGCGGTCCATCCCTTCCTCTGAATACGGATCGAGTGACTTTGGGTTCGCAGTTTTTTCGGCATGGTATTGCGGGTCACCACACACAAGGAAAGCGTACCGCTTTTCAATTGCGGAAACGATGCTTGCGGTAAAAGACAACAAGACGGCGACCGCCTTAAACGCATGTTTAACGAGACGCTTGTTCTTAAGGTATTCGACTGGCTTTTCCATCTCGAAACACCAAGATGAGTCTGAATTACCGAGTCAAGCCTTGGAGTTGTCATGGGACTCATTTTAATGACGAGCGAAGTTGTATTCCTCTTGCGGTTCACGAAGTTTAGCATTCCATCTAGGAATGAATTTACCAAAGTCACTCTATTCGTTAATCCTGTTCGCTTGTCTTGCTGGGTCTACGGTTGCCCAGCAGTCGAAGACCGGGGTCATTGACGACTTGGCTCTCAAGTTGCGTTTCCAAAAAGGGCTGGAGGGGCTGCACAAGACCGAAAAAGGGACTTCCCTAAATACCTTAAGTGGACAACTGAATAGGCGGACAACTACCGTTAAGCTTCCTGAAACCAAGCTTGAAAGCATACATCCCGATGAGTTTTATTCTCGTTGCAAGGCTTCCGTACTTGCCGTCGGGAGGCTTTACAAGTGCGGTAAATGCACAAAGTGGCACGTTTCGTCTGCTTCCGGTTTCGCACTGAGCGAGGACGGCGTTATCGCGACCAACTACCATGTTGTAGATAGTAAGGAAGGTGTCGCTTTAGGTGCTATGGACTCCAATGGGAAAACTTTTGTCGTGAGCGAAGTATTGGCCGCGAACAAGTCGGCCGACGTGGCTCTTCTTCGGTTGCGGGACGCCAAACTTACGCCGCTGCCGCTTGCCGCTCGAGCACCTGTGGGCACTTCCGTAAGCGTGATCAGTCATCCGGACGGACGCTACTTCACCATGACCAAGGGTGACGTCTCGCGATATTTCGTGGCCCGCTCGAAGACCGGGCAGGCGAACAGAATGGCTATCACGGCCGACTATGCCAAAGGTTCCAGCGGAGCTCCCGTACTAGATTCGACCGGAGCTGTCGTGGGGATGGTTTCAGCGACTAACTCGATTTACTATTCGAAGGTTAAAGGTCATAACGAGAACTTGCAGATGGTCGTAAAGTCCTGCGTCCCCGTGGATGCCATCCATCGTTTGCTTCGCTGAGACAACCTGCTCGAGTAGGCTGTTTCCAGAACTAAATTAATTCGCGAAGGGGTTTGACCTCTGGTTCCACCGGATACTGTGGGCGACCGCCTAGGTCAAAGATGCGGTCCTTGTTTGAAGGAATGCCCATGTTGTTGAAGAGTGTTGCAAAGACTTCTTTGAACTTAACGGGGCGATCGTTGGGTTCGGCTCCTTGTTTGTCGGTGGAACCAATGACTTGTCCCGTACGCATCCCGCCTCCCGCCAAGAGGCAAAAGTTGGCCTTTGGCCAGTGATCACGTCCGCCTTTTGCATTGATTTTCGGCGTGCGGCCGAATTCGCCCCAGCACACGACGCTCACGTCCTTGTCCATGCCGCGGTCGTGAATATCTTGAACAAGGGCACATAGTGCTTGGTCCAGCATTGGAATGTCAACGCGACCACGATCGAAATTATTGCTGTGCCAATCCCACCTGCTGAAGTTCAATGAAACATATCGGGCACCGACTTCTACCAGTCGTCGAGCGAGGAGGAAGTTGGTCGTCATTTTGGGAGCACCGTCGGATCTCCACTCGGGATCCGGCTTGCCGTAGCGTTCCAGCACTTTCGGATCTTCTTTAGAGAGGTCGAGTGCCTCGGCCATTTTGGAAGAGGACAAAATGCCGAGAGCCTGCTGCTCGAATTCGTCGAGTGAGCCAAAGTCGCCAGCGTCGTTCAAGTCTCTTCTGAATTCATCAAAAGAACCGCGAAGAGCTCGCCTGTCTTGAAGGCGTTCGAGAGAAAGGTCGCTCAGAGTCATATTCTCTACGGTATCTAGTCCCGTATTGTCTCCATTTCCTTTGGCTAGGCGGAAGGGTCCATGTTGTCTTCCCAGAAAACCACCTTCCCCAGGATCGCCCCATTGCATGTGACCTGTAGGGTGCATGAGAGAAAGGTGGGCAGGGATACCGCTCCTTCCGCTGCCATATAAACGAGAGACCCATGCGCCAATAGAGGCTATGCCACCCGTCATTCCGCGAGTGTTACGCGGAAGTGCGGTGAGACATTGGTAGAGGTCATGTCCGCTTTGAGAGTCCGCGAGTGAACGGATGATGGCGAACTTGTCCATCATCTTTGCCATCCTCGGCATGTATTCGGAAATTTGGATGCCAGGCACATTGGTACCGATGGGTTTGAATTCGCCCCGAACGTTGGATGGCGCATCAGGTTTCAAGTCCACCATGTCTTGATGGGGTGGGCCGCCGGGCAACAGAACGTTGATAATAGCTTTGTGTGATCTTCCCAGACCAGCTTTCCGCTCGGCTCGGAGCAGATTAGGCAAGTTCATCCCCGCTAAACCCAGAGCACCGATGTTCAGGAAGGAACGACGCGATAAGCCGTCACAAAATCTTCGGCCTGATTTGCCGTAAATCGATAACATTGTTTAAAAATTATTCCGAATTTCACCCTCTGTCAAAAGGGTTCCGACCTTTAACCTTTTATTGTTCCGAGAGGAGCAGGCGTCAGCGTTCTATGAAGACAATTATTTGCGTTACTGTGATTCCACCCGATAAAGGGCCTCATTAGTACGTATGAGAAATGCTTTTCCGTAGGGAGCGAAACTGGCCATGTGGGCAGTGCCGTCGAGCTCATTTTTGGCTATCACGTTAAGGCTTTTTCCGGGCTTAACGACATGCGTAACGCCATTTCGGTCGCAAAAGTAGATCTTTCCATCGGCATAAGTGGGAGAGGCGCTGAACTCAGCATGAAGACGTTCTCGCCAATGTAGTTCCCCGGTTTTCGCGTCTAGACAGGAGGCTATGCCGGCGTCGTTGACTAGGTATAGTGCATCGTCGACCAGAATGGGAGAGGGCATCTTTGGCGCCGATCTAGCTCGCCATTTAATTTTCGGCAGTTTGTCCCCGTTTAGAAGAATCCCGAGGATTTCTCCTTTCATGAAGCAAGTGGACAGAAAAACCATGCCGTTGCCGGCTACGGGCCGCGAAACATTTGAGAATCCAAGTAGCCCGTAGGGTAGTTTCCAAAGTTCTTTGCCCGTAGCGGGTTCGTAGCAGTAGAGCCAATCGGCGGCGGGAGAAAGTAGGAGCTCGGAGCCTTTGTTTTCAACGAGAATAGGCGTGGCATAACTTTTCTTAAGCTGTGGGTTGCTGTTCATCTTACCGCTTCGTTTGGTTTGCCACACAATTTCCCCGGTGTCTTGCCTCAGAGCGGCTATGCTTTGCTTGTCGCTACCGTCGAGGTGAAAAATCATTAGGTCGCCCCATAGGACCGGGGAACTTCCCGGACCATTTTCGTGCATGACCCAGAGACGTTTATCATTGTTTTTCCAGATAATTTTTCCGGATTTCGCGTCAAGGCATGCACTACCATAGGCGCCGAAATGGCAGTAAAGTTTACCGCCTTTAAGGCATGGCGTAGACGAGGAGTAGCTGTTTAACTTATGAACCCATTGCGGCTTTTCCTTATTAAAGACCTCAATGTCACGGAGGATTTTCCCAGTTCCCGGGTTTATCTGTACTGCTCTAAGACTTACTTTAGCGAGGAGGTTTAGCGGTTGTCCGCCTGTATTGACCTTTAGGCGTTTCTTGGCGTCTTCCTTTGATGCGGGTGTTTCGTAGGCGGTGGTGAGCCAGACCAGATCGCCTTCTACAACTGGTGAAGAGTGCCCGCGTCCGGGAATCTCCACTTTCCAGACAACATTCTTTTTGGAATTCCATTCGGTCGGGAAACCCGTCCCTTCAAAGTGGCCCGAGGCATCGGGTCCGCGCCATTGCGGCCAAGTGCCCGGGTAAGCAGTTGTGCTTGCAAGAAAGTAGCCAAACAGGAGGGCGACTCGGCTAAATCCATTGGTGTGAAGAAGAGAGGTTTTCATTGTCTATTAAGTGGCAAAGTTAAACTGCCAATTATTCGACCTTTTTTCTCCGAAGGCAATAGGCTATCATCTATATCTGTAATTTGAGAGTTCTTAGGTGGCCTGCGAAAATTGCCACCAAGGCTTCACCTTTTCGTCGGATTCGAAGATTATCTTGGACTCATCAAATTCTAATCCGTGTTGCAATTTGTAAGCTGTTCCCGCGATGACGTTCATGCACACTCCTCTTCCGTAAATCGTCTTTGTTTCTTCGTCATTGCCCGTTCCAAATTCAATATCCGCCTGCCATCCGCGTTCGTTCTTGAAATCAACGCGATGCGTTCTGCCTTGGGGAAGAAGCACGACGAATTCCCCCGTGATTGTTCCTCTAACGTAATTCAATACCTTTATTCCTTGAAGGAAACTTGGGGGCGCGTATGCGACCATGCTGAGATAACGACGAGCCAGTTGGAGAGCGGTCGGGCTGCGTTCGACTCCCTCGAGAGGATTTCTTCCCTCGCTAATATTATATAGGACAGCGTTCCTAAGAGTTTGAGAAGCAACTGCAACCGAAAGGAGTGTGTCCTCATCCTCGCTTGGAGAATCATGCTGTTGGCGGTTGACCATCTCGAATGCTCGACGAAAGGCGGTGGACATCTGTTTCTTGATGAATTCGTCATCGTCATCGGCAACTGTTTTCCCGTCACTTGGTTTCCGGGGTGTGCCGCCATTGGAACTTTGCAGGCGATCAAACGCTATGTTCACGTCCAGCAATTCGTCCGGCGTGAGGAAGGCACCGTTTTCGCCTTGTGGGGAAAGAGAAGTGACGTAGCGAAACCATTCACGGTCTTCCGGTTGGATGTCGCGTTGGTCCGTGCGTGGTGTTTTCGCTATCGGTTTTGCTTCTCCGGCGGAGATCGCATGGGTTTCCATCATGTCGGTTTTACTCATTTTCTCATCCTTTCAAGGTATATCGGAGAAACATCTTTGTTTCTTACGGATACGACAATAACTCGATAACCCCACCATTGCAAATGGAGGCGATTTCACGTGATTACGCGATAGCCGATGGAGGAGCGACCTTGGTCGCTCCTTCTACATTCCGCGAATTGCTTTTTTCCCGATTGTTAGGGCAGTCGCTTGACGCGTATGTTGCGAAAGAGGACCGTGCTTCCGGGATCGTGTCCTTGCAGCGCGAACGTGCCTTCGCCGAGAACTCGCTCGAAATTTTCTCCAGACTTTGCATCTGCAGGTTGCTCCCACTCGACGACGGTCTTTCCGTTGACCTTAGTCACAACTTTCTTCCCGTCGACCTTGATGTAAATTTCGAACCACTCGTCATCTTGAGCGGGTGCCGTAAGATTGTCCTTCACGCCATAGATACTCGCGGTTTTCTTGGGGTCGTGGTAGGTATTGTTGACTTGGCATTCAAATCCTGCTCTTGGCCAACCTTCATCTTGAAACTTGGTATGGAAGTAGATCCCTGAATTGGAGTGCGGTAGTGCCATTACCTCGGCCTTGAACTCAAAATTCTTGAAGGGTTTCTTAGTTTGGTAGAAGAGATGGCAGCGGCCCGGCGCATTGGCTACGATGCATCCATCCCTTACCTTGAAGGAATTGTCGTTCTCGTTTGCCTTCCAGCCCTTTAATGTCTTGCCGTCGAAAATACTTTGCCAACCTCCCTCAGCTTTCTTGTGAGATTGAGCATGATGTTGGGCTAAGATATCACGCCCGAAGTCGCCATTGAAGTCTCTCCAGACAGCGTGTACGTGGTTGGCTCCGTTTTGAGTGCAATCGTACTCGAAGAGAAATTTTGGTGTCTGGATACGATAATAGTGGCCTTCTCCCGGACTACGACTTCCGGCCCAGACGAAATAAGTTTCCTTGGGATCTATGAGCGGATTTTTCTTAGTGATCTGAGCTACGATCTCGGGTCGGTGTTTGGCGGCGTAAGTCTCGACTATTTCGGCCAACCAACCTTTCTGGCGAGAGTTCATTTTGGTGATCGGTAATCCTTGCGGTGGAAAAAAGGTGTCTCGTTTGACTACGCTGTCCCCCTTAGTAAGAACGTCATCAGGGGCTTTTTCGGAAAGGATGCCGATTTCACGCTGAGGCGGAGAGAGGGATCGAGCAAGTTTGCGAGCCATGTTTTCCTCGTCGGCCAGAACCTTGAGACCCTTGAATGCACCTTCTTTCACTTCGGCTGGGTTTGTACCGAAAAAACTGGGTGTGACTGAGAAAACACGTCCGTTAACAAGGGTGAAACTGAGAGAGAGATGATGTCCTTCGTAGCGCCAGCCCCAATTGCCCGCCTTGGAAGGTTCGCCGAAGATGCAGACATAGTACAGCTCTGGATTTCGTATATCGCGTCCCTCCATTTGAAAGAGGATCTGCTCGAGTGTCATGATGGTGGTAGCCTCGAGATACCCTCGGTGACTTAAAGCTGCGGAAAGTAGACCGTTAGCCAGAATCCGTTGCTGGGCCGTCATCAACTTTATGGGAAGTCCTTGGCGTTTGCCATCGGGCTTGATGAATTTGTCGGGCAGATAGTTCCAACGTTCCCTTTCTTTGCTATCCCAAGTGAATAAGGACGCCTTTTTTGCCTTTTCGTCGAGCGAGGCAATAAAACGGTTGGCCGCATCGACCATGTCTGTGGCGGGATCGTGAGCGAAAGCAGCGGATCCGAGGATCGCGCAGAAGAGGAAACATGACAGGGGGGTTTTCATAGTGACGGGTTAATGAATTATTGCTCATTAAGATGTGCTAACTGCGGCACACGTCCATTGGAAAATCCTTGTGAGCGAGCGTTTTTTCGGGCGACCTTGACTGATCATGGTGTAGGTCGGTATTTGTTTCCTCCGTTCCAAGTAATGGCAAAAAAGACACAGTCCATAAAATCCAAGCTACCTGAATCTAGTAATGGCTTTCGTGTGCTGGGGGATGACGTGGCTCTTGCTTCGGCATCTCTTTTCTCCGGTGGTGGGATCGGTGACGTTGGAATCGAGTGGGGACTTGGTGTGCCTGTGATAGCAGCATGCGAATTAGTTCCTTCGCGAGCAGAGCTGATTCGTCGAAATTTTCCTGACACGCAAGTTTTAGAAGGCGATATTTGGAAATTGGCCAATGGCTACGTAAGTGATGTTCAGAAACATTTGGGTGGTTTGCGTCCATGGTTGCTTACACTTTCTCCACCCTGTCAAGGGATGTCTGCCAATGGAGCGGGCAGAATATCGGCGGCCATTCGTTCCGGAAAAAGAATGCCCGAAGACAAACGTAACAGGCTCGTGTTGCCGGGTATAGATGTCTTGGAGGGATTGAGACCCGATTGGTTTCTGATCGAGAATGTCCGGCGAATGGAAAATACGGTCATTCGGAACGAAAAGGGCGAACCCGAAAATATTCTCAAACTAATAGGTCGCCGCCTGCAACCCCTTGGTTATACCATTCGCTCATCCATCGTTGATTTTCGTCGCTATGGAGTTCCACATCATCGCGAGCGTCTCATCACCATTGGTAGCCGCCTACCTTCTATTGTCCAAGAGATTCCACCTCTCTCTGATTTCTTCTCTAAAGAACTTTCGGGCCTTCATCCTCGGCCCTCCCACGGCGGTCCCGACTTGCCATCTCCCGTGACCCTTCGAGAAGCTGTTGGTCATTTACCGCAACTCGATTCCTTGAGCCAACCTATCGACTCGAAAGACGCCTATCACCGAGTCCCATCTTGGAACGAAAGCCAATACTATTGGATGAGTAATACTTCGGAAGGTAAGACCGCATTCGACAACCATGACTGCGTCTATTGCAAAACAGAGGGTCATGCACCGGAAGTTGTCTTTTGTCGATCTTGCCAAAAGCCTCTACCTAAACCAACAATATCAAAAAATGGTACAACTCGTCTCGTGCGTGGGTTCCGAACTAGCTATCGGCGGATGACTTGGGACAAGCCCGCTTCGACCATAACTATGAATAGCGGGGTGATTTCCAGCGATATGAAAGGACATCCTGACCAAAATCGCGTTCTTTCCCTCCGAGAGATTTTGATTTTGAGTACTCTCGATCATCCTAGTTGGAATCGGGCCTATCAATTTGAAGGAGTTCGACACGGCAGGAGCCAACCTGGCTTGAACTTTTCACCGCGGTTGGTTCGCGAGGTTGTTGGCGAATCTATTCCTCCTCTAGGAATGAGCTATATTATACAACATCTCGCGGATCTCGATGGAAGACTGAAGTGACGCTCTTTACTCCTCTGAATCGGTGTATTCGTTTTCCTGAGGTCCTTTGAATATTAATCGTATGGCATCGAGCCGAATTCTTGCTTTACTCAAAGCTTCGGCCAATTCCTGCATCTGTTTGCAAGTGAGATCGATCTCTTCTTGTCGAATGTTATCATTTATCTTGCGAAGGGCGGTGAGGCGGTCGAGTTCTCCTTGTATGGTGGTCGTCATCGATGCCGTGGCTTCTTTAATTAAAATTTTGGCCATCGCTGTAGCCATCTTTCGGGCTTTTCCGAGCATTTTCGGGATCAGTTCTTTCCCGACTTTAAAGTCATCCAGAAGGGCGTAAGGGGAGCCATCGATCATTTCGGGTAAGTCCATGGTGACTACCTCTCGATCTTGGTTAATCAGAAAGTGCAACGGGGTAGGGGGAAGAAACCTATCTGCGTGGAGTTGTTTTGGGGCCAGTGCCTCCAATACAAAGATTGCTTCGAGGAGGAGGGATTGCTCTTCCTTGTCATCTTCCCATACGCTGAAACTGCAGTTTCCTTGCTCACTCCCGAGCAATAAATCGACAGCTCCTGTGACGATGGGATGATCTCCGGTCAGGAGTGTTATGTCTTCCCTGCTGAGAGAATAGTTGCGGTCGAACGTGCCCACAAGTCCTCCTTTGGGCAACCCCGGGAATCCATCGCAGTTTATCGCGGCACGACCATCCAAAAGGTAGGTGCGATTGTCCCGTTCTTCCACTCGCACGCCGAAGTGATCGAACACTTCCAATAAGAAAGTTTCCAACTCAAGTGAACTGTCAGTGTCGCGAATTGAATCTACCAGCGCATCCGCCACTTCCGGTCGGTTGGAATTCAGCTCCAATAATCGATCACGACCTTTTTCCAACTGTTCGGCAATAATCTTTCTTTGTTGCGAAGATTTTGCAATCAGCTTGGCGAGCTTGTGCTCTTCCTCAACGGATTCGTTAAAGGTTTCCAGGAGTTCGCCGATCTCTTCGCCAAATTGCCGGAGCACAAGATTTCCTCCCTCGAGATGATTCTCAAAGGCATCCAGGCCATCGTGATACCAACGGGCGAGCACTTCTTCCCTACCGTTTTTCGTGTATGGAACATAAATGTGAATTGTTTGCGTTTGGCCGATCCGATCCAACCTTCCGATCCGTTGAGCAAGCAGTTCAGGGTCAACGGGCAAATCGAATAGCACGAGGTGGTGAGAGAATTGAAAGTTTCTTCCCTCACTTCCTATTTCGGAGCAGATCAATATACGTGCACCGTCTTTTTCTTCGAACCATGCGGCATTGCGGTCTCGTTGGACGAGGGTTAACTCTTCGTGGAATACCGTACTCTTTACAGTTATCCTTTGGGCTATGGCTTGCTCGATTGCTTTGGCGTTCTCTTTGCTTTCACAAATAAGCAACACCTTGTCTTCCCCGATCTCCTCAAGCAATTTTTCCAACCACAAGACGCGTGGTTCCGGGGTGAAACTTATTGCCTCGGTGGGTTCTTCATCCTCTTCATGGTAATATAAATCCTCAAGCTCCAATTCGTCTTGGTCATCAAGTGCAGGCGGGGCTTCTTTTGGCGGATCAAGTGGCAGTAAGTAGGCAACTCTTTTTGGAAAACCACTCATGTTTGCTCGAGTATTCCTAAAGACTACTCGGCCAGGGCCATGCCGGTCAAGTAGCGCGGACAACAAGGTGATTTCATCCATCTCCTCGGCATCTATGTCCGGCATCGAAGCCAAGAAGCTTCTTTGATCGCTTGTGAGAGGACTGCCTTCATGAAGCGCAGTTGCGATTGGCGCTACGTCGGCATAACTTTCATTTTCGTCTAGAAAGGAAGACAGGTCCGAATATCTATTGGGATCAAGTATTCTCAGGCGTGCGAAGTGGCTTTCGGGGCCTAACTGTTCCGGGGTCGCGGTTAGGAGCAAGACCCCTTCCGCTTTATTGGCCAAAGCCTCCACCAGTTCATATTCCCGACTCACATGATCTAAGGTCCACTCCAAGTGGTGAGCCTCGTCCACAACCATCAAATCCCACCCCGCCTCAAAGGCTTGTTTAGCTCGCAGGGTATTGTTGGCTAAAAAATCAATGCTGCACAACGCCAGTTGATCGTCCAAGAACGGATTTACTTTGGGATCGGAAGTCTCGATTGCGGTGCATCTTTCCTCGTCAAAGATATTCATCCACAAGTTGAATTTCCTCAGCATCTCTACAAACCATTGGTGCACGAGAGATTCCGGAACTATAATCAAAACGCGTTCAGCCCGTCCCGTTAATCGTCGGCGATGAATGATGAGACCTGCCTCAATGGTTTTACCTAGTCCGACCTCGTCCGAAAGCAATACTCTGGGTGCGGAACGATTGCAGATTTCCTGAGCAATATAAAGTTGATGAGTAATGAGATCAATTCTCCCTCCGAGAAACCCCCTGGTGGGCGACTTTCGCAAATGGTGCATGATTTCGATGGCCTTTAGCCTTAGCCCAAAGACAAAAGCCTCGTCGAAATGTCCTGTTTGCAGGCGATCTTCCGGCCCGTCCAAGCTTATGTTGTCGCTCAAGTGAGCCTCGGGTAGTTCCCATCCTTCTCCGCAATAGAGAAGCACTCCATTTTCTTCTCGGATGGTTTCGATGAAACGCTTGGTCCCCTCGTGGTCCTCAATCTCTTGGCCGACCCTGAATTGCACTCGTTGCAACGGGGCTAGTTCGGAAACGTACAAGCGCATTTCCCCAGTAGCCGGGTAAAGGACGTGCACGCGTTCATTGGCTTCCTGTACCACTGTGCCCAAACCTAACTCGGGTTCTGACATGCTGATCCAGCGTTGTCCTGTTTGGTATTGATTCATACTTTGAATTGAATGAAAGGCTCTCCAATCTGATTGTTAATCAAAGAAGATTGGGAGTGTTGGCCCGTGTAGTTGATATTTCTAGCCACGTTCCTTTTCTGCCTCTGTAAGTGCAACTCCATTTACCGGAAAATGTGGATCGAAGTTCAGGCTTACTGAGCCGACGGAACTTCGTTTACCGTATAATAGGCATGCCGGTGCAGAAGCTCTTCGCCTTCCCTTGAGCGGAGTGTTACGAAATCAAATTCGTGGACATGGCCAATTTTCAAGTTCGACAGCTGAATGGTTGCTCTAAGACCATCGCTGGAAAGCCTTACTGCTTGCACGGTCGGAGCGGTTTCGTCCACCTCGGGTCCACCGTATCCGCCGTGGTAGATATGTGTGAAGGTTGACACCTTGTAATTTTTCGGGTCTTCGCCAGTTGGAATATCCACGGGTTTTGTAAACCGTATGTCAAATCCTTGCGGAGTAATATTTATTCGCTCGATTTCAAAGGGCATACGCCCTGTCCATTGAAGGCGCTCGAGTGCGAAAGGCTTTATGCCGCGAACCGGCCAACCACGGTTCGTCCCACCGCAAAGCAAGTTTCCATTGGGGGTGAATTGGACATTGAGAATACCTGTCGAGAGGCCTTCGCGAAAGGGATAACAGGCTCCTTGCCAAACCCCATTCACTTTTTCAGTGGTGGCCCGCATTACGATGGACTGGGTGTAATCTCCAAGAAAAATCTGATTCTCGAATGGACCGAATTTACCATTGGTTTTGTTGACAACATATCCTGTAATCGACCTCCCCATTCTGATGTAGGGAAAGACAACTGCATAGGGCACCAGTTGCTTGACTCGTTCTTTTTCGGTTGCGATGCGCCCTCCGGACTCAGGCTGGGTTGGCGAAGCACCCATGCCGGGGGCATACTTGTACCAGTTGTAACTGATGGGATGCCCCATGAAACCTCCTTCCTTTACGAATTTGAGGCTACATGAAGAATTCCATGGACCTTGGCTCTCTATGTAGAACAAGGCGCCGTGCTCATTGGGACCGATTCCTCCGGGGCTACGAAGACCACTGGCAATTGGTATGGTCTTGCCTTTGGGAGTAATCTTCAAGGCCCATCCCCGGAAAAGGGCCCGCGAATGGTACGACGATGACAACCCTAGGGCAACGTAGAGATTGCCTTGGGGGTCGAACTTCGAGCCAAAGGCATATTCATGGTAGTTGGCGTAGCCCCAGGCATCGGAAATCACCTCGAACAGGTCTGCCTTGCCGTCGGTGTTGCGATCGGTTACCCGGGTCATCTCACAGCTTTGGCTCACATAGAAGGCATCGTCCTTGTAGGCCAAACCGAAAATCTCGTCGAGACCGGAGGCGAAAAGCTCGTATTTCGGGTTGGGCTTTTCCTCGTCCACGCCGGAAAGTAAATAAATGTCGCCTCGCCGGGTACCGATTGCGATCCGTTTGTCAGGAAGAGTTACGAAGGCGCCGGCTTCTACCACCAAGTCCTTTGGGATTGGAAGGTTGACCAATTTGTAATACTCGCGTTCCCGACTGGCTGTGCCCCACATGTCGCCAACTTCTTCCGCCCAGGATGAAACGTTCAGTGCTCCGGCAACAAACAAGCCCGCAAACACAGTAAGTATAGGGTTAGCGCAAAAGGTCATAGTCCAACCTCAATTGGGATTTACCCTTGGACAAATCAAGGTTTAAAAGAAGCTCGAAGGAACTTTCGTCAGAACCAAGGGGTCTCAAGGCATTGGGCGTTGCTCCGTTGGCATGAAGATTGAGCCGCAGGTCAGGTATCTTGTAACTAGTTTCAGAAACCTTCTCGATTTTTCCAACCAATGCTCGGAAGTGGATGGTTTGCGGTTCATCTACCTCCATCTCCAAGACACGCTTAAGCAGTGTCTTGCCTTCCTTTGCCACGGAGAGAGACATGTCTTCGATCAAGACCTCGCCGATACGATAGGAGAAAGTGGGAACAAAATCGTCGTCGAGGGAATATCCAAGGAATTGGTAGCCAAGATTCTTCGGATAGAGAGGATCGGGATTTACTGGGTTCTCTTTGTTCATCACGGGAAGCAAGGGCCAAGGAGTCTCGGAGTCGGGCAAGGCATGAAAGGAAAGGTCTTGGGCCAAGGAAATCGCCCGTGACTTTGGATTGAAGTTCCCAGCCCCCTGTCCACCCCAACCTACGCTAACGAAATCCCCCATCCAGAGACTCGAAAGCGTACCCGTTTCCGCATTAAAGGCGTAGTTAAGTCCACCGGGGAAACCCACGGCAATGCCACGGTAACCGGCAATACGGCTTCTTCCTCTGTAGGTCCTCACAACTTTTCCTACCTCCAAAAAAGATCCGGGAGAATGAATGCCCGATGGAGTGGGAGCTCCTTGTCCGTATGAAAGATAATGCCATATGGCCTGAATCTGAGCATCGGTCTTTCCTTCCAAAATATCCTTGCGAGCACCTTGGCCTCCCGCCCAGTAGTTGGGCATCACGATTCCCGGCCGGAAATCAGCCGGGTTGAGCATAAACCGATAGAACCAACTCGGTTGCAACCGTTCGTAGGAAGTTAACAAATCAATACCTTTGAATCCAGGCGAAGCCTTGCCGTTGAAATTGTGACAGGTTACGCAATTCAGCCCTTTGTCACCAACTAACTGGTGGCCTGCCGACCGAATTTTTCCGCGCTCTTGTCGCTTCGGTTCAACGAATGAAATGGATTCCACCTTGTCCGCTTTGGCTAGCATGTCGGGGAGGTGTATTAGGTTATCCTCTTTAAATTTAGGCATCCTCGTATGCATGTAGGGCCTAGCGGATTCTCCATCGAACATCACCTTGCGTATCCATTGAGGTTTCAACTTGGCTCCTGCTAAGGTCAGTGGCGGCGGAATTCTTGCCTCATTTCCCAAACCTTCTTCAGATGTATGAAGGTAGGGCAGGAATGCTTTCGAGGGTCCTCCGTAGTCATCTCGCGAATGGCATGCGATGCAGTTGAACGCCGTCAAGCTCACGGCGATTTCTTCTTGCGCAGAAGGTTTGCGCCTTGGCTCGGAAAGCACTTTTGTTATGGCTTTTCGTTGACTGTCAGACAGATCGTAGTCTGGAGCTTTCTTCGGCCTTTTTGCCAAGCATCCTCGTCCTGCTTTTGTTGTTGAGATCGGAGAAGCCATCTTGCTTGCGGGTTCGCCTGCGAGAGCGTGGCAAGCTACACAATTGAATTCTCGAAAGTATTTTTGCCCTTTGATCACCAGTTCTTTGCTTATCTTCAAGGGTTTGATCGGGGACACTTTTTTACCAACTAGATAAGCGGCCAAATCACTGGACTCGTCCTTCGATAGCTTCATGTCAGGCATCCTGCCCGACGGATTGGCGAGATGGGGGTCGAATAGAAACTCGGACAAAGAGGCGTGGCTGTACTTTTCTTTTACGTGTGCTAGCGATTTCAAGCCCTGACCTTCGATTTCCTTTTCTTGTTCATTCCGAGGGGAATGGCAGGCAATGCAACCGATGTCGTGAAATAACTTTCGTCCGGCAGAAAAGTCCGCTTGGTTCACGCCGACTTCCGAAAAAGCTCGTGATGACCTTGCCGTAAGAAAATGAGCGATGGCCTCGGCGACGTCTTTTCTTTTCTCAGGCGAATGACCGACAAGCATGTCCGGCATCATCACGCCGGGCTGAACTTTTAACGGGTTCGCAATGAAGCGTTGCAAATATTCGGGATTTATTCTCGAGCCGAGCTCACTTAGATCGGGCGAATCCTTCATTTTCAGAACTCTTGGCAGTTTGTCTTCATGGCATGCTCCGCACCGTAGTTCACCAATCAGCAGTTCGCCCACCTGCCTTTCTCCCAAGGGGTGTTTGCCATGGAGACCCACCAAAACGGGAGAACCCCATAAGGCTTCCGGGGCAAACGCCACGATGGTGGCTAGGCAAACTATGACCGACTTCAGTCGCATCCATTCTCTTCTAGTTATCCTTGGTAATCACGCAACAGAAAGCAAAGAATTCTTCCCGTTTAGTTTTTGATGAAAATCTTCGTGCTATTTGTCCGCAATGAATTTTCGCTGAGGATTCTCCGCCTTCAGGCTCATGACCGCCAGTAACATTGGAATGACGACACTTAACAAAAGAATTATCCGATAGCTTTCGGTCGCATGATGGCACCATCCGAAGAGCAAAGGACCGATGCCACTTCCGATAACCATGCTCGCCATATTTACTCCACCAATCGCACCAAGGTGTTTGCGGCCATAGAAGCGGGGAAAAACAATGCCGCTTAGACTCACGAAACCACCGCCCGCAATTCCGCTTCCTATAACATAGGCAGGAATACCCCCTGGCTGATTCAGGAAAAGCATACCCAGTGCGGCGGAAAGGCAACCTAAGTTCATTACCAAGAGAAGTGTCTTTAGCTTAACCCTTGCATTAATTATTCCAAAGGTAAGATTTGTCGTAACGCTTACAAATGCTATCGGAATGAAGAGCGAAAGGATGTCGGATCTCTTGAAGCTAAGCTCCTCACCTAGCGAAATAATGTGAAAAGTAAAGGCGGTGGCATAGAGTCCAAAAAACGCCAAGGAAAGGTTGAATGCCCAGAACGAATAATCGCGTAATGCCTCATCGCGAGTAAAATCGTGATGGATGTGCATGTCAGGGTTTTTTAGAGCCCTGTCGGTCTTCTTGCCTCCGTCCATGAGTAGACCGTCTTCCTCTGGAGTGTCCCGGAAAAGCAACCAAGCCAATGGCCCCATTATGCCTATAGTGAATACACCCATTACCAACCAGGCTCCATCGTAGTGGTATCTTGAAATTAGCCAATCGAGCCATCTCGGAGCGATTGAGTAACTGAATGAAACCAGCACTCCGCTTGCAGCCAGTGCTAGACCCCGCTTATGATCGAACCATTTTCCGATTGCATTGCGGCATGTCATGGACAGGACGCCTTGAGCAGCCGCTCGAATCAGAAAAAAACCTACTCCGATAACAAGAAAAGCGGCAATCCCCGCAGGTAAGACTTGGGCAAGAGAACTGCTCAGTTGGACGCTGTTTGCCAGAAAGAGTAGAACGACTCCCGTGGTCACAGTTGAAGCCACTGCCATTTTACGTTCCCCCCAGCGATCGAGCACTCGACCCAGCCATGGTAGAGAGAAACCGCTAGCCACTGTGCCCAAGCAGTAGGCAAGGCTAAGTTCGATACGGCTCAGACCGAGTTCCTTGATCAAGATATCGGTGAATACGCTGAACCCCATCGTTTGTCCCGGGATACTGAAAATCGATCCTAATGTGGCTGCAAACACGATCACCCAACCATAAAAAAATGGGCAATTGCTAGGGGCAAAAGGTGTTCGGACCCCAAAAATGCCTTTGGCGGACGGGCAGGGGCGATGGCTTGACGAATCAGCGGGCAAGATCAAACAAAAGGCCGAGAGGCATCCTTTTCAAATGTTAGAAAAGCATTTTCTCTAAGGTCAATTAATGCACGACCAACTCGACATCATAAAACTTCGAGGCGTTTTTCCAGTAGAGCTTTTCTAGCGTCGTGCGCCCCATGGGTTTGAAGAACTCGTTGATGATGCTTAGTTGCTCCTCGTATTTACCGCCCCGATCCGTTACCGGCCAATTGCTTCCGTAGATGATGCGATCTTCTCCGAAGGCATCGTAGACGACTTTGAATATTGGTGCATAATACGAGAGCTCTTTTGGTGCAGGGCTTTGACCACTACGTTGGAAAATGCCACTTACTTTGCAATACACATTAGGATGGGCTGCCGCTTTCTTTACCGCAGCGGACCAGTTCGCATCCGCTGGATCGCCAGTAATGGTTAAACCAGTCAAGTGATTGATGAGAATCTTCAGAGTCGGCACCCGGTTCGCGATCATGGAAACATCCGCCAAGTCGAAATCGGACATCAGGACGTCCAGCGTCAGACCTTTCTCAGCAAGTAGTTGCAGGTCACGCCAAACAGCATCCGTGAAGAAATCTCCCCCCCCCGGACGTTGGCGCATACGTAACCCGACAAAGCGCTTGTCCATGGCGAAGCGATCCAACAACCCGGCGAATTCATCAGTCCCGATCGGAAGGTTGCCGACCAAGCCTAGATAACGTTTCGGATTGTGCTGCACCAAGTCGAGTGCCCACTGATTGTCTTCCACCCGGTCACTCGCCTCGACGATCACCGTGGCGGTCACGTCATTAGCTTCGCAAATCGCATCAAAGTGCTGCGACAAGACCGGACGATAAAGCACCTTGTCCGAGGTCGGTGGCCAGGGCACACCCTCCGAACGATTGGTGTCATAGAGATGAATATGTGTGTCGATGACCGGGATGGGGTCAGTCTCGCCGGCTGGCTTTTCCACGCCGCAACCAAACAGCAACATAGCCGTCGAACAGAAGAGGGTCAGGCGAACCCGAATGTTTGAGGACATATTAATCATAGATTTTTAAGACTGGTTTTCATTTCACAAAAAAGAGGAGAGTTCAAGTCAAGCATTTGGGCGATGGGTTGCTCGACTCGGAGTGCATCGATAACTGGGTTTCATTTCTTCTCGGCGTTAGGCTTGGGTATCTTCGCTCCGATCGATTCCAAATGCGCGAGCAAGCGGCCGTCCAGTTCCTTGACTTTGGACGGCATGGAAGAGGCCAAGTTCTTCTTTTCGCCGAGATCGTCCTTCAAGTTATAGAGCTCCATCGGACCTTCGTAGAAATGAATCAGTTTCCAAGGACCTTCACGTATGATGCTGTAGGGACCCGGGTTGTGGCGATAATGAGGAAAATGCCAGTAGATCGCTTTGCGGTCCAGAGGCACCTTGCCGGCGGAAAACAGATGATCCACCAACGAGGTGCCGTCAATTTCGACACCCTTGGGCAAGTCCAGGCGGGCCGCTTCCGCAATGGTGGGGAGGTAGTCAACGCTGGTGACGGGTTCGGAGCTGGTAGTCCCCGCCTTGACCGAGCCGGGCCACTTTATGATCAAAGGCACACGAATGCCGCCCTCGTAGGCGTAGCCCTTGCCTGATCGGAGAGGCGCGTTGTTAGTGGGACCCAGAAGACCACCGTTGTCCGAGGTGAAGATAATCACCGTGCGGTCCGCGATGTCGTGCTTTTCGAGTGTCTCCATGATACGTCCGGCGCAATCGTCGACCGATTCCACCATGGCCGCATACTTGGCACTCTTCTGATTGGTCTTGGGCTTCTTCTCGTACTTGGCAGTGACCTCGGCCTTGGCTTGGATGGGAGTGTGGACGGCATAGTTGTCCATGTTGAGGAAAAATGGCTCGTGCTTGTGCTTCTCGATGAAGGCGACCGCCTCCTCCGCCTCGCGGTCGGAGAGGTATTGGCCTTTCTTACGACCGGGCAGGTGAGGTATGCCGGCGCGGATCATGGGATGGCGGCCCTTGGGCTGGTTGAAGGGGTCAAAGTAATTGGGAGGTTGGCCGTAGTCGCAACCACCGAAATTGAAGTCGTACCCCTGCTTCTGCGGATACCAGTCGTCGGCGCCCAAGTGCCATTTACCGATATGGCAGGACACGTAGCCGGCAGGTTTTAGTAACTCAGCGATGGTCACTTCGCTGGACTCCATCCAAAGAGCGTTTTTCGGCACTAGGAATTTGTGGTTGCGGCCACCCGTGTAGCCGCTGGGGTTCTTTTTGTCCGCCGGGATTTTCCCTCCCTGAAAGCGTGATCGTATCCAGTCGGTAACACCGAGCCGCCCTGGATAGCGACCCGTCTGCACCGCGGCCCGGGTGGGGGAACAAACGGCACAGGCGGCATAAGCATCGGTGAAGCGCATGCCCTCAGATGCCAGACGGTCTAGGTTTGGCGTCTCGTAGTACTTGCTGCCTTGGCAGGCGAGATCCATCCAGCCGAGATCGTCGACTAGAATGAGAACGAAGTTCAAGGGCTTGGCGGCTCCTGCACCAAGGGAAAGGAGAAGAAAAAGTGATGTGGAAAAGAAAATTTTCATGGTTTAAAGGATTTCTTGTTAGCGGCGTTCATCCGGGCGGTATGCGGGCAATTCCTCGGTCAATTTACGCAACTCGGCTACGACATTCGGGTGCTTCTTTGCTAGGTTGGTGGTTTCCCCCAGATCCTTTTCCAAGTCGTAGAGCTCCTCTTCCACCGGACGGTCGTCTTCCCTTGCGTACCCGTAAAAGTGAGCCTTTGCTTTCAGGTATTTCCACTTTCCCTTACGGATACCGGCCCGGTCAAAGTAAAAAGTTTCGCGCCCTGTTTCCGATTTTCCCAGCAACAAGTCGGTCTGGTCGATTCCGTCGATTACACAGTCGGCAGGAACCTTGAAATCGCTTAGGTTGGCAAAGGTGGGCATGAAATCGATAGTTCCGAAAACCGCATCCGACTCGCGACCCGCAGGGACTTTGCCCGGCCAACGGACGATGCAGGGCAAACGATACCCTCCCTCGTAACAGGAACCCTTGCCGTTACGCAGAGGCCCGGACGACCCCCAGAAGATCGACTCTTTGGGATGCCCCTTCTTATTCTTGGTGTACTTGTCTTGGTTCCAGGGTCCGTTATCCGAGGTGTAGATCACCAAGGTATTCTTGCTCAAGCCCAACTCCTCCAAGGCATCGAGTAAACGCCCTGTCTCGTAGTCGAATTCCTCCACCACATCGCCATAGAGACCGCCCTTCGACTTGCCTCGGAACCGATCGGACGCATCGATGATGGTGTGCATCATGGTGTGGGCCAAATAGAGAACAAAAGGTTTCTTGGGGTCCCGCTTCTTCTTCAAGTACTCAATCGACTTGTCCGTATAAAGGGTGGTCAGTTCGCCCATGTCCCGGCTGCTTCCTGCCGCCTTGTTGTTCTCGTGAAACTTCACACCCCCGCCATCGTTCGCTCCGAGTGTGCCGAAGTAGTAATCAAAGCCCTGGGCATTGGGCATCCGGTCGATAATCGCCTTGCGGTTGGAGACGTCCCACTTGCCTATGGCTGCGGTCTGATATCCGTTCTTTCTCATCAATTCGCCAAAAGTGATCTCACTCGCGGGCATGCCCCAACCCTTGCTGCGGCAAGGGTAGCGACCGGTCAACAACGCCGAACGGGAAGGTCCACACACCGTCTGCGAGTAAAAGGAGGTAAACTTGGTGCCCTCCTTGGCCAATTGATCGAGGCGAGGTGTCTTGCTCTTCGTGTTCCCGTAGCAGGCTAAGTCGCCGTAACCTTGGTCATCGGTAAAGATAATCAATATATTTGGCCTATCGGCCGTCGACGACTGAATGATGATCGCGAGAAGTAGTAGCTTTAGGAAGGTGGTTCTTCTTTTCATATTAGAAAGCAAATAAACATATGAAGTAGGTTACAAGAACCAAGGAGTTCTAGTTCTCAGTATTGATTATTTTGGAAAGTCAATTGTTATAGCTTAACGCATCACGGGAGAGGGGCAATGTCACTGCCTCACCGGAGTCGCTTTTGACCTTTTACCGCGAGTGAGTCCCACTCCTCTTTTGTGGCTTTGGACTTTTGGTATTCCATCATGATTTTCCATCCGTCTTTACCTTTTAAAAGCATAGCTTGGAAGTTGATGTACTCCTTTTTCCATAAGCCTTTTGAGTCCGTAAAGGAATAGAGAAAAATCCCGGTCTCATGGGCGGTAGTTTCGTCCATTAATCGTTGCGAAAACCGGAACTCCACCTTGGCCTTGATTTCGCCTGCCCTGGTGGCCGCGAACTCCTTTTCCCAGCGAGCCAGAGCCTTTGAAAGGGGATAACTGGTATTTTTCATTCCAGAAACAAGCACTCCTTTTTCGTGGCAAGTGGCTTTGTAGCCCTCGAAATCGCCTTCGCGTACCGCTCTCGACACTTCTGCCCAGTAGGCATCCAACTCGGCGAATCTGACCTTCTCTTCCTCTGCGGCGAATGTCGTTTGCGAGTTGTACGGCAGAATCAAAAGGAAACTGAGGTATATCGGAGATATTTTCATGGTGTGAATGAGAGCAAAAACCATTCTCGTGAGTCTACGCTACCGATATCGTTTAACTTGCTCCGCAAATTGCGAATACATGTAATCGAATACATTATTTTCTTGGAGATTCGACCTCACGGATCACGATGTTCTTGAACTCGACATGCATGTCCTGTCCACCGTGTAATTGTAGTCCGAAGTAGCCTTTAATGCGGCCGCGGTCGTTCTTTAACTCGGAGGAAATGATCCCGTTGATCTTTACGACAACGTCTCTGCCGATTGCACTCAGTTCGAGGTCGGTCCATTCACCACTCTTGTAGGCTCGCTTTTTGACGGTTTCGGGGGATGGTTTCTTCACCCATGCTCGACCGCCCGTCTCGTACAGACCTCCTGTTTCCTGAGTGGTGTCTACTTCCACTTGAAAACCGTTGACGCTCACTGCGCTTTTCACCCGCTTTGCACGAAAATAAAACCCACTGTCACCAGAGTGAACGCGGAACTTCGCCTTCACGACGAAGTCCGTAAACTGCTTGTCCGTAAGAAGTATGCCATGTCGCCTTTCCGTTTTAGGACTAGTACCGACAATTGCACCGTCTTTAACTTCCCACTTTCCGCCGGGGGCAGGAGTCCATCCATTGAGGGTCTTGCCATCGAAAAGTGTTTTGAAATCATTGTTTTCAGCCAGTGCCAGATACTGAAAGGATAATAGGGCGAAAATGCAGAGGAGGTTCTTCATGATATTATTTGGATTGAAGGTCTGTTCGAATCATTTGGCCTGTCTTCACTAATTTGCAGGCTATTTGTATCAGATTTCCAGAATACGCAGGTTGCGAAAACGGTAAAGGCTTTCCTTGGAGTGGTGTTGCAAACCGATTGTTCCACTCTTGTGCGTGTCGTCCTTGATATCGCTTGAAAGCTGTCCGTTGACCCAAGTCTTGATATGACTGCCTTTGCAGCGCACCCTTATCTGATTCCATTTTCCGGGTTGTAGAAAAGTATTCGTACGTTTCACGAAGGCGTCGATTTGCTCCTTCTCTTCCTGGGGGTTCACCCAACCGACCCCGATGTCGAAAATGCCGCCGCTTCGAATATCCGAGATCTCGCGTTGGTATCCTTTGGGCAAACCAGCTTCTTTGGGCAACACGCAACGAAAGCCCACGCCGGAATCAAAATCCTCCTCGGGCATCTTGGCTTCCAGTTCGAGTATGAAGTCGGTGAATTCCCGCGTATGCAGGTAAAACACTTGGGGGTCGGGAGATAGGTGGATTTCCCCGTTCACCACCTTGATCCCCGTGAGTTCGGGAATCTGCTCCGCGAGTTTCTCATTAGGTTGGTCGCGTTGTCGCCACCCTTTCAGGGACTTGCCGTCGAAGAGCAAGATCCACCCATCGTTGCCTAGACCCACCTCGAAGGTGCCGAATTCCGACCAAGGGGGAAACAAGGTCTCTCCCTTCCGCAATTTTGGGGCAGGAGGCACCTTGTATTGTTTCCGTAACTTGGCCAGCTCACCCTTCATGTGCATGAGAGTGTCGGCGTACTTTGGGTTGTCGTGCACCGACCTCATTTCTTTGGGATCTTTCTTGAGGTCGAAGAGTTCCCATTCGTCCAAGTCGTAGAAGTGCATTAATTTGTAGCGACTGTTACGGACACCGTCATGACGTCGAACGGCATGATATTCCGGGAAGCAGTAGTAGTGGTAGTAGACCGACTCTCTCCAGTCCTTGGCCTCCTTGCCCTCGAACAAGGGTTTGAGGCTTTTGCCCTGCATGTCGGATGGTTGGTCCAAGCCCGCCAAGTCGAGAAAGGTCTGTGCGAAGTCCAAGTTGGACACCATTTGCTTGTTCACGGTGCCTGGCTTAGCCACTTCCGGCCAAGGAAGAATCCTTGGTCCGAGGCGTAGATCACCACTGTGTTCTCGGCCAAACCGGACTTGTCTAAATAATCGAGCATTGTCCCGACCGACTCGTCAAGCGACTTGATGCAGGCCAGATAGTCAGCCATGTAGCGCTGGTATTTCCAGCGCACGAGATCGTCTCCTTGGGGACGCTTCTTGAGGACGTCGGACCGGATCCCGTCGTAGACCTTGTTCCATTGCTTGCGCTGTGCATCGTTCATCCGATCCTGACGGAAAGGCACCATCTTGTTGTCGAGGGCGAGGTCCATGGTCACTCAGAGGGTCATGTCCTGCGTCTGGGCGGGAGTACCGCGCCCCTTGTAGTCATCGAACAGGTTTTTAGGCTCGGGATAGTTCTTGCTGACGTATTCCTCCGGAAGGTGCTACGTGACTACGAGTCAGACAATATCTGGAGGAAATCGCTCGTTCATGCGTAGTCACGCTCCTAGCAGAGACAGCACCGCGGCGATCGTCATACGGCCAACCCCGATCTGACGGGCGAGCGCTGGGGCTCGAGGAATCATGCTCACCCAGAATTTGCGGATCAATTGCTCACGCGCAGAGGAAATAGGGAACGAGAATATCACTTATTTCTGTCATAATACAGGACTAGAGGTCAAGGTGAGAAAAATTTGCCCTATGCGGGGGAGGGGGGCAGGATGCACGTCAATCAGCGACTAATGTCCGGTTTCTCCGATCTCCTCAGGGACAACCACATAAAACAAATTCCTAGCAGTGAAATTATGAAAGAAGAACACAAGATGACGCGCCGCAAGATGATACTCGTTAGTGCCAGTGGGCTGATCTGCCCGCAAATAGCCTGCGGCGCAACGGAATTAAAGCAACAGAAGCTGAGCAATGATTTTTATCAGCCGCAATTTCGCAATGAGTTTAGTCTGGGCTTCACGATCGACGCCGATGCGAGCGGAGATATTACCACCGACAACGACGCGTTCAGCATTGCGGTTTCTAATGGGAAAGAGGCCGGTCTTCAGCTGCAGGCCAGCCCTTATCGATATAAATCGAAGCCTTTGCAGGTCAAGCTAAACAAGGGCGTGAATGCTATTCTTCTCTGCTGGAAATCAGCAGGTGTGAAAGCAACGCTGCAGATCTTCATCAACGGCAAAGTTGCGGGAGAACGCGGATTTGACTCCCCCCACCGCCACGCATCGCCGATGCTGCGCCACTTCAGTGAAGTCGATTTCGGCAAACTTAAAGTGAGTAAGGTTTATGCGCTGGATTTCGCTCTGAACGAAGAACAGGTAGCGACTCTCGACAAGGCAAGTTTGGCCAAGAAAAACGCTCTGACGGCCGCCGACAAGACGATTGGTCCATACATCGGTCAAGTGGACGCCGACAAGACCTGCATCTGGATGCGTGCACCGCAGACCGGCAGCTACAAACTAACAGTCAGAGACGCCGGCAAAAACATCGTTTGGCAAGAGCAACTCTCGGCGACGGAAAAGGACGACCTAACAATCAATTGGAAAGTATTGAAACTGAAGCCAGGGCAATCTTATTCCTATGAGGTCGAGGGCAATGGTCTGAAAATTTCCGGTGCTGACTATCATTTCACAAGCACGCATGCAGAGAACAAGGGCAAAACGCGCCTCTTATTCGGCTCCTGTGCGGACATCGAAGAAAGCCCCTTATACAAATCGATAGCGGGATTGAAGCCGGACTTGATCTATTTCATGGGCGACACTCCCTACATCGACCACGGCGCCCTCGAGGTGCAGCGACATTCGCACCGCCAATTCCTGCGCATTCCCTCGTTCGCAGAGGTATTGAAATCGACCCCTTACGTAGGCACCTGGGACGACCACGACTTCGGCCTGAATGACAGCGACGGCCTTTTCCCCCAAAAGAACAACAGCATCAAATCCTTCAAGGAGTACCGCCCGCAATTCGGCTACGGCGACAATAAGGGCAATGGCATTTATACCAAAGTGCGCACCGGCCCGGTCGAAGTCTTCGTCATTGATGCTCGCTGGTTTTCCTACACCGGCAAATCGCAAATTGACCCCAAGCAGAAAACCTTGCTGGGCAAAGCGCAGTGGCAATGGCTGAAGAAGGAACTCAAAGCCTCGACCGCCTCCTTCAAGATCCTCGCCTGCGGCATCATCTGGGACGACAAGCAAAACCAGGAAAAGGACGATTGGGAAACCTATAGCACCGAAAGAAAAGCCCTGTTCGAATGGATCCGTAAAGAAAAGATCAGTGGAGTCAGCCTGCTGGGTGGCGACATTCACGTCAGCCGCTTACTCAAGTATCCCGACAAACACGTCGGTTACCCGCTCTACCAATTCATCAGTTCGCCGATGCACGGATCCACCATCAAGTCACTCAACGTCGAGCACCCCGATCTAAAATGGTCGGCGCTGGAAAAGAACACCCTGCTGCTGATAGATATCGATCACGAGAGCAAAGATCCCACACTCAAAGCTTCCTTCATGAACAAGAATGGCCAAGCTATCCACAGCGTCGAAATTACTCTGAGTCAGCTCACTCCATAAAGATTCTCATAACAACTGGTAGCAGTTGTTATGAGAAGTTATTATCTATCTCTTTCACTTCTATCCAACGCCCTGCCGACTATTATGCAAATCTCATGTCCACACTGTAGCACCGCGCTCAATGTCACTCAGGAACACATCGGCCAACAAGTCCAGTGCCCAGCTTGCCAAAACCGATTCCAAATCCCAGAAGCGACCACTCCACCAACTGGAACAGGAAACCAAAAACCCGCTCGTAAAGGCTGGGAGGAAAAGGATCACGCCAACGTCAATTTTGGAAAAAGTTTACTGGTCGGCGCAGGCATAACTATTCTTTTCATGCTGCTCATGGTTCCATTCAAGGACCCTCGCATGGGTGGACTCTTCCTTGACCGTGGTTGGGTGAACTACGCGGAAACGTTCTTATTTTTCTGGGGATGCGGCGCCTTGTGCTGCACCATCAGCATGAACGGCTTGTCCTTGTCCCTGTCTTTCTTCAGCCAGTCTATTGATTTGCTTACAACGGCTTCAGTGACGTATTCGCCGGGTGTGCCGGCAACCAATCCCTTGGGAGTCCTGAAGTCCGGTGCGTAATAGGTACCTTGCCCGGGCAATACGTTCCAGAAATCATAACCTTGGGGGTCCGTACCTAGATGCCATTTTCCTATGACCGCAGTCTGGTATCCGCCTTTTTGCAGGAGCTTTGGGAAGGTTTGCTGGTTTCCGTCGAAACGGTGCTCGTTTTCCATGAACCCATTCAGGTGAGAATGCTTGCCCGTTTGGATCACGGCGCGACTAGGTCCGCAGAGGGCATTGGTGACAAAGCAATTGTCGAAGCGGATGCCCTCATTTGCGATACGGTCTAAATTAGGCGTGGGGGCGATATCCTTAAGGCGACCGCCGTAAGCGGATACGACCTCGTAGGAATGGTCGTCGGAAAACATGAAGACGATGTTCGGGCGTTTCTCCTTGGAAACGTCAGATCTCGGTTTCTTTGGGTTAGTTTCGGTCACCTTTTCCGAGGCAGCTGGCAAAGCATCTGGACTAGGTTTGCTCGAACTACCGTAACCGAAGGCGAATATAAGGATGATTAAGTAGGTCGGTCTCATGGGGTATTTTCGTACTGGGATGCGGTAGTCTGATTATCAGAAAATTTAAGCTTCTTGTCCACGTAAAGGTGTGTCCAAAACGCAAACAGAGCTTTTCGGTTTCAGGATTTAGGCCAGCAATTGACCGATTTCGCCCGTGCTATCGGCAAATCGATCCAATTTCAGGCCCAAGGCCTTTGCTTGGGTGAGCCAAAGGTTGTTCAACGACAGTCCATTGGTGGGTTGGGAGTATTTTCGCTCTTTCGCAGGATCGGGAATCGATTGATTGGCAAGATTCAGGTGTTTCCCGGTGATTAGTTTCCCTCCGCCGGACCCAGCCACGATGATCGGTAAAGAACTGTACTGGTGAGTGGCTCCGTCGCCCAGACCGGAGCCGTATGTGAAAATTGTATTGTCCAGCAGAGAGGTGCCGTTGGCTTCCTCGATGGAGTCCATTTTTTCAACTAGGTAGGCAAACTGCTCCATGTGGAAGCGATCCACCTTGAGCAAGTCGTCGATGAACTTCCCTTGGTTGTGGGACATTTGGTGGTGGCTGCGGGGTTTGTCGAACAAGGTTTCGAACATGTAAGGCGTATCCCAGCGCTCGGGTCCGATCATGAAAGTGGCGATGTTGGTGAGACCGGTCTGAAGGGCGACCACCATGAGGTCTCCCATCAATCGAATGTACTCTCCGCGAGGCAGATACGCATCTGCGGGTTCGGCAAACTTGACCTTGGACAGTTCGTCCTTCAGGTCCTCCAACCTTTCCACTTGCGTCTCGATGGTTCGGATGGAGTCGAAGTATTCACTGAATTTTTCCCTGTCCGCATAGCCGAGGTTACGTTGCATGGAGCGGGCGTCTTCCAGTACGAGGTCCGTGATGTTCCTCGACGCGTTGATTTCTTGGGTCGCAAACAGTCGGCGATAGGCCTTGCGCGGATCGCGCATGGAGGGTGCGACGTGCTCCGTCCCATACCATGATATGTTATCGAAGTAGATCGACTCCTTGTTGTCGTTGTGACTGTTGCAACTGAACTCCAAGGTCTTGAAAGGGGTGTTCTGCCCAATTTTGTCGGCTAGGACGTGATCCAAGGTCCGAGCCAAGGGATAAGCTGACTGCGTAACAGTGTAGGGTGGGGCACTACTGAGGAAGCAGGAGGCACATTGAGCGTGCACGTCGGTGCCTTCCTGAAACGCTCGATCCATGCCGGTTATGAAGGTGATTTTATCCTTCACCCGTTCCAATGGCTTCTGAGTAGACGTCAATTCGAGCGGATTCAGGCCCAAAGGACTTTTGACGTTCTGCAAAATTTCTTTCCTACTGCCCGAGAATCTGGGGATATTTGCCTCGGATTCACCGGGGAAGAAGCCACGCCGCACCACGCCGATGGGAACGTAGAACCAAGCAATTCGCTGTTTGGGTGTAGTGGCGGTAGCGACGCCTAGGCTTTCCATCCAAGGCAGTGCTAAGGTGGTTCCGCCTATACCTCGCAGAAAAGATCGTCTGGCCACTTGTCTCATGATCTTATTTCAATCTAAGTACAAATTTCTATTTTTCGAGGCTCTTTTTTCGATCGGGATTCGATGCGGTGAGGAAGGGAGCGCTTTGAGTGACGAGGTGGATCATTTCCCGCATCCTGTAATCGGCGGCGGCGGTTTTCTCTATGATCCTTTCAATCGCGGGGAAATCGGTGACGCTGATTTCACGGCCCAAGGCAAAGGACAGCAAGTGGCTGGCCAAGGCACGGGTGAAGCGTCTTTTTTCTGCCAGGATGGCGTCCTTGAACTCAATTACGTCGCTGAAGTTATGTTTCCGAAAAAGGACGCCCTTCATGTCCACCTTGCGCCCGTTTTCATACTGGTCGCGCCATCGCCCAACGGCGTCGAAGTTTTCCAAGGCAAATCCCAAGGGATCGAGCTTGGCGTGACAACCGGCGCAGGTGGCATCTTCTCGATGGACCTTGAAACGTTCACGAACCGTGAGATTCTTAACCTCATCTTCTTTCTTAAGCGGCGGAACATCGGCTGGAGGAGGCTCGGGAGGATCGTTGAAGATCGCACCGGCCAACCAAGCGCCGCGGGTGATGGGCTTGGATTCCATAGGGCCCGAGGTCATTGTCATAACCGCCGCCGTGGTGATTACTCCACCGTAGCGCCTGTCGGGCACGGGCACTCGATTGAACTCGATGGTACCGGGTCCACCTAATTTTCCGTCTGACTCTTCACCGTACCAGTTTTGCAATCGTTTCGAGCGATAAGTGTAGTTGGAATCGAGTAAATCCATGATCGTTCGGTCCTCGATCAATATCGTCTCAAAGAGTAAAAGAGGCTCTAGCATCATGTCCATACTGGTTCTGTAGTTAGGTGGAGCGTAATAGAATTCCTCGTACTTATTTACGTCGGGAACCGAGGAAATGATTCGGTCCAGTTGCAACCACTGGGAAGGAAAACTGTCACAAAACCGTTTCATTCGACGATCATTCAGCATTCGCTCCACTTGTTGATTCAGAAATTTCGGTTCGGAGAGCTCCCCGCTATCCGCCATCTCCAATAATTCCCTGTCCGGAATGCTGCCCCAAAGGAAAAAGGATAAGCGGGAAGCCAGTTCGTAGTCATCTTTCGATTTACTCGAATCCTTGTCGGTGGCTTCGTTGTAGAGGTAGAGGAAACGAGGGGAGGCGAGAGCGGCCGTGGCGGTGGACTTCATGCCTTCCGTGAAGGAGTCTGCCGATTTGATGCGGGATATGGCGTGGGAGACATAGCGCTCCAGTAATTCTTTAGAGACCGGTTTGCGAAAAGCCCGCATAAGAAAGCCTTGCAAGCGCTCCCGAACTACTTCGGCAAGGTCGAATTCTCCCTTTGGCGAGACAAAGAAACTGTTCCAGATGCCACAAGTCTTCTGGTCGAAATTTCTGCTTTCCAGCACCGAGCTGCTGAGCTTCAGGAAGGCTTCCATCAGAAGTGGCGAGAGGGAGAGGTGGTCGCCTCGATTGTCGAAACCGTGTTCTGCCCGAAGGTCTTGCGGAAAGGGATCCACTCCCACCAGCCGCGGTTCGATCAATTGAGATTTGCCGAGTGGGCGACTGCCCACCTTCACTTTATCTGGCATTTTCCGCTTTTTCGGTTGGAAATAATCACCGTACTCCCGCAGCATGCGTTCGGGCAAAGGAAAAACCGACACCTTGAGCTGGAAAAGGTCCTTTACCGCATTGTTGTACTGGAAGCGGTTCATTCGACGAATCGGGGTGTGGGTAAAGGCCTTTTTGCTTTTCAAGGCGGAGCGCAGAACCATCTTCAGTTCCCCGACCATTTGTTTGCGCAGCTTGGGATCCAGTAGCGGTTCCTCCTCGGGCGGCATGTCCTCGAACTCGAGCACCTCGATCAGTTTGCCCAGTAATTTTTCGTTCGCCTCCAAATCCTTCGCGGTTTCCAAGGAAAGCAGGTCCACCTTGCCTTTCACTTTCCCTTTCTCTCCGTGGCACTTGACGCAGTTTTGAGCGAAGGCTGGCTTGAGGACTTCATTAAACCCATTCTCTGCCGCCTCGGCTGGAGGTAAACATGCATATAGTGCCAGAATTATGGTGAGCGAGGGTTTCATGCATTTACTATATCCGAATATGGAAATATTTGGACAAATTCAAAAAAAGGCGTTTTCATTGACTAAACTTTTGGAGAGCATGGGCAAAACATGGCAATGAAATGGGACAGGAAATATCTCAGATTCATGATGGGTTTTGGATTTGGCTTCAGGGACATTGTTGTGCCCTTGATGATTTCCGATGACTATTTGTTTGGCAACGTTTGTGGTCGTGGATCGCTCACTTTCCCGATGGACCTCTGACCGTTTCCAGCTTTGCCAAGGTCTCCGAGGTCGGTTCGGGCGGGTTCGGCCAAAGCCATGAGCCGTTTTACTATTTCGGGCTCTTTATTACTGAGGTCTTCTTGTGAGCCGATGTCCTCCACCACATTGAAGAGAAGCGGTTTTACCGCCTCTCCCTTGGCGACTCGCGGATGACGACTGGCTTTCGCCCAAGGAAGAAACAGTTTCCACGGTCCGCTGCGTATGGCCTGCAGGTGATCGAGCTGATAGTAGTAGAAAACCTCGTAGGGTGTTTTTGCGTTGGGTTCGCCCAAGATGAGCGCACGAACGTCATGTCCGTCTATTTTGCGATCCTGTGGAGCTTTTCCGCCAGCTAGGCGGGCGAAGGTGGGCATGAAATCCATGGTGGTACTCAGTTCCGAGCAAGTCGTTCCTGCGGGCACCTTGCTTGGCCACCACATGATCGTCGGCACGCGAAAAGCGCCTTCCGCGGTTGTGTAGCCTCGGCCGAATAATGGCTTGTTGGTGCCTCGGGCGGGGCTGTCCATGTCCCTTGCCATGGGGGCGCCGTTGTCCGAGGTCCAGATGACCAGGGTGTGTTTGTCGATTTCAAGCTCAACTAACTTGTCTAGGATTTGGCCGGTGGACCAATCGAGTTCCTCGACTGAATCGCCCCATGGGCCGTTCTTGCTTTTGCCTTTGAACTTGGGGCTGGCGAAAGGTTTCACCGTACTGCCGGGCATCGCTTGCGGAAAGTACAGAAAGAAAGGGTTCTTTTGGTTTTGTTCAATGAACTGTAGCGCGCGTTCGGTATAGCGCTTGGTTAGCATGTCGCGATCGGCGGGTGCCTCGATGACTTCCTCGTTTTCCATCAGGGGTAGGGGAGGCCACCTGTTCCCGTCCATTCGTGAACCGATGCGTTCGCCCGTGGCCTTCGTCATGTCGTCGCTGTATGGAATGCCGAAGAACGAGTCGAATCCCTGTCGCGTGGGCAGGAACTCCGGTTGATCGCCCAGGTGCCACTTGCCGATGATGGTTGTTGCGTAACCTTGCTTCTTCAGCACTTCGGCGAGAGTAATTTCATCGGGATTTAATCCGTATGGGGAAATGGGTCGCAGGACAAGTTGGTCCCGCGGGTTTGCCTGCATTTGGACGCGCTGGGCATAACATCCGGTCATTATGCTGGCTCGCGAAGGCGTGCACACGCCCGCCGTGACGTAGAAGTGAGTGAACTTGCGGCCTTCTTTGGCCATTCGGTTCAAGCTCGGCGTGCGATGGACCTTGGACCCAAACGGCTCGATGTCCCCGTAACCGAGATTATCGGATAAAATGACAATAAAATTGGTTCTTCTTGTTTCCTCGGCCGAGATGATTGAAAGAAGAACCAGAGTTGAAATGAGGCAAGAAATCCTCATGGCTCACAATGAAGATGGCTTTCCCTCGCGGGGCAAGCGCTGAAGGTGGTCGACCCTCCATTCTATTTCTTCCACTTGTCGACAACGATCTTGGCGTCGTTCTTTTGTTTTGGGCCGGGAGTGCTCCTGCCCAGTGCGATCTGTTGATCGAGCAGGGCTCGCAATACCGTTGCTTTTTCAGACGATTTGACGGCCAGATTCTTTTTCTCCCCGACGTCCTGTTCCATATCGTAGAGTTGAATGAAGGGGAGCTTTTTCTGGGTCGCCTGCTTGAGGGCAGTTTTGGTGCCTGGCTTGCCCCAACCGCCTGAGCCGGGACAGCAAATGAGTTTCCATCTTCCTTCCCGTATAGCGAATTGCCCCTCGATCGAATGATGTATGACGTTCTCTCGTACGGGTTTCCCTTCACCACGCAGAATGTTAGCGAAACTCAGGCTGTCCTCCGCTGCATTTTTAGGAAGTTTGTGACCTGTCAGGTCGGCGGCGGTTGCCATGAGGTCCGTCAGACAGACCAAGGCGTCAGTCTTCCGACCTGACTCGATTACCTTGGGCCAGGAAGCGATAAAGGGCACACGGTGACCACCGTCCCATATGTCGGCCTTTGAGCCTCGGAGGTTTGCGCTGGGGTAATGGCCTTTCTTTATGAGGTCACTCATTTTGGAGGTAGGACCGGAGGTGCCGTTGTCGGCGGTGCAAATCACCAAGGTGTTCTCGAAGTGCCCGGTATCCTTGAGGGCCTGTATGACCTGGCCGAAGGAGTCGTCGGTTTGCATGACGAAGTCGGCATGGGCATTCAGCTTACTCTTGCCTTGCCATTCCTTCGTGGGCACCACCGGGCTGTGAGGAGAATTCCATGGAACGTATAAAAAGAAGGGTTGTTCGTTCCCTTTGCGGCTTTGAACGTACTTGATCGCTTGAGCGGTGAGCATGGGAAGCATTTCATCCGGCTTGAGGTTTTTGGTCACCTTGTCGTTCTCAATCCAAAGGTTCATTTGGCGGGCGTGATGGAACCCGTAAAATTGGTCAAAACCTCCACGCTCGAGGGGACCGTGGGAAATTTTTGCCCCAACCGGCACCTTGCCTGAATTCTTTACGCCGTCGTACAGCATGCCTAGGTGCCATTTGCCTATTGCTGCGGTGTGATAACCTTTTAGGCGCAGCATTT